>NZ_JBIVUY010000009.1:388640-395712 GCF_044757425.1 Streptomyces sp. NPDC091281 | reverse complement strand
CGATCTCCCACAGCCCGTCCGGAACAATCCAACTCCACGTACCCCGCCCCATAGACAGCCCAACGAGCGATCACCACGTAGGACACGGTCTTAGATGCCCGCGTCGGCGGCCTCGAACAGCTTTCCGGCCGGCCGTCTTCGCCCGGTCTCACTCGCCCGGCCTCGGTCGGCAGGGAGTGCACGTTCAGCCGATGAGTGCTGTACCCTCGGCCACCGACTTCCGGTAGTCAAATTTGAGGAGTACCCATTTCCGTTCATCGGGTTCCAGCGGAAACCTCGTCGGAGATCTCGCCGTGGGCGCACCGGGCCGCCGTATTCCTGCCCGGTGTGCCGGCGCGGGCGGGCCGGTTCGCCTTCTGGTCGCCTGACGACGCCGTCCCGACGTGTCCCCTTCCGACGGGGACTGCAGAGAGGGCCAAGGGAGCAGAGCACGTCTCCGGGGCCGTCGGCTCGGAGGTCACGGACGTCGCCGTCGTGCTGCCGACCGTTACCGGACCGCGCGTCACGCGCGTGCCCGCCGTCATAGTGCCGTTGGACGAGGCGTTGCACCTGCTCGTCCGCCCGCAGGGCGACCCGCATGTGCGCGACTCCGTGGCGTTCTGGAGTACGGCGGCGCTCACGGCACTGGGATTCGTCGCCCGTTGCCTGCTGCTGCCCGGCCTCTCGCAGGAGGACCACGACGCCTGGCGCGTAGGACCGTTGGACCCGGACGACACCGACCATGTGCGCCGCCTGGCAGCCGCCATGCCGCTCGAAGCACGCGCCGTTGCCTTGGAGGGCGCGGCGCCTCCGCGGCTGCCCGAGCCGGAGCGTCTGCTGCGCGCGTTCCTGGACGCGGTCGCGGACACCCTGCCCCGCTCCCCCGCCGCGCCGCTGGTGACGGGCGGCCCCGCGTTCGCGGCACCGGGTCCGGTGCGCGTTCCGGAACTGCGCGCGTGGGCCGCGGAGGTCGCCGCGGGGCATGACGCAGGGGTGCGGATCTCTCTCCGTATCGAGGTCCACGGACTCTCGGACCACCTTCAGGCGGCGTCGCCCCCGGTGTTCCGGGTCGTTCCTCAAGTGCACAGCATCAGCGATCCGGGCCTTGTCGCGGACGCGGGCGAGGTGTGGCGGGAGACCGCCGTCACGCGTGAGGCGTTCGGCCCGCGCGCGCGAACGGACGCACTCCTCGGGCTGCGCAGGGCGGCCCGCGCCTGGCCCGCGCTCACCCCGCTGCTGTCCGCCGCCGTGCCGGACGTGGTCGAGCTGATGGAAGACGAGGTCGCCGAACTGCTCGGGGACGGCACGCGCGCGCTCGCCGCGACCGGTGTGGAGGTGCACTGGCCGCGAGACCTGGCACGGACGCTCACCGCCCGAGCCGTGGTGGGTCCGCAGGAGGAGCCAGCGGAGGCGACGGCATACAGCCGGGGGGTGATCTCGGGCGGGACCGGGCCGGACCGCTCGGACACTGGCCGGGCCGGGCGGGGCGCCGACGGATTCGGGCTGCCGTCGTTCCTCTCGGCGGACGCCCTGCTCGCCTTCACCTGGAGTTTCACCTTGGGCGACCAGCACCTCACGCGTGAGGAACTGGACCGTCTCGCCGAGGCCAACCGCCCTCTGGTGCGCCTGCGCGACCAGTGGGTGCTGATCGACCCCGAGGAAGTGCGCCGCGCCAGGGAACGGCGGGACCGCAAGGTGACTCCGATCGATGCGCTGAGCGCCGCCCTGACCGGTGTCACGGAGGTCGGAGGCCGCACCGTCGAGGTGGCCGCCACCGGGTGGCCCGCCGCCCTGCGGGAGCATTTGACGGGACCCCGGCAGGCGGAGCGGGTTCCGCAGCCCGCGTCGCTCGACGCCACCCTGCGCGACTATCAGCGGGTCGGCCTGGACTGGCTGGTCCGGAACACGTCTCTCGGGCTCGGCTGCTGCCTGGCCGACGACATGGGCCTCGGGAAGACCATCACGTTGATCGCCCTGCACCTGCACCGGGCGGCGGACCCCGCCTCGGCCGGTCCGACCCTGGTCGTCTGTCCCACCTCGCTGATGGGGAACTGGCAGCGGGAAGTCGAGCGGTTCGCACCCGGTACGCGCGTGCGCCGCTTCCACGGACAGGGGCGTGACCTGACGGACGTGGCCGACGGGGAGTTCGTGCTCACCACGTACGGCACGCTGCGTCTGGACGCGGCCCGCCTGGGAGCGGTTCCTTGGGGTCTGGTGGTCGCCGACGAGGCACAGCACGTGAAGAACCCGTACGCGGCGACCGCGCGGGCCCTGCGCACGATCGGCGCACGCGCGCGCGTGGCGCTCACGGGCACACCGGTCGAGAACAACCTGTCGGAGCTGTGGGCGATCCTCGACTGGACGACACCGGGACTGCTGGGCCGCCTGGGCGCGTTCCGCGCGCGGCACGCGCGGACGGTCGAGGCGGGCGGCGATCCGGCGGGGGCGGAACGTCTGGGCCGTCTGGTCGGGCCGTTCCTGCTGCGGCGCCGCAAGTCGGACCCGGGGATCGCGCCCGAGTTGCCACCGAAGACCGAGACCGATCGCCCGGTCGCGCTCACGGCCGAGCAGGCAGGGCTGTACGAGGCGGTGGTGCGGGAGACGCTGGCGGCCGTCGCGGAAGCCGACGACATGGCTCGGCGGGGACTGGTGGTGAAGCTCCTGACGGGGCTGAAGCAGATCTGCAACCATCCGGCGCAGTACCTCAAGGAGGCGCGGCCTAGGACCGCCGGGCGGTCGGGGAAGCTGGAGCTGCTGGACGAACTGCTGGACACGATCCTCGCCGAGAACGCGAGCGTGCTGGTCTTCACGCAATACGTGCGCATGGCCCGGCTCCTGGAGCGGCATCTGGCCGGCCGGGGCGTACGAACCCAGTTGCTGCACGGTGGGACGTCCGTCGCCGAACGCGAAGCCATGGTCGAGCGCTTCCAGAACGGCGAGGTACCGGTGTTCCTGCTGTCACTGAAGGCGGCGGGTACCGGACTGAATCTCACGCGCGCGGAGCACGTCGTGCACTTCGACCGCTGGTGGAATCCGGCGGTCGAGGCACAGGCCACGGACCGTGCGTACCGGATCGGGCAGACCCGGCCGGTCCAGGTGCACCGGCTGATCGCCGAGGGCACCGTCGAGGACCGCATCGCCGAGATGCTGGCGCGCAAGCGGGCGCTCGCCGACGCCGTGCTCGGAACCGGCGAGTCGGCGTTCACGGAGTTGTCGGACGCGGAGCTGGCCGACCTGGTGGAGTTGAGGGGAGCCAGCCGGTGAACGGACACGACGACAGTCACGGAGACGGCGCGGCGGTGGGTGCCGAGGAGCTGACGTTTGCGGTGTCGCCCGTCGCGCGCGGGACGGTGTTCGCCCGCTCCTGGTGGGGACGTGCCTGGCTGGCCGCGCTGGAGAACGGCGCGCTGGACGGGGAGCAGATCCGCAGCGGGCGTCGGCTGGCGCGCGCCGGAGGCGTCGGCGCGGTGTCGGTCCGGCCGGGCCGTGTCACGGCCGTCGTCCAGGACGCCGATGGCACGGCCGTCCGGTCGGACGTGCTGCTCGGTGTGCTGACGGACGCCCAGTGGAACCGCTTCCTGGACCTGGCCGTGGAGCGCGTAGGTCATGTCGCGGCGCTGCTGGACCGCGAGATGCCGCCGCATCTGGTGGAGGACGCGGAGGCGGCGGGCGTGGACCTGCTGCCCGGACTGGGTGAGCTGGAGGCGGAGTGCGGGTGCGACGCCTGGGACCACTGCGGTCACACGGCCGCTCTCTGCTACCAGGTGGCCCGCCTGCTGGACGAGGACCCGTTCCTCCTGCTGCTCCTGCGGGGCCGGTCCGAGCGCGCTCTGGTGGAGGAGCTCCAGACGCGCGGCACCGCCGTCGCGGTCGACGAAGGGCCCGCCGAGCAGGAGGGGCAGGACGCGGCGGAGGCCTGCCGTCGGGAGGCGGCGCGGGCGCCGCTGCCCGCGGTGCCCGCGCCGCCTGAGCGGCCGGGCGTACCGCCGTCGCTGGACACCGGCACGGTGCCGCCCGCGGGCGTGGACACGGACGCGCTGGAGCTGCTCGCGTCCGCCGCGGCGGCTCGGGCCCATGCCCTGCTCGCGTGGGCCACGGGCCCCGCAGGCGGACGGCAGGAGCGCGTCCGCGCCCTCGCTCCGGCCGAGGACGCCGTGCGGCTGGCGGCACACGCCGTCCAGTCGCCTCGGCGTGGCATGACGGGGGCTACGAGTGACACGCGCGCGCCACAGAAGGCTGCCGGGGCTTCCGTGAGGGGCCGTGCCGTGAGCGCGAGGGAGGAACGGGCGATCCAGGACCGGCTCGCGGCCGGGTCGGGACGCAGCCGGGAACAACTCGCCCTTGCCGTACGCGCGTGGCTCACGGGAGGCGCTGCGGCTCTCGCCGTCCTGGAGGAGGAGTGGACCGTCGAGGGCGAGGCCCTGTCACGCGCGCGGGCGGCCCTCGAGGCGGCGTGGGACGAGGGCGAGCGGCCGGAGCTGCGGGTCCGGGCGAACCGGTGGACCGTCGGCGGCGGAGAGGTCCAACTGCGGCTCGGCCGTGACGCGTACTGGTGGCCGTACCTCAAGGAACGGGGGCGCTGGGTGCCTGCCGGGGACGCCGCTCGCGATCCTGCGGTGGCGCTGGCGTCCGCCGAGTCCGCCCGCCAGGAGGCGCTGTCCGCCGCTCCCGGTCAGCCCGGCGAGGGCATGAGGCCAGTCTGACCGACGGCTGACGCCCGCCGTTCACCGCGATGTCGATCACCGTTCCGGCGGTGCCCCAAATGTGTCTCCGTCACCGCACTTGCTCCCCAGGAGGCTTCATGTCCCTGCACGCCCCCGGCCGCCGGGCCGTCCACCGCACGCTCGTGGCGGGCGTCCCGCTCGCCCTGCTGGCCACCCTCGCCGGCACCGTGACGGCCTCCGCGCAGACGCCGGGCGCCGAGGCCCACGTGACGCGGACGGCCACCCTGGGCGACATCCCGCTCGGCAGGTTCAGCAACACGCTGCTGCCGGGCACGGTGACCGACGACCGGGGCGTGGACCTCGGCGGCATAGGCAGCGACATCTACCCGGCGGGCCGCCAGGGCGAGTTCTGGACGGTCACCGACCGCGGCCCCAACGGCCAGATCAAGGTGGACGGCACCAAGCGCCGTACGTTCCCCGTGCCCGGGTTCGACCCGGCGATCGTACGCATCCGGGTGAGCGGCACGTCCGTGAAGGTGCTTCAAGCGATCCCGATCACCACCTCGCGCGGCAAGGCCGTGACGGGTCTGTCCAACCAGGCGAGCCGCGACGAGGCGCCGTACTCCTACGACGCGAAGACCCCTCTGTCGTACAACCCGAACGGGCTGGACACCGAGGGCATCGTGCGCGCGAAGGACGGAAGCTTCTGGCTCGTGGACGAGTACGGGCCCTCCCTGGTGCACGTGTCGGCGCGCGGGAAGGTCCTCACCCGGTACGTGCCGAAGGGGCTCGGCCTGCGGGGCGCGGGGTACCGCGTAGTGGAGGCGCTGCCCGAGGTGCTGCTGCACCGCAAGATCAACCGGGGCTTCGAGGGGCTGGCCCTGCTGCCGGGCGGGGATCTCGTCCTGGCCGTCCAGAGCCCCCTGTCCCTGCCCGACCAGGACGCGGGCGAGGCCTCGCGGACGGTGCGCCTGCTGCGCTTCGACACCGAGAAGCGGGCGGTCACCGCCGAGTACGCCTACCGCTTCGACCCGGTCGAGGTCGTCGACCCGAGCGAGGACGACACCTCCGAGCTGAAGATCTCCTCGGTCGTCGCCCTCGGCGGGGAGCGGCTGCTGGTCGAGGAGCGCACCGACAAGGCCGCGCGCCTGCACGAGGTGAAGCTGGACCGCAAGGCGAACATCCTGGGCAGCCGGTGGGACAAGGAGGCGACCTCCCCGTCCCTGGAGCAGCTGGAGAACCCCGCCGCCTCCGGTGTGCGGGTGCTGCCCAAGAAGCTCGTCGTCGACCTCGGCAAGGTCGCCGGAGTGCCCGGGAAGATCGAGGGCGTCGCGCGCGTGGACCGCAACACGATCGCCCTGATCAACGACAACGACTTCGGTATGACCGACGGCTCGGGCGCGTTCGACGCCCAGGGGCGCCTGGTCGACAGCGGCATCGAGACGACCGTGACGTATGTGAGGCTGCCGAAGAGCCTGTGACACTTCGCGCGTGAGGGGCGGCACGTGACTCGTGCCGCCCCTCATGTGTGTCGCGCGGGGCGTGTCGCCTACGCGCGCGTGCCCGTTCCGGGCTCTGGACCTATTGCGGGAGTCCTTCCAGCGAAGGCAGAAGCGACGTGAGGTCGCTCGGCAGCTCGGTCGGAAGGCCGCTGGGGAAACCGGACGGCAACTCCGTGGGGAAGCCGGAGGGCAGCTCCGTGGGGAGGTCCGACGGCAGCTCGGTCGGCAGCCCGGACGGGAGTTCGCTCGGCAGGCCGGACGGCAGACCGCTCGGAAGGCTGAAGGACGGCGTCGGCGGTTTCCGCGCGGGGCCCTCGTCGTCGGGCGAGTCGTCGTTGCCCGTGGCCAGCACCACGACGACGGCGACCACCACGGCGGCGGCCAGCACAGCCAGCAGCGCGAAGAGCGGACTCCGGCGCCGGCCGGGGCCTCGGGGCGGTCCCGGCGGCATCGGCGGCAGCACGGGCGGCCCCGCGCCCGCTCCCGCGCCGGAGACGGCGTCGAAGCGCGCGGTGGGCGGGCCACCGTACGAGGACGAACCGCCGTACGAGGGCGGGCCGAACCCGCCGGAGGGCGGAGTGTCACCCGGCGGGTCGGGCGGACGGGGCGGTACGGGCGGCGTGGCCATGCCACCCAGCGTGGCGCCCACCCCGCCCGTACGGCGACCCCCCTACGGCTCCTGGTACACGTTCGTGCCATGGACCGGATGATTCCGCCACGGACGGGGTGCCGTACACGGGGACCGGCCGGACATCGGCCGACGGCACCCCGGGGACGCGCGCGGCCGCACGCGCGCGTGCATACGTGCCCGTACGGCCGTGGGCGGGCCCGGGGCCCGGGCCGGGGGCGCCGCGGCGGGTTTGGGGGGCGGGGCGGCGGGCGCCGCCCCCCCGGGGGGCCAGGGCCCCGGGGGGGCGGGCGCGAGGG
>NZ_JBIVUY010000009.1:0-388630 GCF_044757425.1 Streptomyces sp. NPDC091281 | reverse complement strand
CCCGGCCCGCGGGCCCCCCCCCCGGGGGGCCGGGGGGGCCCCCCCGGGGGGGGCGCTGGGGCCCCGGGCCGGCCGCCCCCGCCCGGCCCCCGGGCCCCGCCCACGGCCGTACGGTTTGGCGGGACGGTCAGTCGCGCGCGCCCAGCAGGTGGTCCATGGCCAGCTGGTCGAGGCGCTCGAAGGCCATGCCGCGCGCGGCGGCCGCCTCGACGTCGAAGTCCTCGAAGGCGCCCCGGTCGGCGAGCAGCGCGCGCAGCCCGTCGGACGCGGTCGACTGGGCGAGCTGGTCGAGGCGCGAGTCGCGAAGCGCCTCCCGCACCTGGGGGTCCGCGCGGAAGGCGGCCGCGCGATCCTTGAGGATCAGGTAGTTGCGCATGCAGCCCGCGGCCGACGCCCACACACCGTCCAGGTCCTCCGTACGCGGGGGCTTGAAGTCGAAGTGGCGCGGGCCGGAGTAGCCGGCGCTCTCCAGCAGGTCGACCAGCCAGAACGCGGAGCGCAGGTCGCCCGCGCCGAACCGCAGGTCCTGGTCGTACTTGATGCCGGACTGCCCGTTGAGGTCGATGTGGAAGAGCTTGCCTGCCCACAGCGCCTGCGCGATGCCGTGCGGGAAGTTCAGCCCGGCCATCTGCTCGTGCCCGACCTCCGGGTTGACGCCGTACATCTCCGGGCGCTCCAGGCGCTCGATGAAGGCGAGGGCGTGTCCGACAGTGGGCAGGAGGATGTCGCCGCGCGGCTCGTTCGGCTTGGGCTCGATCGCGAAGCGCAGGTCGTAGCCCTGCGACACGACGTACTCGCCGAGCAGGTCGAAGGCCTCCTTCATCCGGTCGAGGGCGGCGCGGACGTCCTTGGCCGCGCCGGACTCCGCGCCCTCACGCCCGCCCCAGGCGACGTACGTCTTCGCGCCCAGTTCGGCCGCGAGGTCGATGTTGCGGATCGTCTTGCGCAGCGCGTAGCGGCGCACGTCACGGTCGTTCGCGGTGAACGCGCCGTCCTTGAACACGGGGTGGGTGAAGAGGTTCGTGGTGGCCATGGGCACGGTCATGCCGGTGGTGTCCAGGGCCTGGCGGAAGCGCTTGACGTGCTCCTCGCGCTCGCTCTCGGAAGACCCGAAGGGGATCAGGTCGTCGTCGTGGAAGGTCACGCCGTAGGCGCCGAGTTCGGCCAGGCGCTGCACCGACTCGACCGGGTCGAGCGCGCGGCGGGTGGCGTCGCCGAACGGGTCGCGCCCCTGCCAGCCGACGGTCCAGAGACCGAAGGTGAACCTGTCATCGGGGGTGGGCTGGTAGCTCATGCCGCGGCTCCTTGCGTACAGACTATTTCGTCATGGCCGTTTACAAATTAGTATGCGGACGCATCTCTGGGAAGACAGAACCTGCAGAGAGCCGCGAAAAAGTTAGGGAGAGCCCGATGTCAGCAGCCGAGGGTCCGCTCGTCGTGGGCGTGGACACGTCCACCCAGTCCACCAAGGTGCTGGTCGTCGACGCGGCCACCGGGCGGGTGGTCGCCAGTGGCCAGGCGCCGCACACGGTCTCCTCCGGCGCCGGGCGCGAGAGCGACCCGCGCCAGTGGTGGGAGGCGCTGAGCAAGGCCCTGGACCAGTGCGGCGACGCCGCGCGCGAGGCCGCCGCCGTGTCGGTCGGCGGGCAGCAGCACGGGCTCGTGACGCTCGACGCGCGCGGTGAACCCGTCCGCCCGGCCCTCCTGTGGAACGACGTGCGGTCGGCACCGCAGGCCCGGCGGCTCACCGAGCAGCTCGGCGGCGCGAAGGCCTGGGCGGAGCGCACCGGGCTCGTCCCCGCCGCATCCTTCACCGTCACGAAGTGGGCCTGGCTGGCCGAGAACGAGCCGGAGGCGCTGCGCGCGACGAAGGCCGTCCGCCTGCCGCACGACTACCTCACCGAGCGGCTCACCGGCGAGGGCACGACCGACCGCGGCGACGTCTCCGGCACCGGCTGGTGGGCCTCCGCGACCGAGGCCTACGACGACGAGATCCTCGCCCACGTCGGCCTCGACCCGGCACTGCTGCCGCGCGTGGTCCGCCCCGGCGAGGTCGCGGGCACCGTACGCGACAGCCACGACCTGCCGTTCTCCAAGGGCACCCTGGTCGCCCCCGGCACCGGCGACAACGCGGCCGCCGCCCTCGGCCTCGGACTGCGCCCCGGCACACCCGTACTGAGCCTCGGCACGTCCGGCACGGTCTACGCGGTGTCGCGGCGACGTCCCACGGACGCGACCGGCACCGTGGCCGGGTTCGCCGACGCGCACGGCGACTGGCTGCCGCTGGCCTGCACCCTGAACTGCACCCTGGCCGTCGACCGGGTCGCCGCGCTGCTGGGCATCGACCGCGACGCCGTCGAGCCCGCCGGGGACCTCACCCTCCTGCCCTACCTGGACGGCGAGCGCACCCCGAACCTGCCGCACGCCTCCGGGCTGCTGCACGGGCTGCGCCACGACACCACGGCGGGCCAGCTCCTCCAGGCCGCCTACGACGGCGCGGTCCACTCCCTGCTGGGCGCCCTGGACCTCGTCCTGGACGAGGACGCCGACCGCTCCGAACCGCTGCTGCTGATCGGCGGCGGCGCGCGCGGCGCCGCCTGGCAGCAGACGGTACGGCGGCTCTCGGGGCGGCCCGTGCAGATCCCCGAGGCGCAGGAGCTCGTGGCGCTGGGCGCCGCGGCGCAGGCGGCCGGACTGCTGACCGGAGAGGACCCGGCGGCCGTCGCGCGCCGCTGGCAGACGGCCCGGGGGCCGGTACTGGACGCCGTGGAACGGGACCGGGCGGCCCTGGACAGGATCGCCGGGGTACTCTCCGACGCATCCCCGCTGCTGGAGCGGGAACCGAACACCGACTGAGGACCGACGCAGTCATGAGCGCACCGCCGCACGAGGCCCGCCCCACCGGCCCGGGGCGGGCGCTGCCCGACACCCAACAGGGCATGCGCCGCCGCAACCTCTCCCGTGTCATGCACGCCGTGAGCGCCGACGGACCGCTGTCGCGCGCGGCGGTCGCCTCCCGGATCGGACTGACACGTGCCGCGGTGTCGACACTCGTCGACGAGCTGATACGCGCCGGGCTGCTCCAGGAACTGGGCCCCGAGCGCCCCGGCCGGGTCGGCAGGCCCGGCTCGGCGCTCGCCGTGAGCGGGCGCGGCCCGGCCGGGATCGGCGCGGAGATCGGGGTGGACCATCTCGCGGTCTGCGCCGTCGACCTGCGCGGCGAGGTACGCGCGCGTGCCGAACGGCACGGCACCAACCGCGACCGCTCCCCCGAACCCGTCCTGCGGGAACTGACCGCGCTGGTGCGGCAGGTCGTGGCCGCCGGGGAACGCGAGGGGCTGTGGCCGGTGGGGCTGGCGGTCGCCGTTCCCGGCCTGGTGGCACGGGACGCCCGGACTGTCGTACGCGCCCCGAACCTCGACTGGCACGACGTGGACCTCGGCACCCTGCTCCCGGACGGATTGCCGCTGGTCGTGGACAACGAGGCCAACTACGGCGGCCTCGCCGAACTCTGGCTGGGCGACGGCACCCCGCGCGACTTCCTGCATGTGTCGGCCGAGATCGGCATCGGTGCGGCACTGGTCGTCGACGGCAGCCTGCTGCGCGGGACCCGCGGCTTCGCAGGCGAACTGGGGCATGTGCCGGTGCATCCCGACGGCCCGTACTGCGCCTGCGGCGGCCGGGGATGCCTGGAGCAGTACGCGGGCGAGGAGGCCGTGCTGCGCTCCGCCGGTCTGGAGCTGGGCGGAGACCGCGTCGGACTCCTCTCGGGTCGAGCCGCCAACGGGGACGAGGAGGTACGGCGGGCGCTGCGGGAGGCGGGCACCGCGCTCGGCATCGCCCTGACCGGGGCCCTCAACCTCCTCGACCCCGAGCGGGTCGTGCTCGGCGGCGCCCTGTCCGGACTGGCGCCGTGGCTGCTGCCGTCCCTGGAGTCCGAACTGGCCCGCCGCACGGCCGGCCCGCCCTGCCCGGTGTCCGTCTCACGACTCGGCCCCGAGGGACCACTGCTCGGCGCCGCCCACTCGGTGGTCCGAGGAGTGCTCGACGATCCGGCCGGGGTGGCCGGTCGAGGGTGAGGCGGCGTCGCCGAGCGGCGGGGCGGTGTCGGACGCCAGGTGTGGGGCGGGGTGGCGCTGGGGGCGAGGCGGGTGGCGGCCGGGGGCAGCGCGGCACGGGACGCTGTCAGGGGACCCTTTTGACGGCCGCCGATGGCGTACTCCACATTCCTGACGTGACGTCAACTACACGATGGGGTGACGGAGTTGTCCACAGGCGGGCCTTTGTCCACCGATCCTGTCGGCGCTCGCGGGGACGGGCCGGAGCCGCCGTAACGTGATCCGCGGGGCGCAGCTCGCGCTCCGGGACCGAAGAGGCATCGGACTCGTCACTCCAAGCGCGACGACGTCGTACACGGCCAGTGGACTCTCTCCTTTCGGGTGAGCGGGGCCCAAACGGTTGTCGGCGCGCATACTCGGAGTAACGATGTCCCCACAGCCGCACAGCTCACCGGGAGGACGTCTTGACCGATCCCTGGGTGGCCCTCGAACCGGGGGCCGACCCTGCCGAGCGGGTACGGATACTGCGGCGGGCGCACCAGGCGTTCACCGAGGTCGGCACAGTGGCGCGCCCCGTGCGGTCCGTGGTGGCCGAATCGTGGCGACGGTCGGCTCGGGCCGGCGTCGGCCCCGACGGCACGGCCGACGTGGAGCTGACCGACAGCGACCTCGGGGCCTACCGCGCCGAACATCCGCTGGCGCGGCTCATGCCGCTGTTCCGCGAGCTGATGGGGACGTTCGCGTCCGACGGCGAACACCTTCTCGCGGTGTGCGACGCACACGGGCGACTGCTCTGGGTCGAGGGCCACTCGGGGACGCGCCGGCAGGCCGGGAGGATGAACTTCGTGCCGGGCGCGCGATGGTCGGAGAGCGCGGTGGGGACGAACGCGCCCGGCACCGCGGTGACGGTGGACCGGCCGGTGCAGGTCTTCGCCGCCGAGCACTACATCCGGCGCGTCCAGCCGTGGACCTGCGCGGCGGCCCCGGTGCACGATCCCCGGACCGGACGCGTCCTGGGCGCCGTGGACATCACCGGAGGGAACGGACTGGCTCACCCGCACAGCCTGGGCTTCGTCCAAGCCGTCGCGCGGGCCGCGGAATCGCACCTGGCGCTGCTCGCGCCGCCCCGCGAGGAGAGCGATCCGCCCGAACTGGCGGTGCTCGGCCGCGACGAGGCCCGCCTCACCGCCAGCGGCCGCCGGGTCAGACTCAGCCGACGGCACAGCGAGATCCTCGTGCTCCTGGCCCGTCACCCCGAGGGCCTGAGCGGGGACGAACTGCTGTGCGCGCTGTACGAGGACGAGTCGGTGACGCCGGTGACGTTGCGGGCCGAACTGGCCAGGCTGCGCGGCGTGCTCGGTCCCGGACTCCTGGCATCGCGGCCCTACCGTCTTACAGTCCCCGTCGAGTCGGACGTGGGCGTGGTGGAACGGAGGCTGGCCGCAGGAGCGGTCACGGCCGCGTTGACCGCGTTCACCGGACCGCCGCTGCCCGCGTCACAGGCACCCGCGGTGGTCCGCCTGAGAGAACGGCTCACCAGCGGACTGCGCGCCGCCCTGATCGCCCGTGGGGACCCCGACCTGCTGGCGGACTGGGCACACGCGCCCTGGGGCGAGGACGACCTGGACGTGTGGCAGGCCTTGGCGTCAGCCCGGCCCACCGCCGCAGTGCGGTCGCGGCTGGCCGCGCTGGAGTCCGAGCTGATGTCTCCGGTGGGGTGGTCGCGGCGCTGATGCGGCTCGGACCGTCGATGAGCGGGGGCGGGCGGAACAAGCGGGGCGGGCAAGGCATCTAGGGGGGTGGGGGGGAGGGGGGACGGGGGGTGGGGGGGAGGGGCCCCCGTCGAGAGGCTGGCTCCGGCCCGCGTACGCGCCCTCCGCGCACGCCCTCCGCACGCGCCGTCCCCGCAACGTCGCTGCAACGTCCGTCTCCGTAGCGTCGTACCCGGAGCTGTCCAATGGCGGGCAGCCCTGCTCAGGGAGGCAGTCCACCATGACCCGATACGCGGCGCCCGGCACCGAGGGCGCGATCGTCTCCTACCTGTCCCGGTACGACCACTTCATCGGTGGGGAGTACGTCCCCCCGGCGCTCGGGCAGTACTTCGAGAACCCGTCCCCGGTGAACGGGCAGCCGTTCGCGGAGGTGGCGCGCGGCACCGCCGAGGACGTGGAACGGGCACTGGACGCGGCGCACGCGGCGGCACCTTCCTGGGGCAGGACGTCGGCGACGCAGCGGTCCGACATCCTGCTGAAGATCGCCGATCGGATGGAGGCGAACCTGGAGGCGCTGGCGGTCGCGGAGAGCTGGGAGAACGGCAAGCCGGTCCGTGAGACGCTCGCGGCGGACATCCCGCTCGCCATCGACCACTTCCGCTACTTCGCGGGCGCGGTGCGGGCCCAGGAAGGGGCGCTCAGCGAGGTCGACGAGGACACCGTGGCGTACCACTTCCACGAGCCGCTCGGGGTGGTCGCGCAGATCATCCCGTGGAACTTCCCGATCCTGATGGCGACCTGGAAGCTGGCGCCGGCGCTGGCGGCGGGCAACGCGGTCGTCATCAAGCCCGCGGAGCAGACGCCGGTCTCGCTGCACTACTGGATGAGCCTGGTCGGGGACCTGCTGCCGCCGGGCGTGGTGAACATCGTGAACGGGTTCGGCGAGGAGGCGGGCAAGCCGCTGGCGTCCAGCCCGCGGGTGGCGAAGGTCGCGTTCACGGGCGAGACGTCGACCGGGCGGCTGATCCTCCAGTACGCCGCGCAAAACCTGAAGCCGGTCACGCTGGAGCTGGGCGGGAAGTCGCCGAACATCTTCTTCGACGACGTGTGGGAGAAGAACGACGACCTGCGCGACAAGGCCCTGGAGGGCTTCACGATGTTCGCGCTGAACCAGGGCGAGGTGTGCACCTGCCCGTCGCGAGGTCTCGTGCAGCGCGGCAACTACGCCGACTTCATGGCCGCGGCGGTGGCCCGCACCGAGCTGATCAAGCCGGGTCACCCGCTCGACACCGACACGATGATCGGCGCGCAGGCGTCGCACGACCAGCTCACCAAGATCCTCTCGTACATCGACATCGGGCGGAATGAGGGGGCGAAGGTCCTCACCGGCGGGGAACGGGCCGAGTACGGCGGCGAGTTGGCGGGTGGCTACTACGTCCGGCCCACCATCTTCGAGGGCGACAACCGGATGCGGGTCTTCCAGGAGGAGATCTTCGGTCCCGTCGTCTCCGTGGCCGGGTTCGACGACTTCGACGACGCCATCAAGATTGCCAACGACACGTCGTACGGTCTCGGTGCCGGTGTCTGGACCAGAGACATCAACACCGCTTACCGCGCGGGGCGGGCGATTCAGGCGGGCCGCGTCTGGACGAACTGCTACCACGCCTACCCGGCCCACGCGGCGTTCGGCGGGTACAAGCAGTCGGGAATCGGCCGGGAGACGCACAAGATGATGCTGGAGCACTACCAGCAGACCAAGAACCTCCTGGTGTCGTACTCGCCGAAGAAGCTGGGCTTCTTCTAGACGCACAGAGAGGGCGCCTGAACAGGGCAGATGCCCGGCAGGCGCCCTCCTCGGCTCACATCTCAGCAGCGAGTCAAAATACTCCCTTACTCCCGATACATCTGACCTGCGTCCCAGTCCTGACCAGCAGTTCCGGGGAACTTCCGGGCCAAGGTCCCGCTAACACGCTCTCCGCATCGTCATCGGCCGTCGCCTCATCCCGGGTCTCGCGGACGGAGCCATCGTCGGTCCGCTCCTTACCGGCAGTCACGACGCCGCCCCTCAAGTTCAGAAGGCCTCAGCCGCTCTCCGGCAGACGGCACTGGGATTTCTAGGTGGATCACCTCGGCTGGGCGCATGGCGGCGCAGTGCAGGCAGCGAAGAAGGCTTATAGATGAGGGCCACGTCCGGGCAGGGCTCTCACCGCGCCCAGGAGTCGGGCAACCTGAGCGGGGTTCGGCACGCAGTCGGGATCGACCTCATCGGCGACTTCCGGCGCCGCCCGACGAAGTCCGGTCAGCGGGTTCTGTGCGAAGTATCCGCGCTCCACGGCTACACCAAACACCTCGTGGACCGCTGCCTTCTTTCGCTTTACGGTCTTCGCGGCAGCGGCTGTTCCGTGGATCTTCCGAGAGAGCGCGTCGAGGCCACGCCTCAGCGCATCCGGATCATCCAACTCACCTACAGGCCGCGAGTGGATTGCGCAGTGCGATCGTTTCCGCTCTGACGAATTCCTCCCAGACTCGCACCCTCATCCGCGGATCGCTGACACGCTCCGCGCACCGCACAGACCGGGAGGGGCAGGAGAGCGTCCTGGAGCCAGCGCCGACTGTTACGTCTCAATCCGTCCAGGCCCAGCAGTTCCTCCCCCGCGCTCAGACGACTCCTTGAGGACCACTCCGGCCCGGCACCGTCCGGGTGAGTGATCAGATGGCCTTCTTGACCGCTTCCCGGGTCGCTGGCGCAGGTGCGGGCGCCTGCGCCGCCCATCTGTTCTGTGGGCGTGTAGGGCCGTCACTGTCTTGCGGATTTTTGGGCCAGTACGGCTGCTCCGATGGCTCCTGAGTGTTCGGCGAGTCGGGCTGGGAGAACCGGTGGCGTGTAGGCGAAGGGCTCCGTGCGGGTGAGGGCGTGCTGAAGGCCCCCGGCGAAGAGCGGCAGGTGTTGCGCGGCGCTCCCTCCGATGACGACGTGGGCCGGCCGCAGGACGGTGATGAGCGTTCCGGCCCCTGCCCCGACATGCTGGCCGTAGCGTTCGAAGACGGCGCGGGCCTGCAGTTCGCCCGAGTGTGCTCGGGCGGCGAGTTCGGCGGTGGTATGGCCGGTGGCGGCATCCAGGGCGGTGCGGGAGGCGAGTTGTTCCCAGCACGTGGACAGTCCGCAGTAGCAGGGTGCGGGCGGGCCGTTGACGGGGATGTGGCCGGCTTCGGGGTGGGTTCCGTCGGCGCTGCGGTAGGGCGTGCCGTGCGTCAGGAGGGCCACTCCGACGCCCGTGCCAAGCGTGATCATGAGGAGCGCGGGGCTGTCATGACCGGCGCCGTAGGTGTTCTCCCCGATGGCGGCGGTGACGGCGTCGTTGTCGATGAGGCAGGGCACGCCGAGCCGGGCGCTGATCATTTCGGTGAGGGGGATGTGGCTGTAGGGGCGCAGAGTGGCGTCGTTCCGGATGATGCCCTGTGGGTCGACGGGGCCGCTGGCGCCGATTCCGACGGCGGTGAGGGCGGCGCCCTCGGCGGCGTCGCGGATGTGGGCGGCGAGGTCGGAGACCAGGTCCTCGGCGGCAGCGTCCGTGGAGTGCCGGGTCGGGAGGCTGCGGCTGGTGCGGACGGTGCCGGTGGAGTCGAGGGCGACGATGCGGGTGCCGGTGCCGCCGAGGTCGATTCCGATGGTCACGGTTGGGCCGCCGGAGGTCTGGGGGGTGCTGTGGCGTTTCACAGCGCTGTGGTGATCTTGCTGCCGTAGGTGAACGCCCCGGGTTCGATGCCGCGTGCGCGGGCGATGTGGACGGCGATGTGCTGGGCCACGACCGCGCTGGTGGCCAGTTCGGTGAGGGCGTCCGGACGCGGGACCTCGATGGTCCGGGCTCCGTGCTGGACGAGGTCGCCGACGAGCGTGACGTCGGAGCCGCTGGCCACCAGGTCGGCTGCGAGGGTGCGCAGCGACGCGGAGCGGTCGTCGGCCCAGGCGCCGAAGAGGACGGCGGTCAGTCCGGGTCCGGCGAGTTCCATGGGGCCGTGGCGGAACTGGCCGCCGATGTAGCCCTCGGCCGGTACCTTGGCCGCTTCCTTGGTGATGAGTCCCGCGTACAGGGCGGTGGCCGCCTGGTCCTGGTTTCCGATGAACGCGATCCGCGGGGTGTCGGCGGCGCATCGGGCCAGGTCGGTGACGGCCGGGCCGGGATCGAGGTGTTCGACGGCTTTGGCCGCGGCGGTGACGGCGTCGGGGTTGTTGCCGTGGCCGGACAGGGTGTTGAGGAGCTGCTGGTGGGCGGCGAGGGTGTTGAGGTAGCTCTTGGTGCTCACCGTGGCCTCGGCGCCGGAGCGGAGGCCGATGACGGCGTCGGCGGCGGTCGCCAGGGCGCTGTTGTGGTCGTTGGTGATGCCGATGATGGTCCGCGGTCGGGGGGACGCGCGGTGGAGGTCGAGCAGGGCGGCGATCTCCGCGCTGTTGCCGGACTGCGAGGTGGCGACCAGCAGGGTGGTGTCGGTGACCAGTCCGGGGCTGTCGAGCAGTTGGCCGGCGTCGGCCCACCATGCGGTGTGGCCGAGGGAGACGAGGCTGCGCCAGGTGGGCAGCGCCGCGAAGTGGGAGGAGCCCATCCCGGTGAGCACGATGCGGTCGTAGCGTTCGCGGTGCTCCGGCAGGAGAAGCGGCGGTACGGCGTCGGGTTCGGCTCGGGCGAAGTCGCGCAGCGCGCCGGGCTGGTCGATGATGTCTTGCTCGAACGGACTGAGAGTCACGGGTTTTCTTTCGTTTCTTCGAGGGCCCGTTTCTTGCGGGCCCGTTGTCGGGACGGGCCGTGGTCAGCGGGCGGCGACGGTCTCGGGAGCGAGGCCGAGCAGTCCGGCCGCGACGCGGGCGCCGATCATGGCGGTGGGGAGGTTGGTGTTGCCGCGGGTGATGTCGGGCATGAGGGAGGCGTCGGCGACGAAGAGGTTGCCGGTGCCGTGCACGGCACCGGTCGCGTCGACGACGGCGCTGCGGTCCGTGGCCGGGCCCATCTTGCAACTGCCCGCCGGGTGGCAGTAGTTGACGATGTCGCGCAGGGCGTCTTCCGCCGAGGTGACCTGTGTTCCGAGGATCTTGCCGAGCTGGGGATCCGCGGTCATGTCCTGGAGCAGGTCGAGGGCTTCGGTCAGGACGGTGCGGTCGTAGCCGTCGGCGTCACTGGCGTAGCGGTGGTCGATGAGGGGCCGGGCGTCCGGGTCGGCGGAGGGCAGGGTGAGACGGCCTTCGGAGCGGGCCCGCATGGCACCGCCGTAGAGGCTGATCGGTGGCAGGCCGGGGTGTCCGCTGTTGGCGCCGGCGACCATGAAGACGTGGATGTCGTACGGTCCGGCGTCGCAGCGGGAGGACTTGGCGCGGCCGACGGTCTGCTCGTCGGGGTTCCAGGGCAGTGCGGCGAGTTCGTCGAGGAGCCCTTCGTGGCCGGTGAAGTCGAGCTGGACGCAGGAGTGGTCGAGCAGGTGCCTGCCGACGCCGGGCAGGTCGGCGACCGGGGTGATGCCCAGTGCGCGCAGTTCGTCGGCGGGGCCGATGCCCGAGCGCAGCAGCAGGGCCGGTGAGTGGTAGGCACCGGCGGCCAGCACCACGCGGTCGGCGTGGACGCGGTGGACGCGTCCGTCGGGTGTGGCCGCTTCGACGCCGATGACGTCGCTTCCGTCGAACAGGAGCCGCCGTACGGTGGTGCGGGCGGCGATCCGCAGGTGCGGCACGGCGCGGACCGGGTCGAGGAACGCGAACGCGCTGTTCCAGCGGATGCCGTCGCTGACGTTGACCGGCATGGGCCCGATACCGGTGGCCGCGTCGAGGTCGTCGAGATCGTCGGCGAAGGGCAGGCCGGCGGCCAGTCCCGCGGCGACGAAGGCCGCCTGGGGCGGGGTCAGTTCGTCCATGCGGTAGCGGCGGACGCGGAAGCGGTCGTGGACCCAGCGCAGCAGGGGTTCGACATCGGCGGCGGCCCAGCCCGGGTTACCGGCGGCCGCCCAGCCGTCGTAGTCGGCGCGGGCGCCGAGCGAGGCGGTGCAGCCGTTATGCGACGAACAGCCGCCCATGATCTTGGCGCGGGGAAGGTCAAGGACCCGGCCCTCGATGCCGGCGCCGGTCTCCAGCTGCCAGTCGTGGGAGAGCGGGATGGCACGGGCGTCCAGGACGTCGCCGGGCCACGCACCGTCGGCGAAGGGCCCGTAGTCGGGTCCGGCCTCCAGCAGCAGGATGCTCTCCGTGCTGTGCTGTGCCAGTACTCCGGTCAGGGCGGCGCCGCCCGTGCCACCCCCGACGACGAGCGTGTCGACGGTGGAGGGGAGTTCCGTGTCGGTGGTCATGGTGATCTGCTCCTCTGGTTCGGACGGGACGGGACGGGCGGGCCGGGACGGGCGGGCCGGGCACGAACGGGATTCAGGCGATGCGTACGTCGGCTCCACCGGCGGCGGCGGCTTCGCGCTGGTCGGCCGCGAGCGCGGTATCGGTGATGATCACGTCGACATCGCCCAGTGCGGCGATGCGGGCGAACGCGGTCTGCCCGAACTTCGAGGAGTCGCAGGCGACGACGCACCGGCCGGCGACGGCGAGGGCAGCGCGTTTGACGGCCGCGTCGTCGAGGTTCCATTCGGTCAGCCCTGCGGCCGTGTCGATACCGGAGACGGTCATCACGTAGGTGTCGAACCGGTGGTCGGCCAGGGTTCGTTCGGCCGCCGCGCCGGCGAGGCTGAGCTCGTCGTGCCGGATGATGCCGCCGGGCAGCATGACGCGGGTGGCCGGGGAGGAGGCCAGGATTTCCGCCACCCGCATGTTCAGTGCGCACACGGTCAGGTTGCGTCCGACGAGTGCCTCGGCGACGGCCATCCCGGTGGTGCCGCCGTCGAGGATGACGGTCTGGCCGTCGGTCAGCTCCGCGGCGACGGCGGTGGCGATGGCCCGCTTGGCCTCGGTGTGCAGCCGTGCCCGCAGTGCGAACGGCGGCTCGAAGCTGCCGCTGCCGGCGCGTGCGGCTCCGCCGTGGATACGGCGCAGCAGTCCGGTCTTCTCCAGCTGGGCCAGGTCACGACGGACCGTCATCTCCGACACCTCGAATCTGGCGCTGAGGTCGGCGATGGCCAGCTGGCCCCGGGTCTGGAGCATCTGGAGGATGGTCTGCTGGCGTTCCTCGGCTTGCATGATGTGCTGACTCCTCGGTCGTAGCTGCGGTGCTGTCAGGTGATGTCGGGGAGTTCTCCCGCCCGGCCCATCCAATCGCGTTTGCCGGGGCGCAGGTTGCGGGCGAACAGCACCACGGCTCCGAGCACGAGGTAGGTGGCGGCCAGCGCCGGGGCGAGCCGGACCGGCCAGTCCGGCAGCGGAACGATGCTCTTCCAGCCGATCGTGAGGAGCGCCGCGGTGGAGGCCAGGGGGCAGATCACGTGGGCGAGGACCGAGAACTCCTCGCGGTGCTTGCGGTGGAAGAACCGGAACACGGCGATGTTCATCAGGATGAAGATGGGGATGTAGACGAAGGTGCCGGCCGTGCCCAGCAGGTTGAACAGGTTGTAGGCGCCCAGGGAGAGGCCGCCCGCCAGGCACACGGTGACCGCGATGGCGGACTGCACGAACACGGCGGTGACGGGTGTGCGGTGGACCGGGTGGACCTGTGCGAGTCCGCGGGGCAGGGCACCGGTGCGGGCCATGCCGAACAGGGTTCTGGTGGAGCTGGTGGTGCAGGCGATGCACACGCCGAGGCCGGAGTTCACCAGGGCGATCAGCACGATGATCGAGCCTCCGTTCCACAGGCGGTCGGCCAGGACGAAGGCGGGGGCGGTCGGCGAGTCGGCGAGTGCGCCGAGGTTGCTCGTGCCCCAGCCGATCTGCAGTCCCCAGGCACACACGACGTAGAACGCGCCGATGAGCACCAGTGAGCCGATGATCGCGCGGGGCACGAACCGCACCGGGTCACGGGACTCCTCCCCGACGGCCGCCGCGCTCTCGAAGCCGGTGAACGCGAAGATCGACAGCACGATGGCCAGGAAGAAGCCCGAGGAGTCGCCGATGTGGGCCGGGTTGAAGCCGGTGGCGTTGACACCCCCGGGGCCCGGATCGAACAGCCCGGTCATGGCCAGGCCGAGTCCCACCACGATCTCGAACATGGTCATCACGACGAGGAACCGGATGGAGATGACGATGCCGCGGTAGGCACAGGCGAAACAGACCACGAGCATGACCAGCGCGTACGCCCACCACGGCAGGCCGAAGCCGTACTTGCCGTCGAGTTCGTCGTGCAGGATCGCGCCCGTGAAGGCCGCCAGTGCGGCCGGGACGATGACGACCATCACCGCGTAGAGCCATCCGGTGATGAACCCCCAGCGTGGACCGATGCCCCGGGCGACGTAGGTGTAGAAGCCGCCGGCCGACGGCAGGTGCTGGGCCAGACCGGCCATGGGCACGGCGATCAGCAGACAGACCACGAACGCGGCGAGGTAGGTCAGCGGCGCGCTGACACCGGCTTGCCCGGTGTTGAAGGCGATTGTGTAGAAGATGCCCAGGGTCGGCGAGATCTGCGCCACCGACTGCATCAGGACCCCGGCGAGTCCGATGGAGCCGGCTTGCAGATTGGTGGGGGCATCGGGTGCTTGCGGGACGGTGGGGGGTGTGGGGGTCGCTGGCTGATCTGCGGTGGTGCCCATGGGATCTCCCTCGGGAAGGCGGTCCAGGGTGACTGGCAGCGACAGCCCACACATCAACCTGAACATCAGATGCGTTAACTTTCACATCCAAGACGTGCAGAGTCAACGTTAATGTTCGAGGATTTGTTCAATCTGTTGGCTGGATCATCATGTGACCGTGGCCCGGCCGGGGAGTGAGGGGAACGCGCCGGGGGGTGCGGACAGGTACGCCCGTCCGCCGTGCGGATCCTCGTGCCACAGCGCCGTGCCGGGTCTGCCGACGCGGCTGCCGGGCGGCCGCACCCGGCACCTACTGCAACGCGTCCGGCAAGATCGCGGTCAACGCACCCGAGGCGGTCCGAGCCACACAGCTCTGGCGCGACCTGCTGACCGAGTACGGGGTGAGGTGAAGGGCGTCGGCCACTTCGACAGGGAGCAGAACCGCATCACCTTCACCCAGGGCAAGGCGGCGATGCCCATAAACGCCACAGCTAATGGCCCCTTCGACGAGGACCCCAAGTCATCGGTCGTCGCCAGCACGGTCGGCCACGTCCCGGTGCCCTACGCGATCGCCAACCCGCCCGGCACCGGCAACACCGACAGCTCCCCCAACGTGCACGCGCTCCGCCTGAGCGCCTTCAGCAAGCACAAGGACTCCGCATACACCTTCGCGGCCTGGGCGACGAGCAAGGCCGGGCGGGAGGCCAACCGAAGGGACGTCCACCATGCCGGCCGCCACCTGGGCATCCCCAGTGGCGGTGATCATCGTGGCGCTGGCCGACCCCGAATCCCTCGCCCCGCCCCCCCTCGACGCCACGCAACTCGACCGCACCGTCGGCCGTCGGCTCACCCGCCACGTCAAGCGGCCGATGCCAGCCCCCGTGCCGTCGATCGTGCTGACGCTCCGCGTCATCGACAGCGTCCAGACCTTCGCGATCATCAACGCCATGGCCAAGGGCGGCCCCGGCACATCGACCCTGGCCATCAGCAACTACGTCCACCAACTCGGCTTCCAGACCTTCGACATCGGCCATGCCACCGCTATCGGCCTGCTGGCGTCCCTGGCCATGCCGATCCTGCTGGTGAGGAACTCTTGGAGCCCACCGGCCCGAACGACGCCGACCTCACCGGACATCGGAACACCCCAGACGCGGGCGACGGCGCGGTAACGCGCTGCGGCGGTCGTGGGGCGAATCCTGCCGGTGGATGCCGTAGCCGCCGACCGCCACCCGGCACGAAGCTCTCAGACAACCAGACGACCAGACGGCCAGACGGCCAGAGCGGAGCCGTCCGCCTCATGGACGCACAGGTCGTGCGCGCGGCCCCTCGGGCGCGGAAGCAGACGCCGCAACAGGTGCGGGGCCTCAGGAATGCCGTGCTCCGTGTCCTGGGCCTGGACGACGACAGCGCCGTGGTCATCCGCCCGCTCGACCCGAACGGGCCCGGCCGGCCTCCGCGACGATCGTCTCCCTACAGGCCCATGGACTGTGACTCTCGGCACCGCGGCGCGTGCCGCCCACCCGCGGCACGGCAAGGGGATACGCGTAGTCATGAGATTCATTTTCATCTAGCTTTGACCGGCAAACCCCCCGACCTTGACCGACAGACCCCCAACCTCCCCGGGAGGCAAGCAACATGGGCCGCACGGCGACCGGCGAACACCCTTCCCCCTGGCGGTCCACTCGACAGCGTGCCGCGATCCTCCAGGCATTGCTCAATTCCGGCGACTTCGTCTCGGCGCGCCAGTTGCACGCGGAGCTGGCTTCCGTCGGCTTCCTCGTGGGACTGACCACCGTGTACCGGACCCTGCGCATGCTGGAGCAGGAGGGCCATGTGGACGTCGTGCGTGAGCAGTCCGGAGAGCGCCTCTACCGGCCGCGCCCCTCGGACGGTCATCGCCACTACCTCGTCTGCCGCAAGTGCGGCATCAGCCTGACCGTGGACGCCGAGGCGGTCGAGAACTGGGCCGAGGCGATGACGAGGAAGACCGGCTTCAGCGACATCGAGCATGTCGTGGAACTCACCGGGATCTGCGACCACTGCCGCCGACCCGCCGCAGAAACCGCCTCCGAAACCGTCCCCGAACCCCGCCCTCGCGAAGGCGACCGCGCCCGCCCGCGCGAAGACGGCCATGGCTGACGGCTCGCCCGGACCGTAAAGACTTGGAAACGATTCCCATACCGCCCTCCCCGTCATGGTTGCGACATTCGTTTTCATCTAGCGTGAAGGTGTTCACCCGAACGGCTCCACGCTCGCACCACCTGGAGGAAGCCCATGTCCACCACCCCGTCCTTGCGCGTAGCGCTGATCGCCGTCGCTTCCCTCGCTCTGCTGGCGGGCTGCGGCAACTCCTCGGACGCCGACAGCGACGGCAAGAACGCGGGGGGCGGCTCGTCCTCGTCGAAAGTGACCGTGGTCGCCTCCACCAACGTCTACGGCGACATCACCGAGCAGATAGGCGGCGACAAGGTCGACGTCACCTCCATCATCAGCGACCCCGACCAGGACCCGCACTCCTACGAGGCCAGCACGCAGAACCAGCTCGCCCTGTCCAAGGCGAAGGTCGTCATCGAGAACGGCGGCGGTTACGACGACTTCGTCGACCGCATGCTCAAGAGCAGCGGCAACTCCGGTGCCGAACGGATCAACGCCGTGAAGGTGTCCGGCAAGACCGCGCCGGAGGGCGAGGAACTCAACGAGCACGTCTGGTACGACTTCCCCACCGTCTCCAAGCTCGCCGACCGGATCGCCGCCGCCCTCGGCAAGGCCGACTCCGCCAACGCCGACACGTTCACGAAGAACGCGGAGGCGTTCAAGAAGAAGCTCACGGCGCTGGAGACGAAGGAAGCCGACATCAAGAAGGCGCACCACGGCGAGGGCGTCGGCATCACCGAGCCCGTGCCGCTGTACCTGACCGAAGCCGCGGGTCTGGACAACAAGACGCCCGAGGAGTTCAGCGAGGCCATCGAAGAGGGCGACGACGTCTCCCCGAAGACGCTCCAGGAGACCCTGAAGCTTTACAGCGGCAAGAAGGTCGCGGCGCTCGTCTACAACGAGCAGACCTCGGGCCCGCAGACCGAGAAGGTCAAGAAGGCCGCCGAGAACGCGGGCATCCCCGTCGTTCCGGTCACCGAGACCCTGCCCGAGGGCAAGGACTACATCGGCTGGATGACCTCCAACGTCGACGCACTCGCCGCCGCCCTGAACAAGTAGGGCAGCACACCATGGCTCCCGTTTCCCAGGCCCGCGACAACGCCACCGATCACCAGCGCGCGGGCTCCGCCCCGGTGATCGGGCTGAAGGGCGCCGCCCTCTCCTACGGCGAGCGCACGGTGTGGCAGGACCTCGACCTTGATGTACGGCCGGGTGAGTTCCTGGCCGTGCTCGGGCCGAACGGCTCCGGCAAGAGCAGTCTCGTACGGGCGCTGCTCGGCCGGCAGCCCCTGTCGGCCGGGACGCTCACCGTCCTCGGCCGCGCCCCGCGTGAGGCCGCCCGGCACATCGGCTACGTCCCGCAGCAGGCCGAGTTGTCTGCGCAGGCCCTGTTGCGCGCCCGTGACCTGGTCCGCTTCGGCATCGACGGACACCGGTTCGGTCCCGGATGGGGCGGGGCCGCCGTCCGCCGCCGGACGAACGAGATCCTGAAGGCGGTCGGCGCGTCCCCCTACGCGGACGTCCCCCTCGGGATGCTCTCCGGCGGTGAGCGCCAGCGCGTGCGCGTAGCCCAGGCCCTGGCCACCGACCCCGACATCCTGCTCTGCGACGAACCGCTCACGTCCCTCGACCTCAACCACCAGCGGGCCGTGACCGCACTGGTCGACGCCCGCCGCCGCTCCCACGACACGGCGGTCGTCTTCGTCACCCACGAGATCAACCCCGTCCTCGACCTCGTCGACCGGGTTCTCTATCTGGCACCCGGCGGCCACCGCGTCGGCACCCCGGACGAGGTACTCACCTCCGAGTCCCTCTCCCGCCTCTACGGCACCCAGGTCGACGTCGTCCGCGTGCGCGGCCGCGTCGTGGTCGTCGGCACCCCGGACGGCCCGGCCGCCCCGGCGCACCACACCGATGTGAAGGAAGAAGTACGTCCATGACGTCCGCCGACGGGATCTGGCAGCAGATCTTCAGCTTCGACAACTACGGCGAGCTGCTCGTCCTGGTCCGTAACTCCCTGATCGCCGGGGCCGCGCTCGGCCTCATCGGCGGCCTGGCCGGTGTCTTCGTCATCATGCGCGATCTGCCCTTCGCCGTGCACGGCATCAGCGAGCTCTCCTTCGCCGGTGCGTCGGGCGCTCTGCTCCTGGGCACGAACCTCGTCGTCGGCTCGATCGTGGGATCGCTGCTCGCGGCGGCGGTGATCGCGCTCCTGGGCACCCGGGCCCGCGACCGCAATTCGGCGATCGGCACCCTCATGCCTTTCGGCCTGGGCCTGGGCGTGCTGTTCCTCGCTCTCTACAAAGGCCGGGCAGCCAACAAGTTCGGTCTGCTGACCGGTCAGATCGTCGCGGTGGACACCCCGCAGACGGCCTGGCTGCTCGGCACCTCCGCCGTGGTGCTCGCGGCGCTGACCGTCATGTGGCGTCCGCTGACCTTCGCCAGCGCCGATCCGGACGTCGCCGCCGCGCGCGGGGTCCCGGTACGAGGCCTCTCCTTCGCCTTCATGATCGTGCTCGGCCTGGCCATCGCCCTGTCTGTGCAGGTGGTGGGCGCGCTCCTGGTCCTGGCCCTGGTCACCACCCCTGCCGCGGCAGCCGCCCGGGTCACGGCGTCACCGGTGCTGCTGCCCCTGCTGAGCGTCGTGTTCGCAGTCGTCTCGATCGAGGGCGGCATCCTGCTGGCACTCGGCAGCTCCATCCCCATCAGCCCCTACGTGACCACCGTCTCGTTCGGCATCTACGTCATCTGCCGCTTCGTCGGCCGCTACCGGGCCCGGCAGTGGGGCAACCGAACGGCGGTCCCGCAGCCCGTCTGACCCACCGCCGTCCTGCCGCCCAGGGTGGAACAGGCCGAATACCGTATGGCACACCGCACACCGCACACCTCGCTGGCGTGGAACGCGTGTTTTCGCAGGTGGGCGCGGCGAGACGCTCGAAGACCGAGGCGACCCACCCCTCGTCGTTGATCCGGTAGTACGGACGCCGGTCTCCGGGGACGGACACCTTCTCGACCAGGCCCGCCTGCATCAACTGCCGGGGCGATTTCGAGCTTTGCGCGCCGATCTCGCTGGCCGACCCGAGGCCTGCGAAGCGGGCAACTTGCGTAATGACATTCGTTTTCATATATCGTGTGCGCAGCTCACCGATCGCCCGGAGGTCCCCATGGCCGTTCCCAAACGCAAGATGTCCCGCAGCAACACCCGTCACCGTCGTGCGCAGTGGAAGGCCACGGCACCCCAGTTGGTGACCGTCACCGTGGACGGTGTGTCCTACCGTGTGCCCCAGCGGCTGGCCACGGCCTACGAGCGCGGCCTGATCCGCCCCGCGGACTGACCGCCGTATGTCGCACGCTCCCGCGCCGCGCCTGCCCGTCACCGTCCTGTCCGGTTTCCTGGGCGCAGGCAAGACCACTCTGCTCAACCACGTGCTCGGCAACCGCGAGGGCATGCGCGTCGCCGTCATCGTCAACGACATGAGCGAGGTCAACATCGACGCCGCCCTGGTGCGCGGCGGTGAGGCAGCGCTGTCACGCACCGAGGAACGCCTGGTCGAGATGACCAACGGCTGCATCTGCTGCACGCTCCGAGACGACCTCCTGGAAGAGGTGGACCGGCTGGCCCGCGAGGGCAGGTTCGACTACCTCCTCATCGAATCCTCCGGCATCTCCGAACCCATGCCGGTGGCCGCCACCTTCGCCTTCGCCCGCGACGACGGTGCCACCCTCGACGACCTCGCCCGGCTGGACACGATGGTCACGGTCGTGGACGCCGCCAACTTCCTGCCCGAGCTGGCAGGTGGGGACGAGCTGGTCGAACGGGGCCTCGACCAGTACGAGGACGACGAACGCACGGTCAGCGACCTGCTCATCGACCAGATCGAGTTCGCCGACGTCATCGTCCTCAACAAACTCGACCTCGTCGACGACACCTTGGCCACACAACTGCGGGCCACCCTCGCGCGACTCAACCCAGCCGCCCACGTGGTCCCGACGGTCCGCGGCCAGGTACCCCTCCACGAGGTCCTGGGCACCGCCCGCTTCGACCTGGAGCGAGCCCAGCAGGCCCCCGGCTGGGTGAGAGAACTCAACGGTGACCACGTCCCCGAGACCGAGGAATACGGCATCTCCTCCACCGTCTTCCGCTCGGGAGCCCTCTTCCATCCCGGACGGCTGTGGACCTTCGTGACCGAGACCCTGGACAGCCGACAGCACGGACACATCCTGCGTTCCAAGGGCTTCTTCACCCTCGCCAGCCGTCCCCACGTGACCGGGCTCTGGTCACAGGCCGGCTCGGTCGCACGTTTCGAACCGTCCACCGCACGCGACGCCGACAGCCCGCACGCACAGGAACTGGTCCTCATCGGCACCCACCTGGACACGGACGCACTCCAGGCGGCCCTCACCGAGTGCCTCGTACAGGCCGGCGAGGCGGCACCCGCGACCGACTCCTTCCCCGCCTGGGAGACGTACGGACTCGACGAGACCTGCTCGCACGAGAGCCCGGCACCGACGGCTGCCTAGGCCGTGTCCGCGACGAGACTCCGGGCCGGACGGTGGTCGCAGCCACGGCATCGTCCGGCCCGGTTCCCGACCGGATGGTCACCACCATCGACCACGACCCGGGACGCTTCGACACCGCGAAGCATCCCGGGTCGTCGATCTCCTGGCAGACCACCCGCCGCGCGAGCGGCACCGCTACCAGGGGGGCGCCGCGGTCATCTGGTCCAGGCGCTGTACTCCATGACGTCGCCCGCCTGGACGCCGTACTCGGGCTGGTCCTCGGTGAAGGTGGTCTCCAGGCCGAGGACGGCGCCGGTGACCGGGTTGAGGATCAGCATGCGGCGCAGGCCGGCCTGCTCGAACACATAGGCGTGGCCGGGTCGGCCGAGGCGGTCGGTGACCCGGCCGACGGGGCGGAGTTCCGTGTCCTCGGCGAGGAGGCGGGCGAGAGCGGCCGACTCCGGGGCGCCGAGGGTCCAGTTGTCGAGCAGGAGCACGGTCGCGTCGAGGAGTTCCGGGGTGTCGAGGGTGTCGCTGTGCTGTGCCTCCTCCAGGTAGGTGCGCAGGCGTTCCGGGTCCCGCGGCGGCGGCGACTGGGGCGGGGCGTCGCTCCAGCTGGGGGGGTAGGTGCGACGGCTGAGGACGTGTCCGTCCTCGACCAGGCGGGGTGTGCCGTCCTCGTCCTCGCCGAGGACCGGGCGTCCCGGATGGCGCGGGTCGGTCGCCACGACCAGCTCGGTGTGGCGGCCGTCGGCCGTCCACCGCACGACGCGTTCCTCGGGGAGCGTGACCGGGGGCCCGTCGTCGGACATGCCCAGGCTCCACGAGCGCACATGCGTCCCCCGGCGCAGTGCGGGCCCGCCGTCGGCCGCGGCGCGTTCGGCCCGGTCGGCGAGCCGGTCCATCGGTACGGGCGTGGCGTCGGCGACCACGGCCAGCGGGCGGGGTGCGGCGACGGCGGGGGGGGCCGCGGTGCCGCCGAGCAGCAGGACCGACACCGTCACGGCGACCACGGCGACGGCCGTCAGGCTCCAGGCCGCGCGGGCGCGGCGACGGGCGGGCCGGAGGAACCGGACGGCTGTCCGTCCCGGGTCCGTCGACGGCCCGTGCAGCAACTGCTCCAAGTGGTGCTCGGCGCGTGCCGGCAGGGGTCCGTCGCCGAGGGGGGAGGCGTCGGCGGGCACGGGGTCGGCGCGGCGCAGGAGTTCCAGCTCGTCAGCCATGGCCGTGCTCCTTCGCGGGGATGGCGTTCGTCGTGGCCGCCGGGTGGGGGGTCCGCCGGGCGGTGCGGGGTGCGGGAGCGGCAGGCCGGTCCATGCGGTCGATCTCGGCCCTGAGCCGGGCGCGGGCCCGGTGCAGACGCATGGAGGCGGCCCTGCTGCCGCAGCCGAGGGCGAGGGCCAGCTCGTCCACGCCGAGTTCCTCCCAGGCGGTCAGCCGCAGGACCTCCTGGTCCTGGGGAGACAGCCTGGCCAGCGCCTCGTGCACCCAGCCGCCCGGTGGTTCCGCCTCCGGTCCCCGGGTGAGGTGTCTGCCGTGCGCGGCCTGGTCGTTGCCGAGCCGGTCGAGGAGGCGGCGGTAGCGGCCCCGGCCGCGCACCGTGTTGGACAGGCAGTTGCGCGCCACCCCGTAGAGCCAGGGCAGCGGAGCGTGCGGCAGGTCGGCGCGGCGGCGCCAGGCCACCGTGAACACCTCCGCCACCACTTCCTCGACGTCGGCGGTGCGCCCGTCCAGCCGCCGCGCCACGTAGCGGCTGACCGCCCAGTAGTGCTCACGGTAGGCAGCGGCGAAGATCTCGTCGTTGCTCATGTCGTCTTCGTGTCCGGCACCCTCGTGATCGTCACAGGTGTTGTCGTGACGCTCGTCTCGTCGTACGAGTGTGACGTCCGTGCGGGACACGGACACAGGCGGGGCGTGAGAAACCTCAAGAGCATCCAGTGGCTGACCACCACTGACCACAAGACGATCGGCACGCTGTATCTCGTGACGTCGTTCGCGTTCTTCTGCATCGGCGGCGTCATGGCGCTCGTCATGCGTGCCGAACTGGCGCGGCCCGGTCTGCAGATCGTGTCGAACGAGCAGTTCAACCAGGCGTTCACGATGCACGGCACGATCATGCTGCTGATGTTCGCGACGCCGCTGTTCGCCGGTTTCGCGAACTGGATCATGCCGCTGCAGATCGGCGCGCCCGACGTGGCGTTCCCGCGGCTGAACATGTTCGCCTACTGGCTCTACCTGTTCGGCTCGCTCATCGCGGTGGGCGGCTTCCTCACCCCGCAGGGCGCGGCGGACTTCGGCTGGTTCGCCTACTCGCCGCTGTCGGACGCGATCCGCAGCCCCGGTGTCGGCGCCGACATGTGGATCATGGGTCTGGCCTTCTCCGGCTTCGGCACCATCCTCGGCTCGGTCAACTTCATCACCACGATCATCTGCATGCGCGCACCGGGCATGACGATGTTCCGGATGCCGATCTTCGTCTGGAACGTGCTGCTGACGGCCGTCCTGGTCCTGCTGGCGTTCCCGGTGCTGGCCGCCGCGCTGTTCGCCCTGGAGGCGGACCGCAAGTTCGGGGCGCACATCTTCGACGCGGCCAACGGCGGAGCGCTGCTGTGGCAGCACCTCTTCTGGTTCTTCGGCCATCCCGAGGTGTACATCATCGCCCTGCCGTTCTTCGGCATCATCAGCGAGATCATCCCGGTGTTCTCGCGCAAGCCGATGTTCGGCTACATGGGCCTGATCGCGGCCACCATCGCCATCGCCGGTCTCTCGGTGACGGTGTGGGCGCACCACATGTACGTCACCGGCGGCGTGCTGCTGCCGTTCTTCTCGTTCATGACGTTCCTCATCGCGGTACCGACCGGGGTGAAGTTCTTCAACTGGATCGGCACGATGTGGAAGGGCTCACTGTCCTTCGAGACACCGATGCTGTGGGCGACCGGCTTCCTCATCACGTTCACCTTCGGTGGTCTGACGGGTGTCATCCTCGCCTCGCCGCCGATGGACTTCCACGTCTCGGACTCGTACTTCGTGGTGGCACACTTCCACTACGTCGTCTTCGGCACCGTCGTGTTCGCGATGTTCGCCGGCTTCCACTTCTGGTGGCCGAAGATGACCGGCAAGATGCTCGACGAACGACTCGGCAAGGTCACCTTCTGGACCCTGTTCATCGGATTCCACGGCACCTTCCTCGTCCAGCACTGGCTCGGCGCGAACGGTATGCAGCGCCGCATCCCCGACTACCTGGCGGTGGAGGGCCTGACCACGCTGAACACGGTCTCCAGCATCTTCTCGTTCCTGCTCGGCCTGTCGCTGCTGCCGTTCTTCTACAACATCTGGAAGACGGCCAAGTACGGCAAGCCGGTCGGCGTCGACGACCCGTGGGGCTACGGCCGCTCCCTGGAGTGGGCCACCTCCTGCCCGCCCCCGCGGCACAACTTCCTCACCCTGCCGCGGATCCGCAGCGAATCCCCGGCGTTCGACCTGCACCACTCCCCCACCCCCGGCCTGGAAAGGGAGTTGGCGAACCGGTGACCGGCTGGGACGCGCACCGGGCGGACGCGCGGGCACTCCTCGACGGCATCGAGGGGCACCTGCTGGTGGCCGCCACCCGCGAGGAGGCGCGGAGAGCAGCCGTCCGCTTCTCCACCAGCCTCGACGGCCTGGACCCTCACCAGCGCCGCGAGGTGGAGGAGCGCTACGAGTCCGAGTATCTGACTTTGACCCGTGCCTCATGGCGGAGCACGGCGGCGCGGGCCGGGCGGATGTACGAGGAGTACGAGAGTCGCTATCAGGCGCTGCGGCGGCGGTTGCTCGCCGGATGCCTGCTGGGGTGGTGCGCCACGCTGGGATGCGTGGGCGTGCTGGTGCTGGGACGGGCGTAGGCGGGTCGGGGCAGCCGACGCTGTGGCTCAGCTGACCGGAACGAGGGCGGCTCGGGGAACAGCTCGATCGCACATGTGCGTTTCCTCGCTGGGGCGTTCGCTGGTGGCGATCGACCTCGGCGGTGGGGTCATGTCGCCATCCCGCTGTCGAAACCGCTCGCCCATGACCGGCCTGTCTTAAAGGAATTGCGTTGGCGTGCGATCCGACCGGCCCGTACTCCAACCGTAGATCGTTATGAGCCCTGGTCTTGGGGGGCTGTCTGCTCTTGGGGGTGTCTGCCGCTGGCGGAAACTCAGGTGGCCTCAACGTGCCAACCGGGTAGAGTCGGGCGGTGCCCGAGCTGCAGCAGTTGGATGCTTGCCATGCCCCGGCGGTGCTGGCCTTCGAGCTGGCGAACCGTGCCTACTTCGCTGCCTCGGTCTCCGACCGGGGTGACGAGTTCTTCGATCAGTTCTCCGACCGGCACAGCGCCTTGCTGGCTGAGCAAGCGGCCGGCATCTGCGTCTTCTACGTGCTGGTCGCCGAGGACGGCTCGGTGCTGGGTCGGTTCAACCTGTACGACTTCGAGAACGGCACTGCCGACCTCGGTTACCGGGTCGCGCAGCACGTCGCCGGCCGCGGCGTAGCGACCGCGACGGTCCGGAAGCTGTGCCGACTGGCCTCGGCACGGCACGGGCTGCGCACACTTCGGGCAGCCACCGCCCATGCCAATGCCGCGTCCCAGAAGGTGCTGGCCAAGGCCGGGTTCGTCCCGGTCGGCCCGGCAGACCCGGCCGACGTCGGCGGTGAACCAGGCACCTGGTATCAGCGCGATCTGGTGCACGAGCCGTAGATCGTGATCTTGTGGGTGGACCGGGTGCGGGTGGGCTGCGGCCATCGCTGGTCATCGGTGTGTATCGACCGCTGCGGACCGAGCGGCTCGTGCTGCGAGAGTCGAGCCGGGACCGGTCGGCGTTCATTGACCTGTTCGCCTCGTCAGCGGTGCGGAGCTACGTCGGTGGCCCCCGACCATGCGCTGAGATTGAGAGTGAATTGCCTGAAGTGTCCGGACGGCGCCCCGGTGTGTTCGTGGCCGGGACGGGGCGTGTGAAGACGGACGCGGGGGGCGCCGGGGGCCAGGGGTCAGGCCGGGCGTCGGGTCGTCGCGAAGTGGGTGTGGAGGAGGGTGAGTACGGGCTTCGGGTGGTCGCTGAGGAAGAAGTGGCCGCCGGGGAAGGTCTCCAGGTCGCAGGAGGCCGTGGTGTGGGACTGCCAGGCTCGTGCGTCGTCGGGCGGGGTGCGGGGGTCGGTGTCTCCGATCAGGACGGTGACCGGGCACTCCAGGGGCGCGCCGGGGGCGCAGCGGTAGGTCTCCACCGCGTGGAGGTCGGCGCGCAGGGCGGGCAGCGCCATGCGGCGGATCTCCTCGTCCGCCAGGACGAGTGCGTCGGTGCCGCTCATCTCGGTGACCGCGGCCACGAGGTCGTCGTCGGGAAGGAGGTGCAGGCTCTCGCGCCGGGGCACCGAGGGGGCGACCCGCCCGGAGGCGAAGAGACGTTCGAGCGTGCGGCCCTCGCGCTCCAGGCGGCGGGCCACCTCGAAGGCGAGGAGTGCGCCCATGCTGTGGCCGAAGAACGTCAGCGGCAGATCGTCCTGGCCCCGGAGCGCGTCGAGGACGGCGTCGGCCAGCACGCCCAGGTCCTCGACGCACGGCTCGGCCCTGCGGTCCTGCCGTCCGGGGTACTGGAGCGCGACCACGTCCACCCGGCCCGCGAGTGCGGCGGAGACGGGGAAGTAGAAGCTCGCCGATCCTCCGGCGTGCGGAAAGCAGACGAGGCGTTCCACCGCGTCCGGGGAGGGATGAAATCGACGGCACCAGAGATCACTGTCCACGGGAAAGAGAACCATGTCGCCCGGCTGCACCCTTCACCATCGCGTCCGGCACACGGGTGCCGGACTGTTCGATACCGGTCGTTCGTTCCGTCAGCCTGCCATGTTTCTCACGGAATCGGCAACGGGCTGCACATTTCCGGCCAATCAAGGCCTGTTTCGATTTCACGCGCGGTACGCGCTGTTAATGTCGTGGAGCGTTTTCCGTTTCCGCGCACCTCGGAGATGATCCGCGCACCTCCGGGAGAAGGGGGTTTCTCCATGGCCCGTCAGATCGGTTCCACCGACGTCCTCCTCGACTACGTGAGAGACGTGTCCCTGCGTGACGACGAGATCCTGAGGGGGCTGCGGGAGCAGACGGCCCAACTGCCCGGTGGCACAGCCTTGCAGGTCATGGCGGAGGAAGGCCAGTTGCTGGCGCTCCTCGTCGGTCTCACCGGGGCCCGTTCGGTGCTGGAGATCGGCACCTTCACCGGATACAGCACGCTGTGCATGGCCCGCGCACTGCCCGCCGAAGGCACTCTCGTCACCTGCGACATCACCGACCGGTGGCCCGAGATCGGCGCCGCGTTCTGGAAACGGGCCGGTGTCGACGACCGGATCGAGCAACGCGTCGGAGACGCGACGGACGTCCTGGACGGATTACTCGCCGAGCGGGGTACCGGAGCGTTCGACCTGGTATTCATCGACGCCGACAAAACCCGGTACCGCACCTATTACGAGAAGTCGATCGAACTGACCCGGAAGGGCGGTCTCGTCGTCATCGACAACACCCTTTTCTTCGGCCGGGTCACCGACCCGGAATGCGTCGACGCCGACACGGTGGCCATTCGCGAGCTGAATACGGCGCTCGCCTCCGACGAGCGGGTGGACCTCGCCCTGCTGCCGATGGCCGACGGCATCACCCTGGCCCGCAAACGCTGAACGGCACCCCGGCGGGGGCGCGCCGGTGCGCGCGCACCACGCACCGGGAGCGGCCCCGTCGGTCAGGTCAGTGCGACGGCGTTCACCTCGATCGTCGTCGACGCGGGGCGCGGCTCGGGCCGCAGGTGCAGGCGGTGCGGATCACCGGAGGCAGCCCGCGGGAGGGCGGCGGCGCAGGACGGGCACGGGGCGTCGTCCTCGAACCCGGCGAAACGGTAGGCGATCTCCATCATGCGGTTGCGCTCGGTGGGCCGGAAGTCGGCCATCAGGTGGGTGCCGGCGCGAGCGGCCTCGTCGATGAGCCAGTTGAGGATCGTCGCCCCCGCCCCGAACGACACCACGCGGCACGACGTGGCCAGGAGCTTGAGGTGCCAGACGTCCGGGCGGCGCTCCAGGAGCAGGACGCCGACCGCGCCGTGCGGGCCGAAGCGGTCGGTGAGGGTGACCACGAGGACGGCGTGACCGGGATCGGTGAGCAGCCCGCGCAGGTCGGCGTCGGAGTAGTGCACCCCCGTGGCGTTCATCTGGCTGGTGCGCAGGGTGAGTTCCTCCACCCGTGACAGGTCCTCCTCGGTGGCGTGCCCGATCCGCATGTCCAGGCGGAGGGAGCGCAGGAAGTCCTCGTCCGGTCCGCTCGCCTCGGCGCGGGCGGCGTCGCGCCGGAAGCCCGCCTGGTACATCTGGCGCCGCCGCCCGGAGTCGACCGTCCGCACGGGCGGGGTGAACTCCGGGCGCGCGGGGAGGGTCACGGCGGCCTCGGCCTCGTAGCAGCGGACCTCCGGCAGGTGGAAGGCGACCTCGGCGCGTTCGGCGGGCTGGTCGTCGACGAAGGCGATCGTGGTGAGGGCGAAGCCGAGGGTGTCCGCGATCCGGCGCACCGCCGCCGACTTGGGCCCCCAGCCGATCTCCGGCAGGACGAAGTACTCGGCGACGCCGAGCTTCTCCAGCCGGGCCCACGCCGTCTCGTGGTCGTTCTTGCTGGCCACGGACTGGAGGATGCCGCGGGAGTCGAGTGCGACGACCGCCTCGCGGACGGCGTCCGGCAGCGTCACCTCGCCGTCCTCCAGGAGGGTCCCCCGCCACAGGGTGTTGTCGAGGTCCCAGACGAGGCACTTCACCAAGGGGGCGGTGTTCGTCATTCCGGTTCCCTTCACGCGCTGCTCCCGAGGACGTGCCGGGCCAGCATCAACTGACACATCTCGTTGCTGCCCTCGATCAGTTCCATCAGCTTGGCGTCGCGGTGGGCGCGGGCCACCGGATGCCCGTCCTGCGCCCCGGCGGAGGCCAGGACCTGGACGGCGGTGGCGGCGCCCCGCGCCGCGTTCCGCGCGCTGACGTGCTTGGCCAGGACCGTGGCCACGACCTGCTCGGGCGAGCCCTCGTCCCAGCAGCGGGAGGCGTGTTCGCACACGCGGGTGGCGGTCTGCTCGGCGGCGAACAGCTCCGCGAGGTGGCGGGCGACGAGCTGGTGGTCCCCGAGCGGGGCGCCGAACTGCTCGCGCGTGGCGGCGTGCCGGGCGGCGGCCGTCAGGCAGCCGCGCAGGATGCCCACGCATCCCCAGGCCACGGACATGCGGCCGTACGCCAGGGCGGTGGTGACCAGCAGCGGCAGCGGCAGCGGCGAGCCGCCGAGCACATGGTCCGCCGGGACGCGTACCGCGTCGAGGGCGATGTCGGCGTGCCCGGCCGCTCGGCAGCCCAGCGGGTCGGCGACGCGGGTGACGCGGACGCCCGGGGTGTCGGCGGGGACGACGACGGCCACCGCGTCGTCCCCGCCGCCCGCCGCCGCGCCGGGGTCGGCGTCCTCGTACCTGCCGAACAGGACGAGGAGGTCGGCGTAGTGCGCGGCGGTCACCCACACCTTGTGTCCGTCGAGGACGACGGTGTCGCCGTCGCGGCGGACGCGGGTCGTCATGGCGGAGAGGTCGCTCCCGGCGGCGCGTTCGCTGAACCCGGCCGCCGCGAGGGCGCCGCCGGTGAGCCGGGGCAGGAACGCGGCGCGCTGCCCGGCGGTGCCCAGGCGCTCGACGGTCCAGGCGGCCATGCCCTGCGAGGTCATCACGGACCGCACCGAACTGCACAGGCTGCCCACGTGCGCGGTGAACGCGCCGTTGTCGGCGCTGTTCAGGCCCCGGCCGCCGTACGCGGACGGCACCTGCGCGCACAGCCAGCCCGCGGTGCCCAGGTGGCGCAGCAGGCCGACGGGAAGCAGACCCGCGCGGTCCCAGCCGTCGGCCCCGTCGGCCACCAGCGCGGTGACGGCGGCGGCCGCCTCCTCCCCGGCCGGTACGTCCCGCGGGACGGCGGTGTCCCACGGGTCGGGGGCGTGAGCTGCCGCTGGGTCGGGTGCGTGGGCCGCGGCCGGGTCGGGTGCGTGGGCCGGGGCGGGTGTGGGGGCCGGTGACCGGTCAGGCACCGGTTCCTCCCGCGCCCGCCGTCCGCAGCCGTGTCACGAGCGCCGTCATGGAGGCGACCGTACGGAAGTTGTCCAGTCGCAGATCGGCGCCCCGGACGGAGACGCCGAAGGACTTCTCCAGGTGGACGACGAGTTCCATGGCGAACAGGGAGGAGAGTCCGCCGGAGGCGAAGAGGTCGGCGTCGGTTTCCCAGGTCCGCCTGGTGCGGGTCTCCAGGAAGCGCAGGATCTCCTTCTCGGTGGTCCCGGTGTCGAAGTCGCTCATCGGTTCTCCTCCTCGTACACGTAGAATCCGCGGCCGGTCTTGCGGCCGAGTTCGCCCTGCCTGACCTTGTCGAGCAGCAGGTCGCAGGGGCGGCAGCCCTCGTCTCCGGTGCGCCGGTGCAGCACGCGCAGCGAGTCCACCAGGTTGTCGATGCCGATCAGGTCGGCGGTGCGCAGCGGGCCGGTGGGGTGGCCGAGGCAGCCCTCCATGAGGGCGTCGACGGCCTCGGGCGTCGCGGTGCCCTCCTGGACGACCCGCGCCGCGTCGTTGATCATCGGGTGCAGGACGCGGCTGGTGACGAAGCCCGGGGCGTCCCGGACGACGATCTGCTCGCGGGCCAGCGCGGTGAGCAGGGCGCCGACCGCGGCCATGGTCGCGTCGCCGGTCCGGGCCCCCCGGATCACCTCGACGGTCGGGATCAGGTAGGGCGGGTTCATGAAGTGCGTGCCGACGACGTCCTCGGCGCGCGCCGCCCAGTCGGCGAGTTCGTCGACGGGGATGGACGAGGTGTTGGAGATCAGCGGGGTGCCGGGGCGTACCCGGGCCGACACGTCGGCGAGTGCCTTGGCCTTGATCTCGGCGATCTCGGTGACGGCCTCGACGACGGCGGTGACGTCGCCGACGCCGTCGGTGGTGGTGGCCGCCTCCAGGGCCGCGGTGACGGCCGTGGCCGGGAGGCGGCCGAGGAGCTGCGCCGTGCGCAGTTCGCGGTCGACGGCGCCGCGCGCCCGGTCGAGCCGTTCCGCGTCGGTGTCGACGAGGAGGACCGGTATGCCGTGGCCGAGGGCGAGGGCCGTGATGCCCACGCCCATGACCCCCGCGCCGAGGACGGCGATCCGGTGCGGATCGGGGACGGCGTGCGGATCGGGGGCGGTGTGCCGCGTCGGTGTCATGCGCCTCTCCTGGGCTGCGGGCGGGCATCGGGGTGGACGGGTGCGGTGGTTCCGGAGGGGGTCAGGACGGTGCCGAGCCAGTCGGTGACGGCCTGTGCGGTCGTGGCGACGTGCTCCTCCATGAGGGAGAAGTGGTCGCCGGGCACGTCGACGACGCTCCGGGCGGTCGGCCAGGTGGCGCGCCAGTCGCCCGCGCCGGGGTCCGGCGTGCCGAGGGGTTCGCCGGCGCGGACGAGGAGGGTGGGGGCCCGTACCGTCGGCGGGGTCCAGGTGTCGAGGAGGCGGAAGTAGCGGCCCATGGCGGTGAGCCGGGTGTCGTCCATGGGGGCGGCCCGCTCCTCACGGGCGAACATCCCGCCGACGAGGACGTCGTTGAACTGGGTCATGCCCGCGTTGTCCGAGAGGTACGTGTCGAGCAGGACCACGGCGGCGGGCCCGCACCCCTCCTCCTCCAGGCGGGCGGCGACGCCGTGGGCGAGGGTGCCGCCGGAGGAGGAGCCCAGCAGGACGAGGGGCCGCCCGCCGAGTTCCGCGCGCAGGGTCCTCGCCTGGAAGTCGAGGAGCGCGGACATCGAGGCCGGGAGCGGTTCGTCCGGCAGGAAGCCGGGAGCGGCGAGGGCGCTGACGCCGTACCGGTCGCGGAACCGCGCCGCGAAACGCGCGTACTGGTGGGCGCCGCCCAGCGCGACGACGGAGCCGAAGCAGACGAGGTGGGGGGCGTCGGCCTGGTCGCGCAGACGCAGCAGCCGTGGCCTGGCCTCGGCGGCGAGGAGTTCGGCCCCGGTGCCGCGGTCGGCGCGCAGGGCGGCGGCGTGTTTCAGCAGGGCGATGCCGTCGTCGAGGCGGCCGGTCTCGCACGCCTGCCGGAACAGGGTGCCGACCGGGCCCGGAGCCGGGAGGTCGCCGGTGGCGGGGAGGCGACCGCCGCCCGGACCGTGACCGCCGCCCGCACCCAGATCGCCGCCCTCCCCCTGACCGGCGCCCTCCCCCTGACCGGGGACCAGCCCGCGACCGGGGCCCTGCCCGTGACCGGCGTCCGGTCCGGGGTCCGGGGCGGCGGTGTCCAGGGCGGCGTGGAGCACGTCGGCGAGGCGGGCCGGGGTGCCGCTGTCGAGGACGGTGGTGGGGCGCAGGCGCAGGCCGGTGCGGGCGGCGAGCCGGTTGCGCAGCTCGACCGCGGTCAGCGAGTCGAAGCCGACGGAGAGGAACGCGTCCTCGGCGCCCAGGGACTCGGCCGCGGTGTGTCCGAGCACCGCGGCGGCCTCGCCCAGGACGAGGTCGAGGAGGAGGCGCGGGCGCTGGTCCGTGCCCGCGGCGGCGAGGCGCCGTCGCAGCGCCGTGCCGTCGGTCCCGGTCCGGGCGGGGGCCGGTGCCGTGACGAGGGAGCGCAGCAGCGGCGGCACCTCCCGGCCGCGGTGGGCGGCGAGGTCGAGGTGGACGGGGACGAACACGGGCCCGTCGGACGCGGACCGGGCGAGCGCGGTGTCGAACAGCGCCGTGCCCTCGGCCGCCGACAGGCCGCGGACACCGCTGCGGGACATGCGGCGCAGGTCGGTGTCGGAGAGGCCGGCGGTCAGTCCGCTGCGCCGCTCCCACAGGCCCCAGGCCAGGGAGGTGGCGGGCAGGCCGAGGCGGTGCCGTTCGGTCATCAGGGCGTCGAGGGCGGCGTTGGCGGCCGCGTACGTGGACTGGCCGGGGCTGCCGAGGACTCCGGCCGCCGACGAGTACACGACGAACGCCGTCAGGTCCGCGTCACGGGTGAGGGTGTGCAGATGGTGGGCGCCGTCCACCTTGGGCCGCAGGACGGCGCCCAGCCGCTCGGGGGTCTGGGCCTGGAGCAGGCCGTCGTCGAGGACGCCCGCGGTGTGGACGACGGCGCGCAGCGGGTGCCCGGCCGGTATCGCGGCGAGGGCGCGGGCGACGGCCGCGTGGTCGGTGACGTCACCGGCGGACACGGTCACGTCGGCGCCCGACTCCCCCAGTTCCCGGGCCAGTTCGGCCATGCGGGCCTCGGCGCCGCCGCGGCCGAGGAGCAGCAGACTCCGTACGCCGTGCCGGGTGACGAGGTGGCGGGCGAGGACGCCCGCCAGGACGCCTCCGCCGCCGGTGAGCAGGACGGTGCCGTCCGGGTCGAGGGTGCCTCCGGCGTCCGGGGCGTCGGCGACGGGCGGCGCGGAACGCACGAGGCGGGGCGCGTAGAGGGTGCCGTCCCGCAGGGCGAGCTGGGGTTCCCCGGCGGCGAGCGCGGCGGGCAGGGCGGCGGCCGTCGCGGCGGGGTCGTCGGTGTCCAGCAGGACGAACCTGCCGGGGTGTTCGAGCTGCGCCGAGCGCAGCAGACCCCAGACGGCGGCGGACGCGACGTCCACGGCGTGCGGTCCGGGACCGGTGGACGAATCGGGGGCGGGGTCGGTGGCGGGGTCGGCGCAGGTCCCGGTCCGTCGGCCGGGGCGGGGCGTGGTCCGCGGGTCGGGTCCGGTCGCGCCGCGGGTGAGGACGACGAGCGGTACGGCGGCGGACTCGGGGTCCGCGAGCCAGGCTTGCAGCCGTTCCAGGACGGTCGCGGTGACGGCGTGCACCGCGTCGGGCGTGCCCGGAGCCGGGCGTCCGGCGGACGGCGGCGCGGGCGGCGGGCAGAGCAGGACGGCGGCCGGGGTGCCCTCGGTCAGGGGGCCGGGGGTGCCGAAGTCGGCGGGCAGCAGCCGGGCGTCGGGCTCGCCGAGCACGGCCCAGTCGCCGTGGGCGGGCGGCGCGGGGGCCTGCTCGGCGCGGACCCAGTCCAGGCGGTACAGCGAGCGGGCGAGGGCGGCCGGGCCGTCGTAGGAGGCGGCGCGGAGGGTCAGGGAGCCGATGTCCGCGACCGTGCGGCCGTCCTCGTCGGTGACGCGCACGCTCACCGCGTCGGGGCCGTCGGGGCGCAGCCGCACGCGTACGGTGCGGCCCGTGCCGGGGCCGAGCGTGACCCGGCTCCAGGCGAACGGGAGCGGCACGCCGTCCCCGCGCGGGGCCGCGGGCCGCAGGCCGGTCGTCTGGAGCGCGGCGTCGAGCAGCGCGGGGTGCACGGTGAAGGCGTCCGTCACCGTGTCGGGGAGCGTCGCCTCGGCGAACAGGTCGTCGCCGCGAACCCACGCGGCACGCAGCCCCTGGAAGGCGGGGCCGTACTCCACGCCCTGGGACGCCATGACGTCGTAGAGGTCGTCGATGTCGAGGGGGCGGGCGTCCTCGGGCGGCCAGGGGGCGGGCGCCGCGGGTTGCGGGAGCGCGGCCGGGCCGGGTTCGAGCAGGCCGCTCGCGTGCCGCGTCCACGGGTCGTCCGGCGCGTCCTCGGGCCGGGAGTGGACGGCGAGCGCGCGCCGTCCGTCCTCGTCCGCGGGGTCCACGGTGAGCCGCAGGTGGACGCCCGTGTCCGCGGTCCCGGCGGGCAGGGTCAGGGGTGCGGCGAGCGTCAGTTCCGCGACGTGCGGGGCGCCGAGCAGGCGCCCGGCGTGGGCCGCCGCCTCCAGGAGGGCCGCGCCGGGCAGCAGGACCGTGCCGTGGACGGCGTGGTCGGCCAGCCACGGCGTGGTCGCCGTCGACAGCCGCCCGGTGAACAGGGCGCCGCCGCCGGGCAGGTCGGCCACCGCGCCGAGCAGGGGGTGAGCGGGGTCGCGCTGGCCCGCCGGGGCCTGACCGCCGCCGGGCGGGGACGCGTCGAGCCAGAAGCGCCGCCGCTGGAAGGCGTAGGTGGGCAGGTCGGTGCGTCGGGCCCCGGCCGCCTCGTACGCGGGCCGCCAGTCGACGGGGAGGCCCGCCACGTACGCCTCGCCGAGGGCGAGCAGGAGCCGCCGCTGTCCGCCCTCGTCCTGGCGGAGCGTGCCGATCACCTCGACGTCGTCCAGGCCCGCGTCGGCCGCCGTGTCGGCGATGCCCCAGGTGAGCGTGGGGTGCGGGCTGACCTCCACGAAGGTGCGGTGGCCCGCGTCGAGGAGCCGTCGCACGGCGGCGTGGAAGCGGACGGGTTCGCGGAGGTTGCGGTACCAGTGGTCGGCGGTGAGCCCGTCGCCGGTCAGCCACTCGGTGTCCACGGCCGACAGCAGCGGCACCTCGGGCGGGCGGGGGCGCAGACCGGCGAGGGCGGTGCGCAGTTCGTCGCGTACGGCGTCGACGGCGCCGGAGTGCGAGGCGTGGTCGACGGGGATCGTCCAGGCCATGACGCCCTGCGCCGACAGGTCCGCGACGAGGTCGCCGACGGCGTCGGAGGGGCCCGCGAGGACCGTGACGCGGGGGCCGTTGACCGCCGCGACCGACACGTCCGAGCCGCGTTCGGCCAGGAGGCGTTCGGCCTCATCGCCGGACATCATCACGGTGGCCATGCCGCCGCCGGTGATCCCGGCCAGGGCGCGGCTGCGCCGGGCCGAGACCCGGGCGGCGTCCTCCAGGCTGAGGGCTCCGGCGACGCACGCGGCGGCGACCTCGCCCTGGCTGTGGCCCACGACGGCCGCGGGCTCGACGCCGTGGGCGCGCCACACGGCCGCGAGGGACACCATCACGGCGAACAGCACGGGCTGGACGACGTCGACCCGGTCCAGCGCGGGCGCGCCCGGCTCGCCGCGCAGCACGGCGCGGGGCGACCAGTCGAGGTGGGGGGCGAGGGCGCGTTCGCAGTCGGCGAGGCGGGCGGCGAACACCGGTGACGTGTCGAGGAGTCCGGCGGCCATGCCGGGCCACTGCGCGCCGAGTCCGGGGAAGACGAACACCGCCTTGCGTCCGCCGCGCGGGGCGGTGCCGGTGACGCCGTCGGCGGGGAACTCGCCGCGCGCCAGGGCGCCGAGGCCGTCGAGGAGTCCGGCGCGGCCGGAGCCCACGACGACGGCGCGGTCGGTGAACCGGGAGCGGCCGGTGGCCAGCGAGAGACCGATGTCGGCGAGGCGCAGCGCGGGGCGGGCCAGGACGTGCGCGTGCAGGGCGGCGGCCTGGCCGCGCAGCGCCGCCGGGCTCCTGGCGGAGAGCGGCCAGGCGACGGGGCTGTCGTGCCGCCGGTGCTCTTGGTGCGCCTGGCTCCCCCGTTCTGCCGCGGGGGCCGCGGGGGCCGCCCGGTCGTGGGGCACCCGGTCGTGGGCCGCCCGGTCGTGGGGCGCGTCGCGCGGGTCGGCGCCGTCGGGCGATCCGGGTCCGGCGGCCGGGTCCTCGGAGGCCTGTGCCTCGGGAGCCGGGTCCTCGGGAGTCAGTTCCTCGGCGGCCGGGTCCTCGGAGGCCTGTTCCAGTACGACGTGGGCGTTGGTGCCGCTGGCGCCGAAGGAGGAGACGCCGACGCGGCGCGGGCGGCCCGTGGCGGGCCAGGGGGTCGCGGCGGTGAGCAGGCGGACCGCGCCCTGCGTCCAGTCGACCTGCGGGGTCGGCCGGTCGACGTGCAGGGTGCGCGGCAGCAGGCCGTGGCGCAGCGCGAGGACCGACTTGATGACACCGCCGACGCCCGCGGCCGCCTGGGTGTGGGTGAGGTTGGACTTCAGGGAGCCCACCCAGAGCGGCCGTTCGGCGGGTCGGCCCTGCCCGTAGGTGGCGAGCAGCGCCTGCGCCTCGATGGGGTCGCCGAGCACGGTGCCGGTGCCGTGCGCCTCGACGGCGTCGACCTCGTCCGGGGCGAGTCCGGCGCTGTCCAGCGCGTGGCGGACGACGCGTTCCTGGGCGGGGCCGTTGGGCGCGGTGAGGCCGTTGCTGGCGCCGTCGGAGTTGACGGCGGAGCCGCGGACGACGGCGAGCACCGGGTGGCCGTTGCGGCGGGCGTCGGAGAGGCGCTCCAGCAGGAGCATGCCCGCGCCCTCGCCGAATCCCGCGCCGTCGGCGGCGGCGGAGAACGACTTGCAGCGGCCGTCCGGGGCGAGGCCGCGCTGCCTGCTGAACCCGGCGTAGAGGCCGGGGGTCGCCATGACGGTCACCCCGCCCGCGAGGGCCAGGTCGGCGTCGCCCGCGCGGAGCGCCTGGCAGGCCAGGTGCAGGGCGACGAGCGACGAGGAGCAGGCGGTGTCCAGGGTGACCGCGGGCCCCTCCAGGCCGAGGGTGTAGGCGACCCGGCCGGAGGCGACGCTGGCGATGGAGCCGGTGCCGAGGAAGCCCTCCAGGTGGTCGGGGACGCGGGCGAGGCGGGAGCCGTACTCGCTGTAGATGACGCCCGCGTAGACGCCGGTGCGGCTGCCCCTGAGGGTGAGGGGGTCGATGCCCGCGCGTTCGACGGCCTCCCAGGAGACCTCCAGGAGGAGGCGCTGCTGGGGGTCCATGGCGAGGGCCTCGCGGGGGGAGATCCCGAAGAAGCCGGGGTCGAAGGCGCACGCGTCGTGGAGGAACCCGCCCGCGCGGGTGTAGGAGGTTCCCGGGGTGTCCGGGTCGTCGTCGTGGAGGGCGTCGAGGTCCCAGCCCCGGTCGGTGGGGAAACCGGTGACGGCGTCCCGTTCCTTGACGAGGAGTTCCCACAGGTCCTCGGGCGTGTCGACGCCGCCGGGGAAGCGGCAGCTCATCGCCACCACGGCGACGGGTTCACGCAGGCCGTCGGCGGCGGTGGCCAGCCTGGAGTTCTCCTCGCGCAGCCGCCGGTTGTCGATGAGAGACGCCCTCAGCGCCTCGACCACTCGGTCCGTGGACATGCTGTTCCCTTCGTCCCGCGCCGGATCAGACACGCTCGTCACCGCCCAGTGCCATCCGTACGAGGGCGTCGGCTTCCATCTCCTCGATCGGGTCCGGTCCGCCGGTGGGCTCCGCCGGGCCGTCGCCCGCGGCAAGGCGCAGCAGCGCGTCCAGCAGCCCGGCCTCGCGCAGCCGCGCCACGGGTACGGCGGCGAGGCGCCGCCGGAGGTCCCGGTCGTCGTCGGGGCGCGGCGCGGCGCCGGTCGGGGGCGGGCCGGACGTGGGGGGCGGGGCGAGGCGCGCGGCCACGTGGGCGGCCGCGGCGGCCGGGGTCGGGTGGTCGAAGACGAGGGTGGCGGGCAGCCGCAGGCCGGTGGCCGCGTTGAGGCGGTTACGGAGGTCCACGGCGGTCAGGGAGTCGAACCCGAGGTCCTGGAAGGCCTGTTCCGGGTCGATCGCTCCGGGACCGGTGTGTCCGAGGACGTCGGCGACCCGGGCCCGCACCAGCTCCTCGACCTGTTCCCGGCGTTCGTCGGCGCCGAGCGCGGCGAGCCGGGCGCGCAGCGAGGCCGTCCCGGCGGCGTCGGCGCCGACGGCGGCGGGCCGGGCGCTCCGCACCAGGCCGCGCAGCAGGGGCGGAACGGGGCCGCGCGCGCCCGCCCGCAGCCGCGCGTCGTCGAGGCGGACGGGGACGAGGACGGCGTCGTCGAGGCCGAGGGCCGCGTCGAACAGGGCGAGGCCCTGGTCGTCGGAGAGCGCGGCGACGCCGCCCCGGGTCATCCGGTCGAGACCGGCCCCGTCGAGGGTGCCGGTCATCTCGCTGCGCCGTTCCCACAGGCCCCAGGCGAGCGACTGCGCGGGCAGCCCCGCCGCGGCGCGGTGTTCGGCGAGGGCGTCCAGGCAGGCGTTGGCCGCCGCGTAGTTGGCCTGGCCCGCGTTGCCGATGACGCCCGCCGCGGAGGAGAAGAGGACGAACGCGGAGAGCGGCAGACCGCGGGTGGCCTCGTGCAGGACGAGGGCGGCCTCGGCCTTGGGGCGCAGCACGCGGTCGAGGCGTTCGGGGGTGAGCGCGGTGAGGACGCCGTCGTCGAGGACGCCCGCCGCGTGCACGACGCCCGTCAGGGGGTGCCGGGCGGGCACGCGTGCCAGCAGCCGGGCGACGGCGGCCGGGTCGGCGACGTCGCAGGCCACGAACTCCGCCTCGGCGCCGAGGGCGCGCAGCTCACCGAGAAGCGCCTCGGCGCCCGGTGTGGCGGGTCCGCGCCGACCGGCGAGGAGCAGGTGCCGCACGCCGTGCCGGGCCGCGAGGTGCCGGGTCACGAGGCCGCCGAGGACGCCGCCCGCGCCGGTGACGAGGACGGTGCCGTCGGGGACGAACCGGGCGGGGCGACGGGCCTGCTCGGGGGGCGCCGCCACCCGGCCGAGGCGCGCCGCGAGCAGTCTCCCGTCGCGGACGGCGAGTTGGGGTTCGTCGAGTTCCAGGGCGGCCGTCAGCGGGGTGAGCGGGTCCTCGGCGTCGGGGGCGTCAGGGGCGTCGACGAGGAGGAACCGTCCGGGGTGCTCGGACTGCGCGGCGCGCACGAGACCGCGGGCGGCCGCGGCGGCGGGGTCGGCCGGGCCGTCGGCCGGTCCCGTGCGGACGGCGCCGCGGGTGAGGAACACCAGCCGGGTGTCGGCGAACCGGTCGTCGGCGAGCCATTCCTGGAGCAGGGCGAGCGTGCCGCCCACCAGGTCCCGCACGGCTGCCGGATCGGTCCCGTCGGCCCCGTCGGCCGTGGCGCACGGCACGAGGACCGCCTCGGGCACGGGGGCCCCGGCGTCGACGGCCCCGGCGAGGTCGGCGAGGTCCTGGTAGGTGTCGGGCAGGGGCACGCCGGGGCCGAGCGCGGCCCAGCGGCCCGCCGGGGCGGTCCCGGCGCGGGCCGGGGCGGGCAGCGGCTGCCAGTGCGGGCGGTACAGGGAGCCGTCGGCCGCCGGGGCGGTCGCGGCGCGCAGGGTGGCGGTGTCGACGGGCCGGACGGCGAGCCCGGTCACCGTGATCACCGGGCGGCCGGAGGGGTCGTGGGCGTCGAGGGAGACCGTCCCGTCGTCGTGCGGGGCGATGCGGACGTGCAGAGCGGTGGCGCCGGAGGCGTGCAGCGTCACCCCGGTCCACGCGAACGGCAGCCGCGCGGTGCCCGGCGCGGGGTCGGCGTCGTGGGCGGCGCCGGGCACCAGCCACAGTCCGTGCAGCGCCGCGTCGAGCAGCGCGGGGTGGATGCCGAAGGCGGCGGCGACCGGGTGCTGGTCCTCGGCGAGGCGCACCTCGGTGTACAGGTCGCCGCCGTGCCGCCAGGCGGCGCGCAGGCCGCGGAAGGCCGGGCCGTAGCCGTGACCGGCCGCGGTGAACCGCTCGTAGAGGTCCCCCGTGCCGACCGGTTCGGCCCCGGCCGGCGGTCGGCCCCGGTGGGATGCGGGGGGCTGTCCGGGGGGTGCCGGGTGCTGTCCGGGGGACGCCGCGCGGTCCGTTGCGTCCGCCGCCGCGGCGAGGACGCCGGAGGCGTGCCGTGTCCAGGGTGCGCCGGTCCCGGTGTCCGGGCGGGCGTGCACGTCCACCGTGCGGCGGCCCGCGCCGTCCGGGGCGCCGACGCGTACCTGGAGCCGCACGCCGCCGGTGGCGGGGACAGGCAGGGGGGCCTGGAGGGTGAGTTCCTCCAGGACGGGGCAGCCGGACTCGTCGCCCGCGCGGACGGCCAGCTCCACGAACGCGGCACCGGGCAGCAGCACGGTCTCCGCCACGGCGTGGTCGGCGAGCCACGGGTGGCTGTGGGCCGAGATCCGGCCGCTGAGCAGCGTCTCGCCGGTGTCGGCGAGTTCGACGGCCGCGCCCAGCAGGGGGTGCCCGGTCGGGCCGAGGCCCATGGCTGCCGCGTCGCCGCCGCTGTCCGGGCCCGGCACGGCCCAGTAGGGCCGGTGCTGGAACGCGTACGTGGGCAGGTCCACGCGGCGGGCGGCGGCGCCCCCGAAGAGGGGCGTCCAGTCGACGGGCACGCCGTGCGCCCAGGCGGTGCCGAGGGACAGCAGGACGCGTTCCCGGCCGTCCTCGTCGCGCCGCAGCGTGCCGAGGACCGCCCCGTCGGCGTCCGCGGACTCCAGGGTCTCCTCGACGGCGGGGACGAGGACGGGGTGCGGGCTCACCTCGATGTACGTACGGTGTCCCGTCGCCGCGAGGGCCCGCACCGCGGACTCGAAGCGCACGGTGCGGCGGAGGTTGGCGTACCAGTAGCGGGCGTCCATCGTCGCCGTGTCCAGCCAGCCGTCCGTCACCGTCGAGTACAGCGGGATGTCCGCCGCGGTGGGCCGGATGCCGACGAGCGCGGTGGTCAGTTCGGCTTCGAGGTCCTCCATGTGGGCCGAGTGGGAGGCGTAGTCGACGTCGACGCGGCGGGCGCGGACGCCGTCCGCCGCGCAGGCCGCCAGCAGTTCGTCCAGGGCGTCGGTGTCGCCGGAGACGACGACCGCCGACGGTCCGTTGACCGCCGCCACCGACAGCCGTCCGGGCCGGTCCGCGATCCGCTCGGCCGCCTGGCGCGCCGGCAGCGCGAGCGAGACCATGCCGCCGCGTCCGGCGAGCCGGGCGATCGCCCGGCTGCGCAGGGCGACGACCTTCGCCCCGTCCTCCAGAGACAGCGCGCCCGCCACCACGGCGGCGGCGATCTCGCCCTGCGAGTGACCGACGACGGCGTCCGGGACGACGCCGTGGGCCCGCCACAGCCGGGCGAGGGAGACCATCACGGCGAACAGGACGGGCTGCACGACGTCGACGCGGTCGAGGCCGCCGCCGTCGCGGATCACGTCGGGCAGCGACCAGCCGTCGGCGTACGGGGCGAGCGCGTCCGCGCAGGCGCGCAGGGCGTCGGCGAACTCCGGCGACTCGGCGGCGAGCCGACGGGCCATGCCCGGCCACTGCGAACCCTGGCCGGGGAAGACCATCACGGTACGGGCCTCGGGGTCCGCGACGCCGCCGACGGCGGGCTCGCCGCCCTCGGCCCACTCGGCCAGGGCGGACGGCAGCCGGTCGGGACCGCCGACGAGGACGGCCCGGTGCGGGAAGGCGGTGCGCCCCGCGAGGGACCGGGCGATGTCCGGCGCGCCCGGCCCCTCGGTCGTCCCGGCCAGATGCAGGTGCAGGCGTCCGGCCTGGGCACGCAGGGCTTCCGCGGACCGGGCCGACACACACCAGGCGACGACGGACGGGGCACTGCGGGCATGCCCGGCGCCGGACGGACCGGACTCCGGTGCGGGGGCCTTCGGTGCGGCGGGCTCCGGTTCGGCGGACTCCGGCACGTCGGACTCCCGCGTGCCTGACTCCAGTACGCCGGTCCCCGCCGCGCCCGTCTCCGGTGCGCCCGTCTCCGCGACGTCGGAGCGCGTTTCACCGGGCACGGACCCAGGCCCGTCGGGTCCGTCTGCCGCCGCCTCGGGCTCCGGGGCCTGTTCCAGGATGACGTGGGCGTTGGTGCCGCTGAGTCCGAAGGAGGAGACACCGGCGCGGCGCGGCCGGTCGGTGACCGGCCACGGGGTGGCGTCGGCGGCGAGGGCGACGGCGCCCTGGGTCCAGTCGACCTGGGTGGTGGGCCGGTCGGCGTGGAGCGTCGCCGGGACGGTGGCGCGGCCGAGGGCCAGGACCGTCTTCATGACGCCCGCGACCCCCGAGAGGGCCTGGGTGTGGCCGATGTTGGACTTCAGGGAGCCGATCAGGAGGGGGTGTCCCCCGGCCCGGTCGCTGCCGTAGGTGGCGAGGAGGGCCTGCGCCTCGATGGGGTCGCCGAGGCGGGTGCCGGTGCCGTGCGCCTCCACCACGTCGACGTCCGCGCCGGACAGGCCCGCGTCGGCGAGGGCGGCGCGGATGACGCGCTGCTGGCTGGGTCCGTTGGGCGCGGAGAGGCCGTTGCTGGCGCCGTCCTGGTTGACGGCGGAGCCGCGCAGCACGGCGAGGACGGGGTGCCCGTTGCGGCGGGCGTCGGAGAGGCGTTCCACGAGGAGCACGCCGGCGCCCTCGCCCATGCCCATGCCGTCGGCCTCGTCCGAGAAGGCCTTGCACCGGCCGTCGGCGGAGAGGCCGCGCTGGCGGGAGAAGCTGATGAGGGCGCCGGGGGTCGCCATCACCGCGACACCGCCGACGAGGGCGAGGGTGCAGTCGCCCGCGCGCAGGGCGCGGGCCGCGAGGTGCAGGGCGACCAGCGACGACGAGCAGGCGGTGTCGACGGTGACGGCCGGGCCCTCCAGTCCGAGGGTGTAGGCGACGCGCCCGGAGACGACGCTGGGCGCGCTGCCGGTGAGCAGGTGCCCCTCGCCCTCCGCGGAGCGGGCCACCACCGCGCCGTAGTCGCTGTAGTTGACGCCGGTGAAGACGCCCGTGCGGCTGCCGCGCAGCGTCTCGGGGTCCAGGCCCGCGCGTTCCAGGGCCTCCCAGGAGGTCTCCAGGAGGAGGCGTTGCTGCGGGTCCATGGCGAGGGCCTCGCGGGGGGAGATCCCGAAGAAGGCGGCGTCGAAGTCGGCGGCGTCGTGCAGGAATCCGCCGTGCCGTGCGGTCGAGGTGCCGGGGTGGTCGGGGTCGGGGTCGTAGAGGGCGTCGAGGTCCCAGCCGCGGTCCGCGGGGAGTGCGGTGACGGCGTCGCCCCGGTCGGCCAGCAGGCGCCACAGCTCCTCGGGCGAGGTGACGCCGCCGGGCAGGCGGCAGCCCATGGAGACGACGGCGATCGGCTCGTCGGCGGCGGCCGTGCCGGTGCCGGTGCCGGTGCCGTCGGAGAGTGCCTTGCGCGGGGTGTCCTCCGTCGGGGCGTCCGCGCCGAGGAGGCGGGACCTCAGGTGCGCGGCGAGGGCGGCGGCCGAGGGGTGGTCGAAGACGAGGGTGGAGGGCAGCCGCAGGCCCGTCGCCCGGTCGAGGCGGTCGCGGAGTTCGACGGCGGTGAGCGAGGCGAAGCCCAGTTCCTGGAAGGCCCGGCCGGGCGGTACGGCGTCGGCGCGGTCGTGGCCGAGGACGGCCGCGGCGTGGTCGCGGACGATGTCCAGCAGCAGGCGGTCCCGCTCGGCGGGGGTCCGCAGGGCGGTGAGCCGCCGCCGCAGTCCGGAGGCGGCCGGGGCGTCGGCGCGGCCGGTGCCGTCGAGGGCGCGGCGTGCTTCGGGGACGCCGCGCAGGAGCGGGCTGGGGCGGCTGGAGGTGAACACCGGGGCGAACCGCGCCCAGTCGACGTCGGCGACGGTCAGGAGGGTCTCGTCGTCGTCGAGGATCTGCTGGAGCGTGCCGAGGGCGCGTTCGGCGTCGATGCGGGGCAGGCCGTGCTCTTCGAGGTTGAAGAGGTCGGCCGGGGTGCCGTCGGCGGGCGGCGCGATGCCGTCGGCCGGGTAGCCGTCGGCCGGGGGTCCGGCCCGCCAGATGCCCCAGTCGACGGTGGTCGCGCGGAGCCCGCGGGCGCGCCGGTGCCGGGCGAGGGCGTCGAGGTGGGCGTTGGCCGCGGCGTAGGCGCCGTGGTCGCCGCTGCCCCAGACCCCGGCGACGGAGGAGAACAGCACGAACGCGTCGAGGTCGCGGTCGAGCAGGGCGTCCAGGTGTGCGGCGCCCGCGGCCTTGGCGGCGACGACCCGTTCGTACGCGTCGACGGGGACGGTGGAGAGCGGGGCGAGGGCGATGTCGGCGGCGGCGTGCACGACGGCGGTGACCGGGGTGCCGGCCGCGTCGAGGGCGGCGAGGAGCCGTTCGGCCTGGTCCCGGTCGGCGAGGTCGCAGACGGGCAGGGCGAGGGTGGTACCGGACGCGGCGAGTTCGGCGCGCAGCGCGGCCGCCCCGGGTGCGTCCTCGCCGCGTCGGCCGGGCAGGACCAGGTGGGTGGCGCCGCCGCGGGCCAGCCAGCGGGCCAGGTGCGGGCCGAGGCTGCCGGTGCCGCCGGTGAGCAGGACGGTGCCGCGGGGCGTCCAGGCGCGGGCGGGGCGGGCGGGACGGGCGGCGCGGACGAGGCGGCGGACGAGGAGGCCGGTGGCGCGCACCGCGAGCTGGTCCTCGCCGTCGGGGCGGCCGAGGGCGGCGCAGAGCCGTTCCCCGGCCCGTGTGTCGAGGTGGTCCGGGAGGTCGACCAGTCCGCCCCAGCGCCGCGGGTGTTCCAGGGCGGCGACCATGCCGGTGCCCCAGACCTGCGCCTGCGCGGGTGCGGTGAGCGGGTCGGACGGGCCCGTGGAGACGGCGCCGCGGGTGGCGCACCACAGGGGCGCGGCGACGTCGAGGTCGCCGAGTGCCTGTACGAGGCCGAGGGTGAGGACGGTGCCGACGGGCAGGCCGGAGTGGCGTGGATGGGGGTGGTCGGCCAGGCCGAGCAGGGAGAGCACGCCGTCGGGCCGCCGGTCCGCGACGGCGGCGGCGACCGCGGCGCCGATCCGCGCGCGGTCGGCGCCGTCGGCCGTGGCGTCCGGGAGGCGTGCGGGGGGTGCGTCGTGCGGGGTGAGCGTCGCCGTGATCACCTCGGCCCCGTGTTCCCGCAAGGCCCGCAGGGTCTGCCGGACCGTGTCGCTCTCCTCGTGGCCCTGGGGTGTCAGGACCAGCCACGTCCCGTCGAGGGCGGGTGCGGGCGGGTCGGGGACGGGGTGCCAGGCGACGCGGTACCGCCAGGCGGCGGCCGGGTCGGGGGTGCGGCGGTGGCGGCGCCAGGCGTCGAGGGCGGGCAGTACGGCGCGCAGGGGCGCGGCGTCGACGGCGAGGGCGCCGGCCGCCTCCGTGACGTCCCCGCGCTCCACCAGGTCCCAGAAGTCGGTGTCGCCCTCGGCGGGCGGCGGTACGACGGGCGTCAGCCAGTGGCGGCGCTGCTGGAACGGGTACGTCGGCAGGTCGACCCGGCGCGCGTCCCAGCCCGCGTACACCGCCCGCCAGTCGACCGGTACGCCCCGCGTCCACAGTGCGGCGGCGGAGGTGAGGGCGCGGCGCAGGCCGCCGTCGTCGCGGCGCAGGGTGCCGGTGACGACGGGGGCGGGGACGCCCGCGGTGGCGGCGGTGTCCTGGACGGGGCCGGTGAGGACGGGGTGCGGGGAGACTTCGAGGAAGACGCCGTGGCCCTGTGCGGCGAGGGCGCGGACGGCGGTGTCGAAGCGGACGGCGCGGCGCAGGTTGCGGTACCAGTACCCGGCGTCCATGGGGGTGGTGCCCAGCCACTCCCCCGTGACGGTGGACAGGAGCGGGACGGCCGGGGCGGCCGGGGTGAGGCCGGCGAGGGCGGTGCGGATCTCGTCCTCGATGCCCTCGACGTGCGCGGAGTGCGAGGCGTAGTCGACGGGGACCCTACGGGCCCGTACGCCGTCGGCCTCGCACCGTGCGGTGAGTGCGGTGAGGGCCGCCGCGTCGCCGGACACCACGACGGCGGCGGGGCCGTTGACGGCGGCGACCGAGATCCGCCCGCTCCAGGGGGCGATCAGCCGCTCGGCCCGGTCGCGGGACACCGAGAGGGAGACCATGCCCCCGGCGCCCGCGAGGGCCGTGAGGGCGCGGCTGCGCAGGGCGACGGTCCGCGCCCCGTCCCGCAGGGACAGCGCCCCGGCGACCACCGCGGCGGCGATCTCCCCCTGCGAGTGGCCCACGACCGCGTCGGGCTCGACGCCCCAGGACCGCCACAGGGCGGCCAGGGACACCATCGTCGCCCACAGCGCGGGCTGCACCACGTCGACCCGGTCGAGGAGCCCGGCCGTGCCGGGCCCGCCGCGCACGACGTCGCGCAGCGACCAGTCGACATACGGGGCCAGCGCGTCCTCGCAGGCGGCCATGGAGCGGGCGAACTCCGGTGCGGCGTCGAGGAGTTCGCGGCCCATACCGGGCCACTGGGCGCCCTGGCCGGGGAAGACCATGACGATCCGGCCGGGGGCCGGGTCGGCGAGGCCGGTGACGGCGGCCGCCGTGTTCTCGGGGTCGCGGGCGAGGGCGTCGAGCGCGGCGAGGAGCCCGGCGCGGTCGGCGGCGGTGACGGCGGCGCGGTGCGCGAAGGCGGTGCGGGTGGTGGCCAGGGAGTGGCCGACGTCGACGGGGCGTGCCCGCGGGTCGGCGGCGAGGCGCGCCCTGAGGCGTACGGCCTGGTCGCGCAGGGCGTTCGCGGTGCGCCCGGAGAGCAGGAACGGGACGGCGTCCGGGGCGGGCGCGGCGGGCGGCGGCGGCTCGTGCGGCGGGGCCTGTTCGAGGATGACGTGGGCGTTGGTGCCGCTCATGCCGAAGGAGGAGACGCCCGCGCGGCGCGGCCGGTCCGTCGCGGGCCACTTCCGGTCGGCGGTCAGGAGGCGGACGCCGCCCTCGCTCCAGTCGACGTGCGGGGTGGGTTCGGTGATGTGCAGGGAGCGGGGCAGCAGCCCGTGGCGCAGCGCGAGGACGGTCTTGATGACGCCCGCGATGCCGGCGGCGGCCTGGGTGTGGCCGATGTTGGACTTCAGCGAGCCGAGCCACAGGGGCTCGCCGTCGTGCCGGTCCCGGCCGTACGTGGCGAGGAGGGCGTCGGCCTCGATGGGGTCGCCGAGGCGGGTGCCGGTGCCGTGCGCCTCGACGGCGTCGACCTCGGCCGCGGTGAGGCCCGCGTCGGCGAGCGCGTCCTGGATGACGCGCTGCTGGCTGGGCCCGTTGGGAGCGGTCAGGCCGTTGCTGGCGCCGTCCTGGTTGACGGCGGAGCCGCGGAGCACCGCGAGGACGGGGTGGCCGTTGCGGCGGGCGTCGGAGAGGCGTTCCAGGAGGACCACGCCGACGCCCTCGCCCCAGCCGGTGCCGTCGGCGGTGGCCGAGAACGGCTTGCAGCGGCCGTCGGCGGCCATGGCGCCCTGGCGGCTGAACTCGGTGAACACCGACGGGCGGGCCATGACCGTCACGCCGCCCGCCAGGGCGAGCGAGCACTCGTCGGCGCGCAGCGCCCGCGCCGCCTGGTGCAGGGCGACGAGCGACGCCGAGCAGGCGGTGTCGACGGTGACGGCGGGCCCCTCCAGGCCGAGGGCGTAGGCGACGCGGCCCGACATAACGCTCATCGAGTTCCCGGTCATCAGGAAGCCCTGGACGGTGTCGGGGGCGCCGGTGCCGAGCTGGGCGTAGCCCTGGTCGATCGCGGCGGCGAACACGCCGGTGCGGGTGGCGCGCAGCGAGGCCGGGTCGATGCCCGCGCGTTCCACGGCCTCCCAGGCGGTCTGGAGGAGCAGCCGCTGCTGCGGGTCCATCGCGGTGGCCTCGTGCGGGGACACGGCGAAGAACTCGGCGTCGAAGTCGGCGGCGCCGTCGAGGAAGGCGCCCCGGCAGGGCACGCCGCCGTCGGTGAGCCGGTCGGTGTCCCAGCCGCGGTCGTCGGGGACGGCGGTGACGGCGTCGCGGCCCTCGGCGACGAGGTCCCACAGGTCCTCGGGGGTGCGGACGCCGCCGGGGAAGCGGCAGCTCATCGACAGGACGGCGATCGGCTCGCGGGTCCGGCTCTCGGTGTCGCGCAGGCGTCGGCGGGTGTCGCGCAGGTCGATGGTGACGCGGTTGAGGTAGTCGCGGAGCTTGCGCTCGTTCTCTTCGCTCACCGGGTCCCTCCACGGGTGGGTCGGGACGGCGCGGTCGGGACGGGACTCACGAGATGCCCAGCTCCTTGTCGATCAGGTCGAAGATCTCTTCGTTCGTGGCGGACTCGACCGCGTCGGCCCGGTCCGGGGCATCGACGGCGGTGTGCTCCGGCGCGGGTTCGAGGCGGGCGAGGGCGCGCCGCAGCCGCCGGGCGAGGTCCGCGCGGTGCCGTTCGCCGTCGGGGCCGGTGCGGGCCAGGTCGGCGGCGAGGGCGTCGAGCCGGTCGAGTTCGGGGGCGCCCGGCGGCGCGGGGGGCGCGGACGGGGCGAGGAGGCGGGCGGCGAGGTGGCGGGCGAGCGCCTCGGGGGTGGGGTGGTCGAAGACGAGGGCGGCCGCCAGGCGGGTCGCGGTGGTGGCCGTCAGCCGGTTGCGGAGTTCGACGCCGGTGAGGGAGTCGAAGCCGAGTTCCTTGAACGGCCGGGCCGCCGCGATCAGTTCGGTGGATGTGTGGCCGAGGACGGCCGCCGCGTGGCCGCGGACCAGGTCGAGCAGGGCCCGGTGGGCCTCGGCGGGCGGCAGTTCGGCCAGTTGCGCGGCGAACGAGGGGCCCGACGGTGCCGCGGGGGACGCCGCGGACGGGGTGTCGCGGGCCGTGCCGCGCACCAGGGCGCGCAGCAGGGGCGGCAGCGGGGCGCCGGTGGCGGTGGACGCGCGGAGCGCGGCCGGGTCGACGGCGGCGGCCAGGACGTGCGGCTGGGCGGCGGTCAGGGCCGCGTCGAACAGGGCGAGGGCGGCCTCGGTGGGCAGGGCGCCGATGCCGTGGCGGGCGGTCCTGCGCAGGTCGGCGTCGGTGAGGTGCGCGGTCAGCGGGCTGCGTTCCTCCCACATGCCCCAGGCGATGGAGACGGCGGGCAGGCCGTCGGCCCGGCGGCGGGCGGCCAGGGCGTCGAGGGCGGCGTTGGCGGCGGCGTAGTTGGCCTGTCCGGCGGTGCCCAGCAGCGCGGCGCCGCTGGAGAACAGCACGAACGCGGCCAGGTCGTCGTCGCGGGTCAGTTCGTGCAGGGCGAGGGCGGCGTCCGCCTTGGGCCGCAGGACGGTGGCGAGCCGGTCGGGGGTGAGGGCGGTGACGGTGGCGTCGTCGAGGACTCCGGCGGCGTGCACGACGGCGGTGAGCGGGTGGGCGCGGGGCACGTCCGCGAGGAGCCGGGCGAGGGCGGCGCGGTCGGTGACGTCGCAGGCGGCGACGGTCGCCTCGGCGCCCGCCTCGGCGAGGTCGCGCACGAGCCGGTCCGCGCCGGGGGCGTCCTTCCCGGAGCGGCCGGTCAGCAAGAGGCGGCGTACGCCGTGCGTGGTGGCCAGGTGGCGGGCGACGAGCCCGCCGAGGGTGCCGGTGCCGCCGGTGACGAGGACGGTGCCCTCGGGGTCGAGGGGGGCGGGCAGGGTGAGGACGTTCTTGCCGATGTGCCGGGACCGGCTCAGGTGGCGGAAGGCCCGCGGGGCCTGCCGCAGGTCCCAGCAGGTGAGGGGCAGCGGGGTCAGGACGCCTCGCTCGAACAGGGAGAGCACCTCGGTCAGCAGGGCGCCGATCCGGTCGGCTCCGGCCTCCATCAGGTCGAAGGCCCGGTAGTGGACGCCGGGGTGGTCGCGTGCGACGTCGGCGGCGTCGCGCACGTCGGTCTTGCCCATCTCCACGAACCGGCCGCCGCGCGGCAGCAGGGTCAGGGACGCGTCGACGAACTCACGGGCCAGGCAGTCGAGGACGACGTCGACGCCCCGCCCTTCGCTGGTGTCGAGGAAGCGGGCGGCGAAGTCGGGGGTGCGGGTGGAGGCGATGTGGTCGTCGGCGAGTCCGGCGGCCCGCAGGACGCCCTGTTTGGCGGGGGCGGCCGTGCCGTAGACCTCGGCTCCGGCGTGCCGGGCGAGCTGGACGGCGGCCATGCCGACGCCGCCGGCCGCCGCGTGCACCAGCACCGACCGGCCGCGCCGCAGCCCGCCGAGGTCGAACAGGCCGTAGGACGCGGTGAGGAAGGCGATGGGCACCGACGCGGCCTGCGCGAAGGTCCATCCGGCCGGGATGCGGGCGAGGGTGCGCCGGTCGGCGACGGCGGTCGGGCCGAAGGCGCCGCCGAAGACGCCGGTCACCCGGTCGCCGGGGGCGAGGTCGGTGACGTCGGCGCCGGTCTCCAGGACGACACCGGCGCCCTCGCTGCCGATGGTCGGCTGGTCGGGGTCGAGGCCGAGGGAGGCGACGACGTCGTGGAAGTTGAGGCCCGCGGCCCGCACCGCGATCCGCACCTGCCGGGGGCCGAGGGAGGCGCGGGCGTCCGGTGCGGGCACGGTCGTGAGGCCTCCGGCGGTGCCGGGTCCGGCCAGGTCGACGCGCCAGCCGTCCGGGGCGTCGGCGGGCGGGGCCAGGGTGTCCCGGCCGGGCCCGGCGGTCAGGCGCGGCACGAACACCTCGCCCGCGCGCACCGCGGTGTGGGGTTCGCCGGTGGCGAGCGCGGCGGGCAGGGCGGCCCGGGACTCCGGGCTGCCGTCGGTGTCGACGAGGAGGAACCGGCCGGGGTGTTCGGTCTGCGCCGTGCGCAGCAGCCCCCAGACGCCGGACCGGGTCCAGTCGGCCGCGCGGTCGCCGGGGCCGGTGGTCACCGCGCCCCGCGTGACGACGGCGAGCACCGAGGCGTCGTAGCGCGCGTCGGAGAGCCACTCCTGGGCCAGGGCGAGGGCCGCGGTGGTCGCGGCGCGGAACGCCTCGGCCTCGTCCGTGCCGTCGTGCGGGGTGTCCGGTGCCGGGCAGTCGGCGACGACGAGGGCGGGCACGGGGCGGTCCGGTGCCGCGCGCAGGACCGCCAGTTCGGCCAAGTCCGGCGGCGCCGCGTGCTCGTCTCCGGGCGGTGCGGGCACCCAGTCCACCCGGTGCAGTCCGTCCCGTCCGGGCCGGGGGCGGTGCGGCCCGTCGTCCGTCGCGGGGCGCAGGGCGAGCGAACCGGCCGACAGGATCTCCCGCCCCGCGAGGTCGTACACGGTCAGGGCGACGGCCTCCGGTGTCGCGGCGGTGAGGCGGACGCGGACGGCGGTGCCGCCCGCGGTGTGCGCGGTGACGTCGGTCCAGCTGAACGGCAGGCGCGCGGTGTCGTCGCGGCCGGGGAGGAGGGCCGCGGTCTGGAGGGCGGCGTCCAGGAGCGCCGGGTGCAGGCGGTATCCGGGGGCGTCGGCGTGCTGCCGCTCGTCCAGGGCGAGTTCGGCGCAGATCTCGCCGTCGCGCGACCACGCGGCGCGGATGCCCCGGAACGTGGGGCCGTACGAGTGACCGGCGGCCTCGAACCGCTCGTAGAGGTCTTCGACGCCGACGGGCTCGGCGCCGGGCGGCGGCCAGGTGACGAGGGCGGGCGCGGCGGGACGGGGTGCGGGCGCGACGCTGCCGGTGGCGTGGACGGTCCACGGGGAGGCGTCGCCCGGCTCCGGTGCGCGCCCGTCCTCGGTGTCGTCGCCGGACGGGTCGGGGGCGTCCTCGGGGCGGGAGAACAGGCCGAGGGTCCGCCGGCCGTCCGCGTCGGGCGGGCCGAGCCGCACCTGGACGCGGACGGCGCCCTCGTCGGGCAGCGGGAGCGGCGCGGAGAGGGTCAGTTCCTCCACGGTGGCGCAGCCCGCCTCCTCGGCGGCGCGCAGGGCGAGTTCGAGGAACGCGGTGCCGGGCAGCAGGACGGTTCCCCGGACGGCGTGCTCGGCGAGCCAGGGCTGGCCGCGCCGGGAGAGGCGGCCCGCGCACAGGAGTTCGCCCGTGCCCGCGACCTCGACGGCGGCGCCCAGGAGCGGATGCCCGGTCGCGGCGAGGCCCGCCGAGGCGAGGTCGCGCCCGCCGGTCGGGGCGTCCAGCCACAGGCGCCGCTCCTCGAAGGGGTAGGTGGGCAGTTCGGTGCGGGTGGCCGCGGTGCCGTCGAAGGCGGGCGACCAGTCGACCGGGACGCCGTGGGCGTGGGCCCGGCCGAGGGCGTGGAACATCCGCCGCGGGCCGCCCTCGCCGCGGCGGAGGGTGCCGAGGACCAGGCCGCCCGTGTCCGCCGCCTCCAGGGTCTCCTCGACCGCGAAGGTCAGCACCGGGTGCGCGCTGACCTCGATCCAGGCGCCGAAGCCCTGGGCGGCCAGGGCGCGCACGGCCGGGGCGAAACCGACGGTGCGGCGCAGGTTGGCGTACCAGTACGCGGCGTCCATCGTCGAGGTGTCCAGCCACTCCCCCGTCACCGTGGAGAACAGCGGCACGTCGCCGCGGACGGGCGTCAGGCCGGTCAGGGACCGCGCCAGTTCCTCCTCGACGGCCTCCACCTGGGCGGAGTGGGAGGCGTAGTCCACGTCGATGCGCCGGGCCCGCACACCGTCCGCCGCGCAGGCGGCGAGCAGGTCGTCGAGGGCGTCGGTGTCCCCGGACACCACCACCGTGGAGGGGCCGTTGACCGCCGCCACCGACAGGTGTCCGCCGCGGGCCGCGAGCAGTGCGGCGGCCCGGTCGGGCGGCAGGGCCAGCGACACCATGCCGCCCTGCCCGGCCAGCCGTACGATCGCCCGGCTGCGCAGCGCCACCACCTTCGCGCCGTCCGCTAGGGTGAGCGCCCCCGCGGCCACCGCGGCCGCGATCTCCCCCTGCGAGTGCCCCACCACCGCGTCGGGCACGACACCGAAGGTCCGCCACAGCCGGGCCAGCGACACCATCACCGCGAACAGGACCGGCTGGACGACGTCGACCCGGTCCAGGCCCTCGCCCGAGCGGACCACGTCCGGCAGCGACCAGTCGGTGTACGGGGCGAGCGCGACCGCGCACTCCCGCATGGACGCGGCGAACTCCGGTGCCCCGTCGAGCAGTTCGGCCGCCATGCCCGCCCACTGCGCGCCCTGGCCGGGGAAGACGAACACCGTCCTGCCGGGCACCGGCGCCCGGCCCCGTTCGACGTGGGGGGACGGCTCCCCCGCCGCGAGCGCCCGCAGGCCGGACAGCAGTTGCCCGTGGTCGCCCACCAGTACGGCCCGGTGGTCGAAGCGGGAGCGGGTCACGGCCAGCGACAGCCCGACGTCGTCGGCGCGCAGGTCCGCGCCGTCCGCCGCCAGCAGGCGTGCCGCCTGGTCGCGCAGCGCCCGCGGCGACTTCGCCGACAGCACCCACGGCAGCGGCCCGGCCGCGTCGGGGCGCGGCACGGGGGGTGCCGGCGGTGCCTCCTCCAGGATCACGTGGGCGTTCGTGCCGCTCACGCCGAACGCGGAGACCCCGGCCCGGCGCGGTCCGCCGTCCGTGTCCCAGGGGCGGGCCTCGGTGAGCAGGCGCACGTCGCCCGCCGTCCAGTCGACCTGAGGGGTCGGCGCGTTGACGTGGAGGGTGCGCGGGAGGTGGCGGTGGCGCAGGGCGAGGACCGTCTTGATCACTCCGGCGACACCGGCCGCCGCGGAGGTGTGGCCGATGTTGGACTTCAGCGAGCCCAGCCACAGCGGCCGTCCCGCCGGGCGCTCCCGGCCGTAGGTGGCGAGCAGCGCCTGGGCCTCGATGGGGTCGCCGAGGGTGGTGCCGGTGCCGTGCGCCTCCACGGCGTCGACGTCCGCGGCCGACAGGCCCGCGTCGGCGAGGGCCGCGCGGATCACCCGCTGCTGGCTGGGGCCGTTCGGCGCCGTCAGGCCGTTGCTCGCGCCGTCCTGGTTGACGGCGCTGCCCCGCACGACCGCCAGCACCGGACGGCCGTTGCGGCGGGCGTCCGACAGGCGCTCCAGGAGCAGGACCCCGGCGCCCTCGCCGAAGGCGGTGCCGTCCGCCCCCGCGGCGAACGACTTGCAGCGGCCGTCGGCGGCCAGGCCGCCCTGGCGGCTGAACTCGACGAAGAGTTCGGGACTGGACATGACGGTGACGCCGCCCGCGACGGCGAGCGCGCACTCGCCGCGGCGCAGCGACTGCACCGCGGTGTGCAGGGCCACGAGCGACGAGGAGCACGCCGTGTCGATGGTGAGGGCCGGGCCTTCGAGGCCGAAGGTGTAGGCGACGCGGCCGGAGACGACGCTGCCGGAGTTGCCGGTGCCGAGGAAGCCCTCCACGTCCTCGGGGATGTGCGGCAGGAGCCGGACCGCGTAGTCCTGCTGCATCAGGCCGACGAAGACGCCCGCCGGGGTGCCCCGGAGCGCGGCCGGGTCGATGCCGGCACGTTCGCACGCCTCCCAGGTGAGGGTGAGCAGGAGGCGCTGCTGCGGGTCCATGGCGACGGCCTCGCGCGGCGAGATGCCGAAGAAGTCGGCGTCGAAGTCGGCGGCTCCGGTGAGGAATCCGCCCTCGCGGACGGAGGAGGTGCCGGGGTGGTCCGGGTCGGGGTCGTAGAGGGCGTCGAGGTCCCAGCCGCGGTCGGTGGGGAAGGCGGAGATGCCGTCGCCGCCCGTGGCCACGAGCCGCCACAGGTCGTCGGGGGTGCGTACCGCTCCGGGGAAGCGGCAGCCCATCCCGACGACGGCGATCGGCTCGTCGGCGGCGGTCGTGCCCGGCGGGCGGGTGGCGGGGGCCGTGGGCGCGGGGTCCGCGCCGCCGAGCGCGTCCCGCAGACGGGCGGCGAGCGCCTGCGGCGAGGGGTGGTCGAAGACGAGGGTCGCGGAGAGCCGCAGACCGGTGGCGGTGTTGAGGCGGTTGCGCAGTTCCACGGAAGCGAGGGAGTCGAAGCCGAGGTCCCGGAAGGCGCGTTCCGGTGCGACGGCGGCGCCGGAGGTGTGGCCGAGGACGGCGGCGGCCTGGGCGCACACCAACTGCACGAGCGTGCGCAGGCGTTCGGCCTCGGGGAGCGCGGCGAGCCGTTCGGGCAGGTCGGCGCGGGCGTCGCCGGGGCCCGCCGCGGCGGCCCTGGCCCGGGTGACGGGGACGCGGACGAGAGAGCGCAGGAGCGGTGGCACCGGTCGCCCCTCGGCGGCGCGGGCCCGCACGGCGCGCGCGTCGAGGCGGAGCGGGACGAGCGCCGGCAGGCCGGTGGTGAGGGCCGCGTCGAGGAGGGCCAGGCCCTCCTCGGTGGTGAGGGCCGGCAGGCCGGAGCGGGCCAGGCGGCGCAGGTCGGCGTCGTCGAGGTGCCCGGTCAGGGCGGAGCGCTCCTCCCACAGGGGCCAGGCGAGAGACTGGGCGGGCAGGCCGAGGGCGTGGCGGTGGTGGGCGAGGGCGTCGAGGTGGGCGTTGGCGGCGGCGTAGGTGGCCTGTCCGGGGCCGCCGAAGGTGCCCGCGGCCGAGGAGAAGAGGACGAAGGCCGCGAGGGTGCGGTGCCGGGTCAGTGCGTGCAGGTGCAGGGCGGCGTCGGTCTTCGGGCGCAGCACGGTGTCGGCGCGGTCGGGTGTGAGGGAGGTGAGGACCCCGTCGTCGAGGGTGCCCGCGGCGTGCACGACGGCGGTCAGGGGGTGGGCGGCGGGGATGCCGTCGAGGAGGGCGGCGAGGGCGTCCCGGTCGGCGGCGTCGCAGGCGGCGACGGTGACGTGCGCGCCGAGCGCGGTGAGGTCCGCGGCGGTCCTGGCGGCGCCCGGCGCGTCCGGTCCGCGGCGGCCGGTGAGCAGGAGGCGGCGCACGCCGTGCCGGGTCACGAGGTGGTGGGCGACGCGGGAGCCGAGGAGTCCGGTGCCCCCGGTGACGAGGACGGTGCCGTCGGGGTCGAGGGCGACCGGTGCCGGGTCGGTGGCGGCTGCCTTGGCGAGGCGGGGGACAAGGACGGTGTCGCCGCGTACGGCGAGCTGCGGCTCGCCGCTGGAGAGGGCGCGGGCGACCGTCGCCGCCGGGGTCCCGGCGGCGAGGTCGAGCAGGACGAAGCGGCCGGGGTGCTCGGACTGGGCGGAGCGCACCAGGCCCCACACGGCGGCGCGGGCCGGGTCGGCGGGGGCGTCGCCGACGGCGCCGCGGGTGACCAGGACCAGGGGTGTCGCGGTGAGGCGCTCGTCGGCGAGCCAGGCCCGGAGGGTGTCCAGCGCGCGGTGGACGGCGGCACGCACCTCCGCCGGGTCGTCCGCGCGGCCCGCGTCGCCGGTCGGGCCGGGTGACTGCGGTGCCAGGGCGCGCGCGGGGGGTGAGGTGCCCGCGTCGAGGGCGGCGGTCAGGGCGGCGGTGTCCGCGTGGACCGTGACCGCGTGCGGGCCGGTGATGTCGGACAGGGCGGTGAGGTCGAGCAGGCCGAGGGCGTCGGGGCCGAGGAGCGTCCAGTCGGCGGTCCCGGAGGAGGGCGGGCAGGCGAGGGGGACCCACTCCACCTGGAACAGGGAGTCGTACGGGGTGCGGGCCGCGGCGCCGTCCGGTGCGGCGGGGCGCAGGGTCAGGGACGCCACGGAGGCGACGGGGCGTCCGGTGGCGTCGGCGGCCTCGACGGCGAGGGTGTCGGGCGCGGTGCGGGTCAGCCGGACGCGCAGCGCGGTGGCGCCCGAGGCGTGCAGGACCGCCCCGGACCAGACGAACGGCATCCGGCCGCCCCCGGCGGCACCGGCGTCTGCGGATGCGGCCCCGTCGGTGAGCCCGGTGGCGTGCAGGGCGGCGTCGAGCAGCGCCGGGTGGAGCGCGAACCGCTGGGCGTCCTGGTGGAGTCCGGCGGGCAGCGCCGCCTCGGCGTACAGGTCGTCGCCGAGCCGCCAGGCCGCCGTGAGGCCCTGGAACGCGGGCCCGTAGCCGAAGCCGCCCTCGGCCCAGCGCGCGTACACGCCGTCGAGGTCCACGGGTTCGGCACCGGGCGGCGGCCAGGTCTCCCGGCCGTCCGCGGCCGGTGCGGGTTCCGCCGCCGGGGCGAGCAGGCCGGTGGCGTGACGGGTCCACTCCTCGTCCGCGCCCGGTTCGTCGGGCCGCGCGTGCAGGGCGAGGGTGCGGGTGCCGTCGTCGGCGGGCGCGCCGACGGACAGCCGCAGGACGACGCCGCCGTCCGGCGGCAGGGGCAGCGGCGCTTCGAGCGTGAGGTCGTCGACGCGGGAGCAGCCGGTGCGGTCGCCCGCGAGGACGGCGAGTTCGAGGAAGGCCGTGCCGGGCAGCAGGGCCTCGCCGCGCACGGTGTGGTCGGCGAGCCAGGGGTGGGTGCGGGTGGAGATCCGGCCGGTGAACAGCAGGCCCCCGCCGTCGGCGAGGGCGACGACGGCGCCGAGGAGCGGATGCCCGGACGGGTCGAGGCCGAGCGAGGCGGCGTCCCCCTCGGGGGTGCCGCTCCCTTCCAGCCAGAGGCGTTCGCGCTGGAAGGCGTACGTGGGCAGGTCGGCGCGGCGGGGCCGGTGCGGGGCGAGGACGGCGTCCCAGTCGACGCGGACGCCGCGCACGTGCAGCGTGGTGAGGGCGGTGAGGAGGCGGCGCGGTCCGCCGTCGTCGCGGCGGAGCGTGCCGAGGGCGAGGGCGTCGGTGCCGGAGGCGGCGGCGGTGTCCTGGAGGGCCGCGGTCAGCACGGGGTGCGGGCTGACCTCGATCAGGGCGCGGTGGCCGTCGGCGAGGAGGGCGCGCGTGGCCTGTTCGAACTCCACGGTGTGCCGGAGGTTGTCGTACCAGTAGGCGGCGTCGAGGCGCTGGGTGTCCAGGAGGCCGCCGGTGACGGTCGAGTAGAACGGCACGGAGGACGGGCGGGGCGTGATGCCGGCGAGGGCGTCGGTGAGTTCGGCGCGGACGCGCTCGACGTGCGGGCCGTGCGAGGCGTAGTCGACGGGGACGGCGCGGGCCCGTACGCCCTCGGTCTCCAGGGCCGTGAGGAGTTCGGCGAGGGCTTCGGGGTCGCCGGAGACGACGGCCGACTCGGGGCCGTTGACCGCGGCGAGCGCGATCCGTCCGCCCCAGGGCGCGACGCGTTCCCGGACCCGGTCGGCGGGGAGCGCCACCGAGGCCATGCCGCCGTGCCCGGCGAGGGCGCGCAGCGCCCGCGCGCGCAGGGCGACGACCTTGGCGGCGTCGTCGAGGGTGAGGGCCCCGGCGACGCAGGCGGCGGCCATCTCGCCCTGGCTGTGTCCGGCGACGGCGGCGGGTTCGACGCCGTGGGCGCGCCACACCTCGGCGAGGGAGACCATCACCGCGAACAGGGCGGGCTGGACGACGTCCACGCGGTCGAGCCCCGGAGCGCCGGGGACCCCGCGGACCACGTCGAGGAGCGGGACGTCGGTGTACGGGGCGAGGGCGTCGGCGCACTGGGCGAGGCGCGCGGCGAACACCGGGGAGGTGTCGAGGAGTTCGCGGGCCATGCCGGGCCACTGGGAGCCCTGCCCGGGGAAGACGAAGGCGACGGCCTCGCCGGGGCGGGCGGTGCCGCGCACGAGGCCCGGCGGGGGCGCGTCGTCCGCGGCGAGCGGGTCGGCGTCGCGGGCGAGCGCGTCGAGCCCGTCGAGGAGTGCCTCCCGGTCGTCGGCGAGGAAGGCGGCCCGGTGTTCGTGCGCGGCCCGGCCGGTGGCCAGGGTGTGGGCGATGTCGGGCAGCCGCAGCCGCGGGTGGTCCTCCAGGTGGGCGCGCAGGGCGGCGGCCTGGGCCCGCAGGGCGTCGGCGCCGCGCGCGGAGAGGACGCAGGGCACCGGTCCGGCGGGCCGCCCGGCGGGCGCCTGCGGGCCGCCGGGCTCCCCCGCGTCGCCGTTCGCGTCGGCGAGCGTGTCGGCGGGCGTGTCGCCGTTCGCGTCGGCGGGTGCGGCCTGTTCGAGGACCACGTGGCCGTTGGTGCCGCTGACGCCGAAGGACGACACGGCGGCGCGGCGCGGTCGGCCGGTGTCGGGCCAGGCGGTGTTGCGCGTGACGAGTCTGAGGACACCGCTGGACCAGTCGACCTGCGGGGTGGGGTCGGTGCCGTGCAGGGAGGGCGGCACGGTCCCGTGGCGCAGCGCGAGGACCATCTTGATGACTCCGCCGACCCCGGCGGCGGCCTGGGTGTGGCCGATGTTGGACTTCAGCGAGCCGACCAGGAGAGGCCGTTCGGGGGTGTGCTCGCGGCCGTAGGTGGCGAGGAGGGCCTGCGCCTCGATGGGGTCGCCGAGGGGGGTGCCGGTGCCGTGCGCCTCGACGACGTCGACGTCGGCGGCGGTGAGCCGGGCGTGGGCGAGGGCCTGCCGGATGACGCGCTGCTGGGCGGGCCCGTTGGGCGCGGTGAGGCGGCTGCTGGCGCCGTCCTGGTTGACGGCGGAGCCCCGGACCAGCGCCAGCACCGGGTGGCCGTTGCGGCGGGCGTCCGACAGGCGCTCCAGGAGGAGCAGGCCGACGCCCTCGCCCCAGCCGGTGCCGTCGGCGGCGGCCGAGAAGGACTTGCAGCGGCCGTCGGCGGCGAGGCCGTTCTGCCGGCTCATCTCCACGAACGGCACCGGCGTGGACATCACCATGGCGCCGCCCGCCAGCGCGAGGGTGCAGTCGTCCTGGCGCAGCGCCTGGCAGGCCAGGTGGAGGGCGACCAGCGACGACGAGCAGGCGGTGTCGACGGACACGGCGGGGCCTTCGAGTCCGAAGGTGTAGGCGATCCGGCCGGAGGCGACGCTGTCGGAGCTGCCGTTGCCGAGGTAGCCCCGGACGTCGTCGGGCACCTGGGAGAGCCGGACGGCGTAGTCCTGGTACATCAGCCCGGCGAAGACCCCGGTGCGGCTCCCGCGCAGGGTGTGCGGGTCGATCCCGGCGCGTTCGAAGGTCTCCCAGGCGGTCTCCAGGAGGAGCCGCTGCTGCGGGTCCATGGCGAGGGCCTCGCGCGGCGAGATCCCGAAGAAGCCGGGGTCGAAGCCCGCGACGTCGTCGAGGAATCCGCCCTCGGCGCTGTAGGTGGTGTCCGGCCGCTCCCCGTCCGGGTCGTGCAGGGCGGGCAGGTCCCAGCCCCGGTCGGCGGGGAAGGGCGTGATCGCGTCGGTGCCGGTGGCGACGAGCCGCCACAGGTCCTCGGGGGTGCGGACCCCGCCGGGGTAGCGGCAGGCCATCGCGACGACGGCGATCGGTTCCCGGTCCCTGGCCTCGGCCTCGTCGAGGCGCTGCCTGGTCCGGTGCAGGTCGGCGGCGACCCGCTTGAGGTAGTCGCGCAGCTTGTCGTCATTCACCGTGGATCGCTCACCTTCGGTACGCGGGGCGGTCGGGGGGCGTGCGGGCGGTGCGCGGTCACGGCCTGCCGAGTTCGGTGTCGATGAAGTCGAAGAGTTCGTCGTCGGTGGAGCCCATGCGGTCCTCGACGGCCTCCCCGGCCGCCCCGGTGCCGGGGCGCAGCGTGCGCAGCAGGCCCTGGAGGCGGGCGGTGAGGGCGGTGCGCGCGGCGTCGTCGTGCGGCGTGTCGCGTACGGCGCTCTCCAGGCGGTCGAGTTCGGCGAGGAGGGCGCCGCCGGGTCCTGCGGTCGTGCCGTTCGCCGTCGCCGTGTCCCCGGCCTCGTCGGGGGTGATCTCCGCGGCGAGGTGGCGGGCGACGGCGGCGGCCGTGGGGTGGTCGAAGAGGAGGGTGGCGGGCAGGGGGAGGCCGGTGGCGGCGCGCAGCCGGTTGCGCAGTTCCACCGCGGTCAGCGAGTCGAAGCCGAGGTCGAGGAGGGGCACGTCGGGGCCGACGGCCTGCGGGTCGGGGAAGCCGAGGACGAGCGCGGCGTGGGTGCGGACGGTGTCGGCGAGGACGCGTTCGCGCTGCGGCGGGGGCAGCGTCGTCAGGCGCCGCCGCAGGGTGTCGGCGGCGCCGGGGCCGTCGCTCGCGGCGGCGCGGCGGAGCGGGGTGCGGACGAGTCCGCGCAGGAAGGCGGGGACTCCGCCCGCGGTGGCCTGCCGGGCGAGCGCCGCGGTGTCGAGGCGCAGCGGCAGCAGGGCGGGCGCGTCCAGACGGGTGGCCGTGTCGAAGAGGGCGAGTCCGTCGGCGGGCGGGAACGCGACGATGCCGCCGCGGGCGATGCGGGCGAGGTCGGCCGCGCCCAGGTGCCCGGTCATCCCGGCGCCGGTGGCCCACAGGCCCCAGGCCAGGGAGGTGGCGGGCAGGCCGTCGGCCCGCCGCCGGTGGGCGAGGGCGTCCAGGAAGGCGTTGGCGGCGGCGTAGTTGGCCTGGCCCATGCCGCCGAAGACTCCGGCGACGGAGGAGAACACGACGAACGCGGTCAGGTCCCGGTCCGCGGTCAGCTCGTGCAGGTGGAGGGCGGCGTCGACCTTGGGGCGCAGCACGCGGTGGAGCTGCTGGGGCGTCATGTCGGCGACGACGCCGTCGTCGATGACGCCCGCGGTGTGGACGACGCCGCGCAGGGGACGTTCCAGGGCGTCCAGGACCTTCTTGAGGGCTTCCCGGTCGGCGGCGTCGCAGGCGACGATCTCGGCGTCGGCCCCGGCGGCGGCCAGGTCGGCGAGGAGGGCCGCCGCGCCGTCCGCGGCGGGCCCCTGACGGCTGGTGAGGAGCAGGTGCCGTACGCCGTGCGCGGTCGCGAGGTGGCGGGCGACGTGGGCGCCGAGGGAGCCGGTGCCGCCGGTGACGAGGACGGTGCCGTCGGGGTCCCAGGGTGTCTCCCGCGCGGGCAGGGAGGCGGGGACACGGGCCAGGCGGGCGGTGTGGAGGCGTCCGGCGCGCAGGGCGAGCTGGGGTTCGCCGGTGGTGAGGGCGGCGGCCAGCGCCGTCCGGGAGGACGGGGTGTCGTCGGTGTCGACGAGGACGAACCGGTCGGGGTGTTCGGTCTGCGCGGAGCGGACCAGGCCCCAGACGGCGGCGTGCGCGGGGTCGGGCACGTCGTCGCCGGGGTCGACGGGCACCCCGCCGCGTGTGACGAGGGCCAGTGTCGCGGTCCCGAACCGCGGGTCCGCCAGCCAGGTCCTGACCAGGTCCAGGACGCGGCCGGTCAGGTCGTGGACGTCCTGGGCGGTGCCGCCGCCCGCCGTGCCGGGCAGGGCGGTCACCACGAGGCCGGGCAGGGGGGCGCCGGCGTCGACCGCGGCGCCCAGGGCGGCGAGGTCGTCGTGGGCGGGGGCGAGGCCGGGGAGGCCGCCGCCGAGCACGGCGAGGGCGGCGGGCCGGTCCGGCGCGAGGGCGGCGGTGGGCCATTCCAGCCGGAACAGGTCCGGGAGGGTGCCCGTGCGGGATTCCCGGAGCCGCTCGGCCGTCACCGGCCGCAGGACCAGGGAACGGGCGGAGGCGACGGGGGCGCCGGTCGCGTCGGCGACCGTCACGGTGACGGCGTCGCGACCGGTCGGCGTCAGGCGCAGCCTCAGGGCCGCCGCGCCCGTCGCGGTGAGGCGGACGCCGCTCCAGGAGAACGGCAGCCAGCCCTGGTCGCTGCCGTCGAGCACGCCGAGGGCCAGCGCGTGCAGCGCGCTGTCGAGGAGCGCCGGGTGCAGTCCGTAGCGTGCGGCGTCCGGCTGCTGCCGCTCGGGCAGGCGGGCCTCGGCGTAGACGTCGTCGCCGAGCCGCCAGGCGGCGTTCAGTCCCTGGAAGGCGGGCCCGTAGGCGAAGCCGCCGTCGGCGAGGCGGTCGTACAGGTCTGCCACGTCGAGGGGTTCGGCGCCGGGCGGCGGCCAGGCCGTCAGGTCCTCGGCCGGGGCCGGGGCGCCGTCCTGGAGGCGGCCGCTCGCGTGCCGGGTCCAGGGGTCGTCGGCGGCGGCGGGCTCGGGCCGGGCGTGGACGGCGAAGGCGCGGCCGCCGGTGGCGTCGGGGGCCTGGACGGTGAGCTGGAGGGTGACGGCGCCCCGCTCGGGCAGGGTCAGGGGTGCCTCCAGGGTGAGTTCGTCGACCTCCGCGCAGCCGGTCAGGGCGCCCGCGTGGCAGGCGAGTTCGAGGAAGGCGGTGGCGGGCAGGAGGGCGCCGCCGTGGACGGCGTGGTCGGCGAGCCAGGGGTGGGTGTCGAGGGCGATGCGGCCGGTGAGCAGGAGGCCGTCGGCGTCGGCGAGCGGGGAGGCCGCGCCGAGCAGCGGGTGCGTGGATGGCAGCAGTCCCGCCGCGGGCAGGTCGCCCGCGCTCCGGGTGGGCGGCAGCCAGTGGCGGGAGCGCTGGAAGGCGTACGTGGGCAGGGTGACGGGGCGGTCCGGGACGTCGGCGAACAGGGGCCGCCAGTCGACGGGGACGCCGTGGACGTGCAGGCGGGCCAGGGCGGTGGTGAACGCGGCGGGCTCCGGGGTGTCCTTGCGCAGGAGCGGCACGGCGACCACGGCGTCGGCGGCGTCGTCGGTCAGGCAGTCCTGGGCGAGCGCGGCGAGGGCGCCGTCGGGCCCGAGGTCGACCAGGGCGGTGGCGCCCTCGGCCCGGAGGGTGCGGACGGCGTCGAGGAAGCGGACGGGGGACCGGACGTGCCGCACCCAGTGGCCGGGGTCGCGCAGGTCGGCGGCGTCGGCGAGGGCGCCGGTCAGGTCGGAGACGACGGGGATGCGCGGCGCGTGGAAGGTGACCTGTTCGGCGACGGCGCGGAAGTCGGCCAGTATGCCGTCCATGTGCGGGGAGTGGAAGGCGTGGCTGACGGTGAGCCGCCGGGTCCGGGCGCCGGTGCGGCGCAGGCGGGCGGCGATCTCCTCGACGGCGGCGGCGTCGCCGGACAGGACGGTGGCGGCGGGGCCGTTGACGGCGGCGATCGCGATCTCGCCCTCCCTGCCGCGGAGTTCGGGCAGGAGGTCCGCCTCGGGCACGGTGAGCGCCACCATCGCGCCGCCCGCGGGCATGGCCTGCATCAGGCGGCCTCGGGCGGCGACCAGGGCGGCGGCGTCGGGCAGCGAGAGCACTCCGGCGACGTGCGCGGCGGCGAGCTGGCCCACGCTGTGCCCGGTGACGAGGTCGGCCCGTGCCCCGTACGACTCGGCGAGCCGGTACAGGGCGACGCCGAGCGCGAACAGGGCGGGCTGCGTGTAGGCCGTGGTGTGGAGCAGGGCGGCGTCCTCGCTGCCGGGCCCGGCGTGCATGACGTCGCGCAGCGGCCGGTCCAGGAGGGGGTCGAGTTCCGCGCAGACCGCGTCGAAGGCGTCGGCGAACACGGGGTGCCGGGCGAGGAGCGCGGCGCCCATGCCGAGGCGCTGGCTGCCCTGGCCCGGGAAGAGGAAGGCGGTCCTGCCGTCCCGTCCGGCGGTGCCGGTGATCAGGTCGGGCGAGGCGGTGCCGTCGGCGAGCGCGCCGAGGGCGGCCCGTGTCGCGGCGGGGTCGGCGCCGGTGAGGACGGCCCGGTGCGCGAAGACGGTACGGCCGGTGGCCAGGGCCTTCGCGACGGTGCCGGGGTCGGCGTCGGCGGCGGGCCCGTCGGTGACGTGGCCGAGGAGCCGCCGGGCCTGGGCGCGCAGGGCGTGGCCGTCGCGGGCGGACAGCAGCCAGGGCAGGCCGCCGGGCGGCGGGGCGGCGTCGGGCGCGGCGGGTTCGGGGACGTGTTCCAGGATGGTGTGGGCGTTGGTGCCGCTGACGCCGAAGGACGACACGGCGGCGCGGCGCGGGCGGCCGGTGTCGGGCCAGGCGGTGTTCTCGGTGACGACGTGGACCCGGCCCGCGGTCCAGTCGACGTGCGGGGTCGGCGCGTCGACGTGGAGGGTGGCGGGGAGGGTGCCGTGCCGCATGGCGAGGACGGTCTTGATGACGCCCGCGATGCCCGCGGCGGCCTGGCTGTGCCCGATGTTGGACTTCAGGGACCCCACGAGCAGGGGCTGTTCGGCGGGGCGCCGCTGCCCGTACGTGGCGAGCAGGGCCTGCGCCTCGATGGGGTCGCCGAGCCGGGTGCCGGTGCCGTGGGCCTCCACGGCGTCGACGTCGCCGGGGGCGAGGCCGGCCGAGGCCAGGGCCTGGCGGATGACGCGCTGCTGGGAGGGTCCGTTCGGCGCGGTGAGGCCGTTGCTGGCGCCGTCCTGGTTGACGGCGGAGCCGCGGACCAGCGCCAGCACGGGGTGGCCGTTGCGGCGGGCGTCGGACAGGCGTTCCAGCAGGACCATGCCGACGCCCTCGGCCCACGCGGTGCCGTCGGCGGCGGCGGCGAAAGGCTTGCAGCGGCCGTCGGCGGCGAGGCCGCGCTGGCGGCTGAACTCGACGAAAGCGCCCGGCGTCGCCATCACCGTGACCCCGCCCGCCAGCGCGAGGGAGCACTCGCCGCCGCGCAGGGCCTGCGCCGCCAGGTGGACGGCGACCAGGGAGGACGAGCAGGCCGTGTCCACGGTCACCGCCGGGCCCTCCAGGCCGAAGGTGTAGGCGATGCGGCCGGACGCGACGCTGCCGGCGCTGCCGATGCCGAGGTAGCCCTCGAACTCCTCGGACGGCTCGGTGACGCGGGACCCGTAGTCGCGGTAGCTGGAGCCGACCCAGACGCCGCCGTCGCCGCCCTTGAGGCCGCGCGGGTCGATGCCCGCCCGCTCGAACGCCTCCCAGGCGGTCTCCAGCAGGAGCCGCTGCTGGGGGTCGACGGCGAGGGCCTCACGGGGCGACATGCCGAAGAAGGCGGGGTCGAAGTGGTCGGCGTCGTGGAGGAAGCCGCCCTCGCGGACGTAGGTGTGCCCGGTCCTGGCCGGGTCCGGGTCGTAGAGGCCCGCGAGGTCCCAGCCGCGGTCGGTGGGGAAGCCGGAGACGGCGTCGGTGCCGTCGGCGAGGAGCCCCCAGAACTCCTCGGGGGTGGTGACGCCGCCGGGGAAGCGGCAGCTCATCGCGACGATCGCGACGGGGTCGTCGGCCGGGTCGGCGTGCGGTCGCGGCGCGGGCCGGGCGGTCGGCGCGGCGGGCTCCGCCGCGCCGAACAGTTCGGCGTGCAGGTGGTCGACGAGCGCGGTGGTGGTCGGGTGGTCGAAGACGAGGGTGACGGGCAGGCGCAGCCCGGTGGCCTCGGCGAGGCTGTTGCGCAGTTCCACGGCGGTCAGCGAGTCGAAGCCGAGGTCCTTGAAGGCCCGCTCCGGTTCGATCGCGGCGGGGTCGTCGTGGCCGAGGACCCCGGCGGCCCGCGCGCGGACCACGGCGGCGAGTTCGGCGGTGCGTTCGGCCTCGGTGAGTCCGGCGAGCCGGGCCGTGAGGCCGTCCGCTCCCCCGCCGGGCGCGGCGGCGGCCCCGTCGAGGGCGCGCCGCGCCTCGGGGAGGTCGCCGAGGAGGGCGCTGGGCCGCAGGGCGGTGTAGGCGCGGACGAAGCGGTCCCAGGCGAAGTCGGCGACGATCAGCCGGGTCTCGTCGTCGTCCAGGGCCTGCCACAGGGCGTCGAGGGCCGTTTCGGGGTCCATGGCGGGCAGGCCGTCGCGGACGAGGCGTTCTCCGGTGGCGCCCGCGGCGAGGCTGTCGCCGCCCCACAGGCCCCAGGCCACCGAGGTGGCGGGCAGGCCGCGGTCGCGGCGGGTCTCGGCGAGCGCGTCGAGGAAGGCGTTGGCGGCGGCGTAGCTGCCCTGTCCGGTGCCGCCCAGGGTGCCGGCCAGCGAGGAGAACAGCACGAAGGCCGTGAGGTCGGCGTCGCGGGTCAGCGCGTCGAGGTGGAGCGCGGCGTCCGTCTTGGGGCGCAGCACCGCGGCGGCCCGTTCGGGGGTGAGGGTGTCGAGGACGCCGTCGTCGAGGACGCCCGCGGCGTGGAACACGGCGCGCAGGGGCCGTGCGGCGGGGATGCCGTCGAGGAGCCGCGCGAGGTCGTCGGGGTCGGCGACGTCGCACGCGGCGAGGGTGAACGCGCAGCCCAGGGAGGTGAGTTCGGCGGCGAGCGGCGCGGCGCCGGGGGCGTCGGGACCGCCGCGGCCGACGAGCAGGAGGTGCGCGCGCCCGCCGCGGGCGAGCCTGCGGGCGACCCGGACCCCGAGGGCGCCGGTGGCGCCGGTGACGAGGACGGTGCCGTCGGGGCTCCAGCCGTCACCGCCGGGCGGGGCGGGGCGGTCGGGTGCCGAGGGGGCGGGCACGGGCGTGCCGGTGGGGGCGCGGTGGGGCCGGGCGTGGGCGAGGCGCCTGCCGAAGAGCCCGGAGGCGCGCAGCGCGAGCTGGTCCTCGCCCCGCGGGTCGGCGAGGACGGAGGCGAGTCTGCCCCGCGCCCGTTCGTCGAGGCGTGCGGGCAGGTCGACGAGGCCGCCCCAGCGCTCGGGGTGCTCGACGGCGGCGACCCCGCCGAGGCCCCAGTGCGCCGCCTGGAGGGGCGCGTCGAGCCGGTCGGAGCGGCCCACGGTGACGGCGCCGCGGGTCGCGCACCACAGCGGCGCCCGCACGTCGGCGTCGCCGAGCGCCCGGAGCAGGGCGGTGGTGAGGGCGAGGCCGGTGGGCAGGGCGGTGCCGTCGGTGTACGGGGACGCGTCGAGGGCGAGGAGGGAGAGGACGCCGTCGGCCGGGGTCTCCCCGGCGAACGCGCGCAGCCGGTCGGCGAGCGGGCCGCGCGCGTCCGCGTCGGTGTCGTCGGCGCCGAGCGGGACCAGGACGGTGTGCGCGCCGTGGTCGCGCAGGGCCCGGACGCAGGCGGCGACGGCGGGGTCCTCGGCGGCCGTCGCGGACACCGCCAGCCACCAGGTGCCGGTGAGGGTGCCGGGTCCGGGCCGCGGGTCGGCCGCCGCGTGCCCCGTCAGGGGGGTGAAGACGACGCGGTGGCGCCAGGAGTCCAGCGTGGACCGGTGCCGGTGGTCGCGCAGCCAGTCGGAGAGCGCGGGCACCACGGTGCCCATGGCGGCGCGCACGGCGTCGTCCTCGATGCGCAGGGTGTCGGCGACGGCGTCCGCGTCCCGGCCCGCCACAGCCTCCCAGAAGCCCTGGTCGGCGGGGCCCGTGCCGCTCCCGGCGGTGGGCCGGGGCACGGGCTCCATCCAGTAGTGGCGGCGCTGGAAGGCGTACGTGGGGAGCGCGCGGCGCCGGGCGCCGGTGCCGTCGAAGACCGCGTCCCAGTCCACCGGGCGGCCTAGGGCGTGCAGTGCGGCGAGCGAGGTGAGGAACCGGGTGCGGTCGCCCTCGCCGCGGTGCAGGGTGCCCACGACGCCGCCGGTCCCGCCGGTGCTCTCCAGGGCCTCCTGGAGCCAGACGGTGAGGGCGGGGTGGGCGCTGTTCTCGACGAACAGGCGGTAGCCGTCGGCGAGGAGGGCGTCCACGGCGCGGCGGAAGAGGACGGGCCGGCGCAGGTTGCGGTACCAGTACGCGGCGTCGAGGGCGGTGCCGTCGACGACCGTGCCGGTGACGGTGGAGTAGAAGGGGACGCGGGACGGGCGCGGGGTGATACCGGCGAGGAGGGTGTGGAGGTCGTCGTGGATCTCCTCGACCTGGGCCGAGTGTCCGGCGAAGTCGACGCCGGGCAGGGGCCAGCACAGCACCCCGTCGTCGGCGAGCACGCCGTGCAGTTCGTCCAGGGCGGCCGGGTCGCCGGAGACGGTCACCGTCGTCGGGCCGTTGACGGCGGCGATGTCCAGACGGCCCGTCCACGGGGCGAGCCGCGCCTCGACGTCCTCCGGGGGCAGCGGCACGTACAGCATGCCGCCCCGGCCGGTCAGCGCCACGAGTGCCTTGCTGCGGAGGGCGACGACCCGCGCCGCGTCCTCCAACGACAACGCACCCGCCACACACGCCGCCGCTATCTCCCCCTGCGAATGCCCCACCACCGCATCCGGCACCACCCCCCACGACCGCCACACCTCCGCCAACGACACCATCACCGCAAACAACACCGGCTGCACCACATCCACCCGCTCCAACCCCACCCCCGACCGCAACACCTCCACCACCGACCACCCCACCAACGGCTCCAACACCCGCGCACACTCCCCCAACCGCCCCGCAAACACCGGAGAACACTCCAACAACACACACCCCATCCCCACCCACTGCGCCCCCTGCCCCGGAAACACGAACACCGTGCGGTCGTCCTGGGCGGCGGTGCCGCGCACGACGCCGGGGCCGGTGCGGCCGTCGACGAGGGTGTCGAGCGCGGCGAGGAGGGTGTCGCGGTCACCGCCGACGACGGCGGCCCGGTGTTCGAAGGCGGTGCGTGTGACGGCCAGGGAGTAGCCGATGTCGGCGGGCCGCAGGCCGGGCCGGTCGGCGACGTGGGCGCGCAGCCGCGCGGCCTGCTCGCGGAGCGCTTCGGGGGTGCGCGCGGAGAGCACCCACGGCACGGCCGGGTCCGCGGCCCCGATGCCGGGCTCGGACGCGGTCGGGGCCCCGGCCGCGGTGGTCTCCTCGTCGGCGGGCGGCTGTTCGAGGATGACGTGGGCGTTGGTGCCGCTGAGGCCGAAGGAGGAGACCCCGGCCCGCCGGGGGCGGCCGTCCGCGGGCCAGGGCGCGGGTTCGGTGAGCAGCCGGACCGCTCCGGCGGTCCAGTCGACGTTCGGGGACGGGGCGTCGACGTGCAGGGTCGCCGGGAGCGTCTCGTGGCGCAGGGCGAGGATCATCTTCATCATGCCCGCGACACCGGCGGCGGCCTGGCTGTGCCCGATGTTGGACTTCAACGAGCCGAGGTGGAGGGGGCGTTCGGCGGGCCGGTCCTGCCCGTACGTGGCGAGGAGCGCCTGCGCCTCGATGGGGTCGCCGAGGGTGGTACCGGTGCCGTGCGCCTCCACGGCGTCGACGTCGGCGCCGGTGAGACCGGCGTCGGCGAGGGCCTCGCCGATCACCCGCCGCTGGGCGAGGCCGCTGGGCGCGGTGAGGCCGTTGCTGGCACCGTCCTGGTTGACGGCGGAGCCGCGGATCACGGCGAGGACGGGGTGGCCGCCTCGGCGGGCGTCGCTGAGCCGTTCCAGGAGCAGCAGGCCGACGCCCTCGGCCATGCCGAAGCCGTCGGCGGACGCGGCGAAGGACTTGCAGCGGCCGTCGGGCGCGAGCCCGCGCTGACGGCTGAACCCGGTGAAGGTGAGCGGGGAGCCGATCACGGTGGCACCGCCCGCGAGCGCGAGGGAGCAGTCGCCGTCGCGCAGCGCGCGGGCCGCCATGTGGACGGCGACCAGCGAGGACGAGCAGGCGGTGTCCACGGTCACCGCGGGGCCCTCCAGGCCGAGGGTGTAGGCGACCCGGCCGGAGAGGACGCTGGTGGAGATGCCCGCGACGAAGAGGCCTTCGAGTTCCTCGGGCACCTGGTCCATGCTGCCGCCGTAGCCCTGGTAGGCGGCGCCCGCGAAGACTCCGGTGCGGCTGCCGCGCAGGGTGCGCGGGTCGATGCCGGCCCGCTCCAGGGCCTCCCAGGAGGTCTCCAGCATGAGCCGCTGCTGCGGGTCCATGGCCAGGGCCTCGCGCGGCGAGATGCCGAAGAAGGCCGCGTCGAACCGGCCCGCGTCGTACACGAAACCACCGGACGCCGCGTAGCTGGTGCCGGGCCGGTCGGGGTCGGTGTCGTGGAGCGCGTCCAGGTCCCAGCCGCGGTCGGCGGGGAGTCCGGCGACGACGTCACGGCCCTCGGCGACGAGCCGCCACAGCTCCTCGGGGGTGGTGACACCGCCCGGGTAGCGGCAGCTCATGGCGACGACGACCACCGGGTCGTCGTCGGTCGCGGCGGCCCGGCGCGGCGGGGCGCCGGGGGTGGCGGTGTCCGACGGGGGCGGGCCGCCGCCCAGGAGTTCGGTGCGCAGGTGGCGGGCGAGGGCGCGCGGCGAGGAGTGGTCGAAGACGACGGTGACGGGCAGGCGCAGGCCGGTGGCGGCGTTGAGCCGGTTGCGCATCTCCACCGCGGTCAGCGAGTCGAACCCGAGGTCACGGAAGGCGCGTTCGGGCGGCACGGACTCCTGGGCTCCGTGGCCGAGCACGGCCGCGGCCTCGGTGCGGACGAGGTCCGCCAGGACGCGGTCGCCCTCGGCGGCGGGCAGGTCGCGCAGCCGGGCCCGGAGGCTGCCGTCGGCCGGTGCCCCGTCGGCGGGGGCCGGTGCGTCGGCCGCGGCCAGGACGGCGCGGGCCTCGGGTACGCCGCCGATGAACGGGCTGGGCCTGCCCGTGGTGAAGACCGTCGCGAACCGGGCCCAGTCGATGTCGGCGACGACGGTGAACGTCTCGTCGTGGTCGAGGATCTGCCCGAGGGCGGTGACACAGATGGCGGGCGGCATGAACACCACGCCCTGGGCGCGGAGTTGGTCCTCGGCGAGGGCCGCCGCCATGCCCGCGCCGTCCTCGGGGCTCCAGATGCCCCAGGCGACGGAGGTGGCGGTGAGCCCGCGGGCCCTGCGGTTCTCGGCGAGCGCGTCGAGGTGGGCGTTGGCGGCGGCGTAGGCGCCGTGGATCGCGCTGCCCCACACCCCGGAGATGGAGGAGAACAGGACGAACGCGTCCAGGGTGTCCCGGTCGAAGAGGGCGTCCAGGTGGGTCGCGCCCAGCGCCTTGGCGTCCAGGGTGTCGGCGAACTCGTCCAGGTCGGTCGCGTCGAGCGCCACGAGGGAGCCCCCGGCGGCGGCGTGCAGGACGGTGCGGATCTCGCTGCCGTCCGCCGTCAGGTCGGCGACGAGCGCCGCGAGAGCGTCGCGGTCGGTGATGTCGCAGGCCGCGACCGTGGCACGGGCGCCCAGCTCCGTGAGTTCGCGGGCGAGTTCGGCGGCGCCGGGCGCGTCGGGGCCGCGTCGGCCGACGAGGACGAGGTGCTCCGCGCCCGCGCGGGCGAGCCGGCGGGCGAGATGGGCGCCGAGTCCGCCGGTGCCGCCGGTGATCAGGGTGGTGCCGCGCGGGGTCCAGGTGCGGCGCGGCGCGGCGTCGCCGAGCGGGGCGCGCACCAGGCGGCGGCCGTGCAGGCCCGCGCCGCGGACGGCGAGCTGGTCCTCGGCGCCGGGTGCGGCGAGCACCGCGCACAGCCGGGCCGCGGCCCGCGGGTCGGGCAGCGGCGGCAGGTCGACGAGGCCGCCCCAGCGGCGCGGGTGCTCCAGGGCGGCGCAGCGGCCGAGACCCCAGCTCAGGTGGGGGGCGGGGCGCACGGGCGGGTCGGCCGGGCCGACGGCGACGGCACCGCGCGTGGCCCACCACAGCGGCGCGGCGACATCGAGGTCCCCGAGGGCCTGGACCAGGGTGAGGTTGAGGGCGGCGCCGACCGGCACCGACGGCCGCCGCGGGTGCGGGCGTTCGTCGGCGGCGAGCAGGGACAGCACACCGGCGGGTACGGCCCCGGCCAGGGCGTCGGCGAGCCGGGCGGCGAGCGGTCCGCGCGCCGCGTCGGACGGGTCGGCGACGACGGTGACCACGGTGGCCCCCGCCTCCTCCAGGGCGCGCACCCAGGCCAGGGACCAGGCGTCCACGGCGGGCGGCGCGGCGGGTCCGGGCTCCCCGGCGGGCTCGGGTGACCCGCCAGGTGCGGACGGCCCGCCGGACTCGGGCGTCTCGGCCGGGGTCAGGACGAGCCAGGTGCCGGTCAGGCGGGTGGCCGGGGGGTCGGGGAGGGGCTGCCAGGTGGGCCGGTAGCGCCAGGACTCGACGGTGGCGAGTTCGGTACGCCGTTCCCGCCATCCGGCGAGCGCGGGCAGCACCGCGCTGAGCGGTTCCTCGGCGCCGACCCCCAGGGTCGCGGTCAGCCCGTGCAGGTCGCCGGTGCGGACGGCCTCCCAGAAGCGGTCCTCCGCGGGGTCGGCGGGGGCGCCCGTCACGGCCGGGGCCGGGGGCGCCGTCAGCCAGTACGGGCGGCGCCGGAAGGCGTACGTCGGCAGGTCGGCCACCGTGTCGTGTCCGGCGAAGACGCGCGACCAGTCGGGGGACAGACCGCGGGTGTGGGCCTCGCCGAGGGCGAGCCGGAAGCGTTCGGGGCCGCCCTCGTCGCGGCGGAGGGTGCCGAGGACGGCGACGGGCCGCTCGGGGCGCGCGGCCTCGGCGGTCTGCTCCAGGGCCACCGTCAGCACGGGGTGGGCGCTGATCTCGACGAAGAAGCCGTGGCCCTGGTTGAGGAGGCCGCGGACGGTCTCCTCGAACCGCACGGTCCGCCGCAGGTTGCGGTACCAGTACCCGGCGTCGAGGACCGTCGTGTCGGGCAGCTCGGCGGCCTCGACGGTGGAGTGGAACGGCACCTCGGCCGCGCGCGGGACGATGCCCGCGAGCAGGGTCCCCAGCCGCTCCTCGACGGCCTCGACGTGCGCGGAGTGCGAGGCGTAGTCGACGGGGACGACCCTGGCCCGCACGTCCCGCGCGGTGAGCGCGGCGACGACGCCCTCGATCGCCTCCGGGTCCCCCGACAGCACGGTGGCCGAGGGCCCGTTGACCGCCGCGACGGACAGCCGCCCGGCCCACGGTTCCAGGTGGGCGCCGAGGTCGGCCGCGGGCAGCGGCACGGACGCCATGCCGCCGCGCCCGGCGAGGTCCGCCAGCACCCGGCTGCGCAGCGCGACGACCTCGGCCGCGTCGTCCAGGGAGAGGGCGCCCGCGACGCACGCGGCGGCGATCTCCCCCTGGGAGTGGCCGACCACCGCGTCCGGCACGACGCCGTACGACCGCCACAGGTCGGCCAGCGACACCATCACCGCGAACAGCGCCGGCTGCACCACGTCGACGCGTTCCAGGGACGGCGCGCCGTCCGCGCCGCGCAGCACGTCCTCCAGGGACCAGTCGACGTGCGGTGCGAGGGCCCGTTCGCAGGCCGCCATCCGGTCCGCGAACACCGGCTCCGCGTCGAGGAGTCCGACGGCCATGCCCGGCCACTGCGAGCCCTGTCCGGGGAAGACGAACACGGTCCTGCCGACGGCCCCCGCGGTCCCCCGCACGACGCGCGGCGACGGGGCGCCCGCGGCGAGCGCGGTCAGCCCCTCGGCGAACCCGGCCCGGTCGGCCGCCACGACGGCGGCGCGGTGCTCGAAGGCGGTACGGGTCGTCGCGAGGGCCCGCCCGATCGCACCGTCCGTGACCGGCGGTTCCTGAACCGCCCTCTCCTCCGCGGCTTCGGCGGACGGAGCCTCGGCGGACGGGGGCTCGACGGGCGGGGCCTCGATGTGGGCGAGGAGGCGTGCGGCCTGGGCGCGCAGCGCGTCCTCGTCGCGGGCGGAGACGACCCACGGCAACGGCCCCGCGGTCGCCGCGGCGTACGTCCCGTCCCCGTCCCGCGCGCAGTCCTGGGGCGCGCCGTGCGCGGCGTTCCCGTCGCGCGCGGCGGGCTCTCCGTGCTCTTCGTGCTCTTCGAGGACGAGGTGGGCGTTGGTGCCGCTCACGCCGAAGGCGGACACTCCGGCCCGGCGCGGCCGGTCGGCCCGCCGCCAGGGGCGTGCCTCGGTGAGGACGCGGACGGTGCCCCGCGACCAGTCGACGAAGGGCGTCGGCTCGTCGACGTGCAGGGTGCTGGGCAGCCGCCCGTGGCGCAGGGCCATGACCATCTTGATGACGCCGCCGACCCCGGCCGCGCCGGAGGTGTGGCCGATGTTCGACTTCAGCGAGCCGATCCACAGGGGCTGTCCGGCGTCCCGTCCCCGGCCGTAGGCGGCGAGCAGTGCCTGGGCCTCGATGGGGTCGCCGAGGCGGGTGCCGGTGCCGTGGGCCTCGACGGCGTCGATGTCGCCGGGGGCCAGCCGGGCGTCGGCGAGCGCGTCGGCGATGACGCGTTCCTGGGCGGGCCCGTTGGGCGCGGTGAGGCCGTTGCTGGCGCCGTCCTGGTTGACGGCCGAGCCCCGGATCACGGCGAGCACCCGGTGGCCGTTGCGGCGGGCGTCGGCGAGGCGTTCCAGGAGCAGCATCCCGGCGCCCTCGGACCAGCCGGTGCCGTCCGCGCCCGCCGCGAACGCCTTGCACCGCCCGTCCGCGGAGAGCGCCCGCTGGCGGCTGAAGGCGACGAACGCGTCCGGTGTCGCCATCACCGCGACGCCGCCCGCGAGGGCGAGGGAGCACTCTCCTGAGCGCAGCGAACGGACCGCGAGGTGCAGCGCGACCAGGGAGGACGAGCAGGCGGTGTCGACCGTGATCGCGGGGCCTTCGAGGCCGAGGGTGTAGGCGACGCGGCCGGAGACCACGCTGGCGGCCGTGCCGGTGTCCAGGAGTCCCTGGACACCGGGGAGGTCGCGGGCGGCGCTGCCGTAGTCGTTGCGCATGGCGCCGACGAAGACGCCGGTCCGGGTGGCGCGCAGCGCGGCCGGGTCGATGGAGGCGCGTTCGACGGCCTCCCAGGACGTCTCCAGGACGAGGCGCTGCTGGGGGTCCATGGCGAGGGCCTCGCGCGGCGAGATCCCGAAGAAGCCGGGGTCGAAGTCGGCGGCGTCGTGCAGGAATCCGCCGTGCCGGGTGGTGGAGGTGCCGGGGTGGTCGGGGTCGGGGTGGTAGAGGGCGTCGGTGTCCCAGCCGCGGCCGGAGGGCCATTCGGTGACGGCGTCGGTGCCGCTGTCGACGAGGTCCCACAGCCGCTCGGGGGTGTCGGTGCCGCCGGGGTAGCGGCAGCTCATGGCGACGACGGCGACGGGCTCGTGGCGGGCGTCCTCCGCCTCGCGCAGCCGCCGTCGGACGTCGCCGAGGTCGGCGGTGGCACGCCTGAGGTAGTCGAGGAGCTTGTCGTTGTCCGGCATGGGTGTCCGTTCTCCCTCAGGCGCCGTAGTTGTTGTCGAGCAGTTCGAAGAGTTCGTCGGCGGTGGCGGTGGCCGTGTCGGTCCCGGTGCCGTCCGCCGCGTCGGCACTGTCGGGGCGTGGCCGACGGCTGGTCCAGGTGTGCAGCAGGTCACGCAGGCGGACGCCGATCTCGTCGGCGTCGGCCGTGGCCGGGTCGGCGTGGGCCAGGGCGTCGGCGAGCTGGTCGAGCCGGGTGAGGACGGGCCGCCGGGGTGCGGGCGGTGCGGTCAGCCGTGCGTCGAGGTGGGCGGCGAGCCCGGCGGGCGTGGGGTGGTCGAAGACCGTGGTGGGCGGCAGGTCGACGCCGGTCGCCTCGGCGAGGCGGTTGCGGAAGGTGACGGCGAGCATCGAGTCGAACCCCGCCGCGACGAAGGGGCGTTCGGGGTCGACGTCGGCGGTGCCGGTGTGTCCGAGCAGGGCGGCGGCGTGCGCGAGGACCAGGTCGAGCAGGGTCCGGCGGCGGTCGGTCCCGTCCAGCGGGGCGAGCCGGGCGGTGAGTTCGGCCGCCGGGTCGGTGCCGGGCGGTCCGGTCTCGGGTCGCGGGGCGGTGGCCGCCGCCGGGACGGCGCCGCCGGAGCGGCCCGGCGCGGGCAGCCAGTAGCGGCGGTGCTGGAAGGCGTAGGTCGGCAGCGGGACGTGCGCGCCGGTCGGCGGGGGCAGGACGGCGGCCCAGTCCACGGGAGCGCCGTGCGTCCAGGCCTCGGCGAGCGAGGCGAGGAGGCGGTCGGTTCCGTCGTCGTCGCGGCGTACCGTGCCGACGGCGGCGGCGGTCGCGCCCGCCCGCTCGGCGGTGGCGGTGACGGCGGCGGTCAGCACGGGGTGCGGGCTGACCTCGACGAACAGGTCGTGTCCGGCGGCGAGCAGGCTCTCGGTGGCCTGGGCGAACGCGACCGGTTCGCGGAGGTTGCGGTACCAGTGGCCGGCGTCGAGGGCGGTGCCGTCGACGACCGTGCCGGTGACGGTGGAGTACAGCGGTATGTCCGAGGTCCGCGGCCGGATGCCGGCGAGGACGGTGCGCAGGGTGTCGCCGACGGCGGCGACCTGGGCGGAGTGGGCGGCGTAGTCCACGGGGAGCCGCCGGGCGCGTACGGAGTCGCGGGCGCAGTCGGCGAGGAGCGCGTCGAGCGGTGCGGGCTCGCCCGCGACGACCACGGCCTGCGGACCGTTGACCCCGGCCACCGCGATCCGGCCGTCGTAGGGCAGGAGCAGTTCCCTCGCGCGTTCCTCGGAGGCGGCCAGGGAGACCATGCCGCCTTGGCCCGCGACGGACAGGAGTGCCTTGCTGCGGAGGGCGACGACCCGCGCCGCGTCCTCCAACGACAACGCACCCGCCACACACGCCGCCGCTATCTCCCCCTGCGAATGCCCCACCACCGCATCCGGCACCACCCCCCACGACCGCCACACCTCCGCCAACGACACCATCACCGCGAACAACACCGGCTGCACCACATCCACCCGCTCCAACCCCACCCCCGACCGCAACACCTCCACCACCGACCACCCCACCAACGGCTCCAACACCCGCGCACACTCCCCCAACCGCCCCGCAAACACCGGAGAACACTCCAACAACACACACCCCATCCCCACCCACTGCGCCCCCTGCCCCGGAAACACGAACACCGTGCGGGCCTCGCCCGCGCGGCCGAGGACGGCGCCCGGCGCGGGCGCGCCGTCCCCGAGCGCCGTGAGCGCGCCGAGCAGTTCGTCAGGGGTGGCGCCGGTCACGGCGGCGCGGTGGGGGAACGCGGTCCGGGTGCGGGCGAGCGCGTGGGCCAGGTCCGCCAGGGGTGTGTCCGGCGCGGCCTCGACGTGGGCGCGCAGGCGGCGGGCCTGGGCGCGCAGGGCGGCCGGGGAGGCGGCGGACAGCGGCAGCACCACGGTGGCGCCGGTCGGCGGCGTGTCGCCGGGGGCGTCACCGGCCGTGGGCGCGTCCTCGGCGACGGGGCTGTCCTCGGCGACGGGGCTGTCGTCGGGGGCCTGTTCCAGGACGGCGTGCGCGTTGGTGCCGCTCATGCCGAACGCGGAGACGGCGGCGCGGCGCGGGCGGCCGGTGTCGTCCCAGGGGCGGGCCTCGGTCAGCAGGCGTACCGCGCCCGCCGACCAGTCGACCTTGGTGGTGGGGGTGTCGACGTGGAGGGTGCGTGGCATCAGGCCGTGCCGCAGGGCCATGACCGTCTTGATGACCCCGGCGACGCCCGCGGCGGCCTGGGTGTGTCCGATGTTCGACTTCAATGAGCCGAGCCACAGCGGCCGTCGGGCGGGCCGGTCCTGGCCGTAGACGGCGAGGAGCGCCTGGGCCTCGATCGGGTCGCCGAGGACGGTGCCGGTGCCGTGCGCCTCGACGAGGTCGACGTCGCCGCCGGTCAGTCCCGCGGCGGCGAGCGCCCGCCGCAGCACGCGCTGCTGGGCGGGCCCGCTGGGCGCGGTGAGGCCGTTGCTGGCACCGTCCTGATTGACGGCCGACCCCCGGATGACGGCGAGGACGGGGTGACCGGCGCGGCGGGCGTCCGAGAGCCGTTCGACGACGAGGACGCCGACGCCCTCGCCCCAGCCGGTGCCGTCGGCGTCGTCCGCGAAGGACCGGCAGCGGCCGTCGGGCGAGAGGCCGCGCTGGCGGCTGAACTCGACGAAGGCGTCCGGGGTGGCCATGACGGCGGCGCCGCCGACGAGCGCGAAGGAGCACTCCCCGGTGCGCAGCGCCTGCCCGGCCAGGTGGAGGGCGACCAGCGAGGAGGAGCAGGCGGTCTCGACGGTGACGGCGGGGCCCTCGGTGCCGAGGGTGTACGCCACGCGCCCGGAGGCGACGCTGGTGACCGTGCCGCTCAGCAGGTGGCCCTCGACGTCGTCCGCCGGGTGCCGGGGTCCGGTGCCGTAGCCCTGGCCCGCGACGCCGAGGTAGACGCCGCCCTGGCTGCCGCGCAGCGACGTGGGGTCGAGGCCCGCGCGTTCCAGGGCCTCCCAGGAGGTCTCCAGCAGGAGCCGCTGCTGCGGGTCCATGGCCAGGGCCTCGCGCGGCGAGATCCCGAAGAACTCGGCGTCGAAGTCGCCCGCCCCGTCGAGGAATCCGCCGCCGGTCGTGGAGAAGGTGCCCTCGTGCGCGGGGTCGGGGTCGTAGAGGGCGTCGAGCGGCCAGCCGCGGTCGTCGGGCATCGGTCCGACGGTGTCCCGCTCGCCCGCGACGAGGTCCCACAGGTCCTCGGGGCTGCGGACACCTCCCGGGAAGCGGCAGGCCATCCCGATGACGGCCAGCGGCTCGTCGGCGCGGGCCGGGACGGCGGCGTCCGGGGCCGGTGCGGGCGCGGCGGCGGTCAGCGCGGTGAGGAGGTGCTCGCCGAGGGCGGTGGCCGTGGGGTGGTCGAAGACGGTGGCGGCGGGCAGGGTGAGGCCGGTGGCGGCGGCGAGGCGGTTGCGCAGTTCGACGGCGGTGAGCGAGTCGAAGCCGAGGTCGTGGAAGGGGCGTCCGGCGGTGACGGCGGTCATCGTGTCGTGGCCCAGCACGGCGGCGGCCTCGGTGCGCACGAGGTCGGTGAGCAGGCGTCGGCGCTCGGGGCCGGGCCGGGAGGCGAGCCGCCGCCGCCAGCGGTCGGCGGCGGGTTCCCCGTGCGCCGCGGCCGCCTCGACCGGCTCCGGCGCCGCCTCGGGGATCTCGTCGAACAGGGCGCTGTCCCGCCCGGTCCGGAAGGCGGGGGCGAACCGCGCCCAGTCCATGTTGGCGACGGTGAGGCCGCTGTCGTCCCGCTCCAGGGCCCGCCACAGCGCGTCCAGGGCCGCCTCGGGTGCCATGGGGACCAGGCCGAGGCGGCGCAGTCCGGTGCCGGTGTCGCCCTGGGCCATGCCCGGTCCGGCCCACGGCCCCCAGGCCACGCAGGTCGCGGCGTGGCCCCGCGCCCGCCGCCGGGCGGCGGTGGCGTCGAGGAAGGCGTTGGCCGCCGCGTACGTGGCCTGTCCCGCGCTGCCCCAGACGGCGGAGACCGACGAGAAGAGCACGAAGGCGTCCAGGTCGTCGCCGAGGAGGGCGTCGAGGTGGGCGGTGCCGCGCACCTTGGCCGCGGTCTCCTCGGCGAGCCGGGCGGGGGTGCAGTCGGCGATCCGGGTGGCGGAGGTGACCCCGGCCGCGTGGAAGACGGCCCGTACGGTGTCGCCGTCGGCGGCGAGCCCGGTCAGGAGGTCCGCGAGCGCCGACCGGTCGGCGACGTCGCAGGCGGCGACGGTGACACGGGTGCCCTCGGCGGTGAGGTCGCGCACGAGGGAGTCCGCGCCGGGCGCTTCGGCGCCCCTCCGGCCGGTCAGGACGAGGTGCTCGGCGCCACTCCGGGCGAGGCGGCGGGCCACCTGGGCGCCGAGGCCGCCGAGGCCGCCGGTGACGAGGACGGTGCCGCGCGCCGTCCACGGCCGCGGGCCGTCTCCGGCGGTGGGCCGGTCGGCGGCGGGCGCCGGTTCCCGGACCAGGCGACGGCCGTAAGCGGCGTCGGCGCGGACGGCCACCTGGTCCTCGGCGCGCCCGCCGCCGGGGGCGCGGACGGCCCCGGCCAGGAGGGCGCACAGGCGGCGCAGCGCGGTGCCGTCGGGCAGGGCGGGCAGGTCGGGCAGGTCGACGAGTCCGCCCCAGCGCCGCGGGTGTTCGAGTGCGGCGACCCGGCCCAGTCCCCACACCGGGGCCTGTCCCGGCTGCTCGGGGCCGTCGTCGTCGACGGCGACGGCGCCGGTCGTGACGCACCACAGGGGTGCGTCGGTGCCCGCGTCGCCGAGGGCCTGGACGAGGCGGAGGGTGGCCTCGGGTCCGGCGGCGGGGGCGAGCAGCGACAGCACGCCGGCCGGGTCGGCCGGCAGGCGGGCGGCCAGCGCGGCCCGGTCGGTGTCCTCGGGGACGGCGAGGACGCTCACGTCGGCGCCGTGCGCGGTGAGCGCGGCCCGGCACGCCCCGGTGAGCGGGGCGTCGGCCGCGGCCTCGGCGACGACGAGCAGCCAGGTGCCGGAGAGCCGGACGGGGGCCGGGTCGGGCAGGGCGCGCCAGGTGACGCGGTAGGTCCAGGCGTCGGCCGTGCCGCCGGGGGGCGGTCCGGCCGGGGCGGGGGTGCGGACGGCGCGGGCCGGTGCGGGCCAGTAGCGGCGGTGCTGGAAGGGGTAGGTGGGCAGGTCGGGCGGGAGCGTGTGGGCGGGGACGGCCGTGCTCCAGTCGACGGGCACGCCCCGTACGTGGAGGGCGGCGAGCGCCGCGGTCAGCGACTCGGTCTCGGGCCGCCCGGCGCGCAGCAGGGGCACGGCGCGGCAGTCCTCGTCGGTGCGGCACTCCTCGACGAGGCCGGACAGGCTTCCGGCGGCGCCGAGTTCGAGGCAGGTCGTGACGTTGTCCGCGAGGAGGGTACGGGTCCCGTCGAGGAAGCGGACGGTGGAGCGGACCTGCCGTACCCAGTACTCGGGGTCGCATAGTTCGTCGGCGGTGGCGGGCCTGCCGGTGAGGGCGGAGATCACGGGGATGCGCGGCGGCGCGTACTGCGCGCGGCGCGCCACGGCTCGGAACGCGTCGAGCATGCCGTCCATGTGCGGGGAGTGGAAGGCGTGGCTGACGGCGAGTTCCTTGGTGCGGCGGCCCCGCGCCCGCAGCGTCCCGGCGAGTCGCAGGACGGGGGCGCGGTCGCCGGACAGGACGGTGGAGCGCGGTCCGTTGAGGGCGGCGACGCAGGCACCGTCCGCGTCGGGACCGGCCGCGGCGAGCAGGTCCCGTACCTCGGCCTCGTCGGCTTCGACGGCCACCATGGCGCCGCCGCCGGGCAGGGCGTCCATCAGGCGGCCGCGGGCGGCGACGAGCGCGCAGGCGTCGGCCAGTCCGAGGACGCCCGCCACGTGGGCGGCGGCCAGTTCGCCGACGGAGTGCCCGAGCACCACGTCGGGCCGTACGCCCCAGTGCTCCGTCAGCCGGAACAGCGCCACCTGGAGGGCGAAGAGCGCGGGCTGGGTGTGGGCGGTGCGGTCCAGGAGGGGCGCGTGCTCGCTGCCGGGGGCGGCGGACATGACGGCGCGCAGCGGCGGCACCGGGGGCTCCTGGTCGAGGTGGGGCGCGAGGTGGGTGAGGACGTCGTCGAGGGCGTCGGCGAAGGCCGGTTCGGTGCGGTGGAGTTCCGCGCCCGCACCGGGCCGCTGGCTGCCCTGTCCGGGGAAGAGGAAGGCGGTCCGGCCGGGCGTGTGCGCGTGTCCGGTGCGGACGCGGCCGGAGGAGACGCCGTCGGCCAGCGCGTCCAGGGCGGCGCGGACTGTGTCGGGGTCGTGGCCGAGGACGGCGGCGCGGTGGTCGAGCGTGGCCCGCCGGGTGGCCAGGGCGTGGGCCACGGCCGGGAGTTCGCGGTCGGCGCGGGCGTCGTCGAGGCGGGCGCGCAGCAGGGCGGCCTGGGCGCGCAGGGCGTCGGGGGTGCGGGCGGACAGGAGCAGGGGTACGACGACGGCGGTGCGGGGACGGCCAGACGGCTCGGACGGTTCCGGGGCGTGGTCGGGCGGTGCCTGTTCCACGACGACGTGGGCGTTGGTGCCGCTGATGCCGAACGAGGAGACCCCGGCCCGCCGCGGGCGGCCCGTCCGCGGCCAGGGCGTGGCCTCGGTGAGCAGCCGTACGTCACCGGAGGACCAGTCGATGTGCGGGTTGGGGTCGTCGGCGTGCAGGGTGCCGGGCAGTTCCCCGGCGTCGAGGGCGAGCACCGTCTTCATCAGTCCGGCGACCCCGGCGGCGGCCTGGGTGTGGCCGAGGTTGGACTTGACGGAGCCGAGCCAGAGCGGCCGGGCGGCGGGCCGTCCGGCGTACACGGCCTGGAGCGCCTGGGCCTCGATGGGGTCGCCGAGGCGGGTGCCGGTGCCGTGGGCCTCGACGGCGTCGACGTCGTCGGGGCGCAGCCCGGCGTCGGCGAGGGCGTCCGCGAGGACGCGTTCCTGGGCGGGTCCGCTGGGCGCGGTGAGGCCGTTGCTGGCGCCGTCCTGGTTGACGGCCGACCCCCGGATGAGGGCGAGCACCCGGTGGCCGTTGCGGCGGGCGTCGGAGAGGCGTTCGAGGAGCAGCATCCCGGCGCCCTCGCCCCAGCCGGTGCCGTCGGCTCCGGCTCCGAAGGCCTTGCACCGCCCGTCGCGGGCCAGGCCGCGCTGGCGGCTGAACTCGACGAACAGGCGGGGCGTGCTCATGACGGTGGCGCCGCCCGCGAAGGCCAGTTCGCAGTCGCCGCGCCGCAGCGCCTGGGCGGCGAGGTGCACGGCAACCAGCGAGGAGGAGCAGGCGGTGTCCACGGTGAGGGCGGGTCCGCGCAGTCCGAGGGCGTAGGAGATCCGACCGGACAGCACGCCTGCGGTGCCGCCCGTGAGGAGGTGGCCTTCCGACACCTCGGGGTCGGCGGCGGCGAGCGCCGGGTAGTCCTGGCCGTTGGTGCCGACGAACACGCCCACGGGACGGCCGTGGAGGGCGGCCGGGTCCTGCCCGGCGTGTTCCGCGGCCTCCCAGGCGGTCTCCAGCAGGAGCCGCTGCTGGGGGTCCATGGCGAGTGCTTCGCGCGGCGAGATCCCGAAGAACTCGGCGTCGAACGCGGCGGCGTCGGCGACGAACGCGCCGCGGGTGCAGTAGGTGGTGCCGGTGCGGTCCGGGTCGGGGTCGTAGAGGGCGGCGGTGTCCCAGCCTCGGTCGGCGGGCCAGTCGGTGGTCGCGTCCCGGCCCTCGGCGAGCAGGCGCCACAGGTCGGCGGGGCGCCGTACGCCGCCGGGGAACCGGCAGCCCATGCCGACGACGGCGACGGGGTCCGTCTCGGGGTCGGCGGGGTGCCCGGACCGGGTGCCGGGCGCGGGTGCGCTCGGGGTGCCGAGGCCGTCGGGCGGGTCGAGGCGGCGCAGGAGGTGGGCGGCGAGGAGGGCGGGGGTGGGCCGGTCGAAGAGCGCGGTGGCGGGCAGGCGTACGCCGGTGGCGGCGGTCAGCCGGTTGCGCAGTTCGACGGCGGTCAGGGAGTCGAACCCGAGGTCGGTGAAGGCCCGTTCGGGGTGGACGGCGTGGGGGTCGGGGTGGCGCAGGACGGCCGCCGCGTGGGCGCGCACCAGGTCGGTGACGTACCGCGGGTGGTCGGCGGCGGGGACGTCGGCGAGCCGCCGCCGCAGCGTCCCGTCGGCCTCGGTGGCCTGGTGCGCGCGGTCGCCGTCGTCGTCCGGGCCGGTCAGTTCGGAGAGCAGGGTGGCGGTGTGGCGTCCGGTGGTGCCCGCGAACCGCCGCCAGTCCGCGTCGGCGACGACGACCGTGACGTCGTCCTCGGCGACGGCGCGTCCGACGGCGGTGACGGCGTCCGCGGGGTCCATGGAGGGCAGGCCGCGCTCGCGGAGCCGGTCCGCGACCGCGCGGGCGAGCATGCCTTCCCCGGCGGTCCAGGCGCCCCAGGCGAGGGCGGTGCCGGGCAGCCCGTCGGCCCGGCGGGCGGCGACGAGGGACTCCAGCGCGGCGTTGGCGGCGGCGTAGTTGGCCTGGCCCGCGTTGCCCACGGTGCCCATCAGGGAGGTGAAGACGACGAACGCCGAGAGGGTGAGGGGCGCGGTCGCCTCGTGGAGCACCTGCGCGGCGGTCGCCTTGGCCCGCAGCGGCCCGGCGAGCCGCGCGGGTGTGAGGGTGTCGAGGACGCCGTCGTCGAGGACTCCGGCGGCGTGCACGACGGCGGTCAGCGGCCGGTCCGCGGGCAGGGCGCCGAGCAGGTCGCCCACCTGGCGGGGGTCGGTGACGTCGCAGGCCGCGACGGTCACGGCCGTCCCGGCGTCCTCCAGTTCGGCGCGCAGGGCGTCGGCGCCGGGGGCGTCCGGTCCGCGGCGGCCGACGAGGAGCAGGTGGGCGGCGCCGTGCGCGGCGAGCCGGCGCGCCAGGTGGGCGCCGACGCCGCCGGTGCCGCCGGTGACGAGGACGGTGCCGTCGCCGAACCACCGGTCCGGGACGGCCGCCCCGGTGCGGGGCGGCGCGGGCAGCAGCCGCCGCCCGTGCGCGCCGTCCGCCCGGACCGCGACCTGGTCCTCGTCGGTGACGGAGGCGAGGACCGTGCACAGCAGCCGCAGTGTGCGTTCGTCCGGTCGCGGGGGCAGGTCGGCCGAGCCGCCCCAGCGGTCGGGGTGTTCCAGCGCGGCGCAGCGGCCGAGTGCCGCGACGGCCGCGTGCGCGGGGGCGCCGGGCCGTTCGTCGGCGCCGGGTCGGGCGGCGCCGCGGGTCAGCAGCCACAGCGGGGCGTCGATCCCGGCGTCGCCCAGCGCCTGGACGAGGGCGAGGGTGAGGGCGAGCGCGGCGGGCAGGCCGGGGTGTGCGGGGTGCGGGCGGTGTTCGTCGGCGAGCAGGGAGAGGACTCCGGCGAGGGGCCGCTCCCCGGCGGCGGCGGTGAGCGCCGCGGCGAGCGCGGCGCGGCCGCCCGCGGGGTCGTCGGCGGTGACGACGGTGACGTCGAGGCCGAGTGCGGCCAGACCGGCCACCACGTCGGGGCCGTCGGTGTCGGCGTTCCGGGCGGGGCGGACGGCGAGCCAGTGTCCGGGCGGCGCCTCGGTGGCGGGCCGCAGCCCCAGGGGCCGCCAGCCGACGCGGTGGCGCCAGGAGTCGGCGCGCCGCTGCCGGGTGCGGCGGTCGTGCCAGGCGGTCAGCGCGGGCAGCACCTCGTCGAGGGCGTCCGGGGTGACGTGCAGGGTCTCGGCGAGACGGGCCGGGCGGGCGGTGGCGAGTTCCTCCCAGAGCGCGTCGGCCGCCTCGGGCGCGGCGGCCGTCGGCCGGGGGGCGGGCTGCCAGAACCGTTCGCGCTGGAAGGGGTAGGTGGGCAGTGCGGTGCGGGTGGCGCCGGCGCCGTCGAAGGCGGGTGCCCAGTCGACGGCGACACCCCGCGCGTGGGCCTGCCCGACGGCGAGGAGCAGGTCGCGCGGGCCGCCCCGGTCGCGGCGCAGCGTGCCGAGGACCACGCCGTCGACGCCCGCCTCGGCGAGGGTCTCCTCGACGGCCGGGGCCAGCACCGGATGCGGGCCGATCTCGATGAAGGTGCCGAACCCCTGGGCGGCGAGGGCGCGGACGGCGGGCGCGAAGCCGACGGTGCCGCGGAGGTTGCGGTACCAGTGGCCGCCGTCCATCAGCGAGGTGTCCAGCCAGTCCCCCGTCACGGTGGACAGCAGCGGTGTCCGTCCGGGGACCGGCCTGATCCCCTCCAGTGCCTCGCGCACCTCGTCCTCGACGTCCTCCACGTGGGCGGAGTGGGAGGCGTAGTCCACGTCGACGCGGCGGGCGCGTACGCCGTCGGCCGCGCAGGACGCGAGGAGCGCGTCGAGGGCGTCGGGGTCGCCGGACACCACCACCGAGGCGGGGCCGTTGACGGCGGCCACCGACAGCCGTCCGTCCCAGCGGGCCAGTCGTTTGCGGGCCGCGGCCGTGTCCAGGGCCAGGGAGGCCATCCCGCCCCGTCCGGCGAGCCGGACGAGGGCCCGGCTGCGCAGGGCGACGACGCGCGCGCCGTCCGCCAGGGAGAGCCCTCCGGCGACGACGGCGGCGGCGATCTCCCCCTGGGAGTGGCCGATCACGGCGTCCGGTTCGACGCCGTACTCCCGCCACAGCCGGGCCAGCGACACCATCACCGCGAACAGGACGGGCTGCACGACGTCCACCCGGCGCAGCGCCTCGCCCGAGCGGACCACCTCGGTCAGCGACCAGTCCGTGACGGGTACCAGCGCGTCGTGGCACGCGGCCATCGACGCGGCGAACGGCGGTGAGGCGTCGAGCAGTTCGCGGGCCATCCCGGCCCACTGCGCGCCCTGCCCGGGGAACACGAACACCGTCCCGCCGACCCCGGCGGCCCGGCCCTGCACGACGTACGGTGACGGCTCGTCCGCCGCCAACGCCCTTACGCCCGCCAGGAGTTCCCGGCGGTCGCCCGCCACAACCGCCCGGTACTCGTGCGTGGCCCGCGTCTCGGCCAGGGACAGTCCCACGTCTGCGGCGCGTCCGTCGGCCCCGTACGCCTCGGCGAGCCGTGCGGCCTGCTCCCGCAGCGCCCGCGGGGAGCGGGCGGACAGCAGCCACGGGACCGGCGTGTCCGGGCCGGGCGCCGTGACGGGGTCCGGCTCCGGGACCTGCTCCAGGATCAGGTGCGCGTTGGTCCCGCTGATCCCGAACCCGGAGACCCCGGCCCGCCGGGGCCCGTCGCCCGCCGTCCAGGGCGTGGCCTCGGTGAGCAGGCGCACCTGGCCCGCGTTCCAGTCCACGTACGGGGTCGGCTCGGTGAGGTGCAGGGTGCGGGGCAGCAGTCCGTGCCGCATCGCGAGGACCGTCTTCAGGACGCCGCCGACCCCGGCGGCGGCCTGGGTGTGACCGATGTTGGACTTCAACGAGCCGAGCCACAGCGGGCGTTGCGCGGGCCGGTCCTGGCCGTAGACGGCGAGGAGCGCCTGGGCCTCGATCGGGTCCCCGAGGCGGGTGCCGGTGCCGTGGGCCTCGACCGCGTCGACGTCGTTCGCCGTGAGTCCGGCGTCGGCCAGCGCGGCCCGGATGACCCGCTGCTGGCTGGGCCCGCTGGGCGCGGTGAGGCCGTTGCTGGCGCCGTCCTGGTTGACGGCGGAGCCCCGGATCAGGGCGAGCACCGGGTGACCGTGGCGGCGGGCGTCCGACAGCCGTTCCAGGAGGACGACGCCCACCCCCTCGGCGAGGCCGAACCCGTCGGCGTCGGCGGAGAACGCCTTGCAGCGGCCGTCGGGCGCGAGGGCGCCCTGGCTGCTGAACTCCACGAACATGCCCGGGGTCGGCATCACCGTGGCGCCGCCGGCGAGGGCGAGGGAGCACTCCCCGCCGCGCAGCGCGCGCACCGCGAGGTGCAGGGCGACGAGTGACGAGGAGCACGCGGTGTCGACGGTGACGGCGGCCCCTTCGAGGCCGAGGGCGTAGGCGATGCGGCCGGAGGCGACGCTGCCGGTGGTGCCGGTGAGGAGGTGGCCGTTGCCGTCGGTGGCCTCGTGCAGCCGGGGGCCGTAGTCCATGGTCATCGCGCCGATGTAGACCCCGGTGCTGCTGCCGCGCAGGGTGTGCGGGTCGATCCCGGCGCGTTCGAGGGTCTCCCAGGACGTCTCCAGCAGGAGCCGCTGCTGCGGGTCCATGGCGAGCGCCTCGCGCGGGGAGATGCCGAAGAAGGCGGCGTCGAAACCGGGGGCGTCGTGCAGGAACCCGGCCTCGCGCTGGTAGTGGCGGCCCGGCGCGACGTCCTCGGGGGCGCAGGCGCCGGCGAGGCTCCAGCCGCGGTCGTGGGGGAACGGGGTGACGGCGTCGGTGCCGTCGGCCAGGAGTCGCCAGAGGGCCTCGGGGCTGTCGGCGCCGCCCGGGTAGCGGCAGCCCATGGCGACGATCGCCACCGGGTCGTCGTCCCCGGCGGCCGGGGCCGTGCCCGACGGGTCCGGCCGGTCCGGGCGGGGCCGGGCGGGCGGGTCCTCGCGGGGTGTGCCCGCTGCCAGTTCGTCCCGGAGCGCCTCCGCCAGCCGTCGGGGGGTGGGGTGGTCGAAGACGGCGGTCACCGGGAGGGCCGCGGCGCCGGTGGCGGCGGCGAGGCGGTTGCGGATCTCGACCGCCGTCACGGAGTCCAGGCCGAGCCCGGTGAACGGGGTGTCCGGGTCGACGGGGCGGGGGTCGCCGAGCACGGCGGCGGTCTCCTCGGTGACGAGGCGCAGCAGCCGCTCCCGCGCTCCGGCGGCGGTGAGTCGGGCCAGTTCGTCGCGGAGGGCGGTGCCGGGTTCCTCGGGTCCGGTGCCGCCCGCCGCCTCCCGCAGACCGGCGGGGAGTACGGCGGGGCGGGCGTCGAGCCCTGCGTAGGCGGCCGCGCGGTCCGGGGTGAGGCCGTGGACGTAGGCGTCGCCGAGGGCGGTGAGGAACTGGGCGCGCCCGCCGTGGCCGCGGCGCAGGGTGGCGCCGACGTGCGCGACGACGTCCTGGTGGGCGGCGGTCGCCTGGAGGGCGGTGGTGAGGACCGGGTGGGGGCTGATCTCCAGGAGGACGTGGTGGCCGTCGCGGAGCAGCGCGGCGGTGGCGTCCTGGAAGCGGACGGTCTCGCGCAGGTTGCGGGCCCAGTACCGTGCGTCCAGGGCGGGTTCGGGGAGCAGGTCGCCGGTGTGGCCGGAGTAGTAGGGCAGGGTGGCGGGAAGCGGCCGGACGGCGTCGAGGTCGGCGTGCAGGCGGGGCACGACGGCGTCGATGTGCGGGGAGTGCGCGGCGAGTCCGACGGCGATGGTGCGCGCGTGGACGCCGTCGGCGGTGAGGCGGGCGACGAGTTCGGCGGCGGCGTCGGTGTCTCCCGACACGATGACGGAGCCCGGCCCGTTGACGGCGGCGATCCCGAGCCTCCCGTCGAACTCCGCGAGCTGGGCGGTCACTTGGGTGACGGGGGCCAGGACGGAGACCATGTCGCCGCGGCCGGTGAGGGTGGCCTGGGCCTGGCTCCACCGGGCGACGACGCGGGCGCTGTCGTCGAGGGAGAGCGCGCCGCTGACGGCGGCGGCGGAGATCTCGCCGCAGCTGTGTCCGAGGACGGCCGACGGGTGCACGCCGTGGTCGCGCCAGAGCCCGGCGAGGGCGACGCCGACGGCGAACAGGGCGGGCTGCACGACGTCGGGGCGGTCGGGGGCGGGCGCGCGGTCCGCGGCGCGCAGCACGTCCATGAGGGACCAGTCGACGTGGGGTTCGAGGGCCTGGGCGCAGTCGTCGATCCGGGCCCGGAAGCCGGGTGCGGAGTCGAGGAGTCCGGCGGCCATGCCGGGCCACTGGGAGCCCTGGCCCGGGAAGACGAAGGCGACCGGGGTGTCGGGTCCGCGGGTGCCTTCGGCGAGGCCGGGGGCGGTGCGCCCACGGGCGAGCGCGTCGAGCCGGTCGAGGAACTCGTCGCGTCCGCGGGCCACGACGGCGGCCCGCCGTGCGCGGGGGTCCGGGTCGTGCGCGAGGGCCAGCCCGATGTCCGCGGGACTCCACTCGGGCAGGGCCCGCAGGTGGTCGCGGAGCAGTCGCGCCTGCGCGGCGAGGGAGCCCCTGCTGTCGGCGGACAGCGTCCACAGCAGCGGGGTCCCGCTAGGGCACTCGGGCAGGTTCACGCCATGGCTCCTCAGCACGCGCAGGGGGGATCGGCAGGGGGACCGCGGGCCCCGAGGGAGGGGCCGCGGGCGCGGGTGGTGCGGGTGGGTGGCTCGGAGTGGGGACCTGTCAGTACAGGCCCTCGGGGGCGGTGCTGGCGATCTGGAGCGGACGGACGTCCGCCACTCCGTCGCAGGGCCACTCGGCGTCGAGATGGCGTGCCGCCTGGTCGCGTTCGAGGATGTTGGGCAGGAAGAGGTCGTCGTGCAGGACGGTGAGGCGGACCTGTCCGGTGGCGCCGGGCGCGACGACGGTGCGCCAGTCGTCCTTGCGTACCACGGCCATGGTCACCTGCGGGTAGTTCGGCATGTACGGGAGGGGGCCGCCGCCGTCCGGTACGCCGAGGAAGGCGGCGTTGCCGAAGGTGTTGCCGTAGCTGATGCCGCAGAGTCCGCCGTCGAGGGCGGTGCGGAAGTCCCGGTACATGGCGGTGTTGATCTGGGTGCCGCTGAGGCGGGCCCCGGCGAGCGCGGCGACGTGCTGGGGGGCGCGTCCGCACAGGGCGGAGAAGAGGGCGGGGGTGGTGTTGAGGTAGTCGACGCGGTGCCCGTCGAGGATGTCGGTGATCTGGTCCAGGAGGTGGGCGGTGTAGCGCTCGACGTCGGCGGGGCGGCCCTCGCGGATGAGGCGCTTGACCCAGCGGGGGTCCATGTCGATGGCGTAGACGAGGCCCGCGTGCAGGTCGGCGACCTCCCAGGCGCCGTGCCCGATGAGGTGGGGTCCGGTGGGGGTGGCCTGGAGCCATCGGCGGCCGGGCCGGAACCCTTCGTGGACGAAGGACCAGCGGCGCCAGACGGCGCGGTGGTGGAGCATCGCGGGGGTGTAGTGGACGCGGCAGGGGGTGCCGGTGGTGCCGCCGGTGTCCCAGACGCGGCCGGTGAGCGGCCGGGGCACGGTGCGGGGCACCAGGTCGGCCGGGTCGACGGCGCGCAGGTCGGCGAGCGGGAACGGGCCGAACGCGGTGAGCTGCGCGTAGCGGGTGATGTCGTACGGGTCGAAGTCGAGGTGTGCGCGGCGGCTCAGCCAGTAGGGGCTGCCGGTCCCGGGGTGGAAGGTGCGCCGCACGATCGTGCGGGTCCATCCGTCGAGATCGGTGTCGAGCCATTTCGCGACGAGTAAGTCGGGGTCGGTCGCGTCGTTTCCGTCCGCTCCCGCCCGGCGCCCGGCTCCTCCCATATCAGCGGTCCCGCGCTGCGGAATCGCCCGGGGAAAGGCGGATTCCGAGATCGTAGGCGGTGCTGACGGCGAGCCGTATGTGTTCGGGTTTCTCCACATGAACGACCGGGAAGGGAATGTCGAGCATTCCTTCGGGAATCGCGGGGCCCATGACGAGGCCGAGTCGCACGTCGCGGCTCCGCATTCCCTCGTAGATGTCGACGAGGCTGATCGGGTCGGTGGAGTTCCGTTCGAACATGTCCCGCACCTCGTCGGCTGTTTTCAGCTCGCCGCGTTCCAGACAGGAGAGCAGCGGAATGCGGGGGGCGGTGAACGGCATCGTCGCGAGGTGCGGCGTGATGAAGTCGCGGAAGGGGCGGCGCAGCGGGGAGTGCACGGCGATGGTCCGGCCGGGCAGCGGCACGACGGAGCCGGGCGCCGCCTCGGCGGCCAGCCGCTCGACCGCGGCGCGGTGTCCGGCGAGCATCAGGATGCGCCGGGAGCCGTCCGCCAGGGGGCCGAAGTCACCGGCGAGGTGAAGGCCGGGGACCCCGTGCCAGGGCGGTGGCGCCTGCGCCTCGGCGGCCTCCACGAACGCGAGGGCCATGCCCTCCTCCGGTGCGTCGGGCGGGGGTTCGGGGGCGTCGGCCGTCCGGGCCAGCAGGGTGAACAGCGACCGGCGGTCGAGGGCGCCGGCGAGGCAGCTCGCCGTCATGGCGCCCAGGCTGAGCCCGCCGACGACGTCCGGGCGCAGGCCCGCCTCGGCGAGGAGGTCGTGCACGGCGACGGCCAGCGCCGTCTCCCGTATGGTGCCCGCGCTCTGCCGGCGTTCCCTGCCCTCGGGCAGTTCGCCGCGCAGGATCTGTTCGGCCGTCAGGCCGGTCCAGCCGGATATCTCCTCGTAGAGTTCCCGCACCAGCGGCGACGCCTCGTACAGTTCCGTCCCGTGCGGTTCGGTCCCGACGCCGCCACCGAAAAGATACCCCAGGGGCATTCTTACTCCTGTCACCCTTCAGGAGGTTCCTTTCCGCACGGGAACAGACTCGATGCCGAGCCCGAACCGCCGGTGGAGATCTCCCCCGCTTCGACAAAAGAAGTTCACGACTTTCCACAGCACGATGCGCGGGGCCCGTCGGGGCCGACGCCCCGGACTGTGTCCCGTTAAATCAAAGATTTGAGGAAAAGCAGTAATGACCCTAGCACCCGACACGAGCGAACAGAATGGCACCTTTCCGATCCAGCCATTCGGCGAACGCATCCCCCGCACCGGAAAAGGAACCAAACAAGCCAGCGCCCGACACCCCGTCCTCCACAGCCGTCACTCGCCCGCACCGGCCCCCTCGGCGAACGATCCGCCGACGTGCTCCTCCGCACCGAAAGCCCTCCCGTCACCCCTCAACCGGATTCGGCCTGCCCCCGCGAGAGCACCCGACGGAAGACGTGACCGAATGTCATCAGACGGACACCCAACGAGAGGGGGGCGGCCGGGCCGATATCGAGCGGAACCGCACGACGGAGAGGACCGCCCCGCCCGGCCCGGTGAAGCCCCCGGCCGTCACCGGCGCCTCGATTGAAGCCCAAGTCCCCTATGTACGGCCGCCGTTGACCGGACCGGTCGGTCGTCCGCCAGGTCCGCGTCCTGTCCGATGCGCTCGCCCAGACCCGCGCCGCGGTGCCCGCGTCGACGGCCCGAGACGCACACCGCCCCTGTGACCCGCTTCATAGCGGCGGCCAGGAACCAGCGTCGTCGGCCCCCCGACTCCTGGTACGGCCCTCGCAGTACGCCGACGCCACCGGGAACCCCCCGCGTGGGCGCCACCCCCCACTCCTGCGTTCCGGCCCCGTGCATGGTCGTCGGCGCCGAGGGCGTCAGGGAGTCGAGGTGGTCCGGTGATCGCGGCGAGCGGGTTGCGCTGGATTCTGAGTCTGATGTTCGCCGTCCCGGCCGGGTACGGGCTGTGGATGCTCGTCCAGCCGGGCACGGTGTGGGCGGAGCGGCTGGACCATGTGGTGCACGCGGCGATGGGGGGACTCATGCTCGCGATGGCCTGGCCCTGGGGCATGGACCTTCCGGCCGGTCCGCAGATCGTGCTGTTCGCCGCGGGGGCCGCGTGGTTCGTCGCAGCCGCGCCCCTGCGCGCGGAGGGGACGGGCCGGGGCGGCGCCGTCGTGGCCGCGCTGCCGCACACCGTGATGGCGGCGGCGATGGCGTGGATGGTGTGGGCGATGGGCGCGGGCGACGCGATGCACGGCGGTGCCGGGGCGGGCGGCGCGCACGAGATGGCGGGGCATCACATGGCGGCGGACGGCGGCCTCGCCACCATGACGCTGACCGGGACGGGGACCGTGGCCACGGCCGTCGTCCTCGCGGTCGTCCTCGGGGTGTTCGGGCTGGTCTGGCTGAGCCGCGCCCTCGACCGGGCCCGCGGCCCGCAGGAGGGCGACGGCACGGCCGGGGCCGCGACGTACGGGGCGCCGGTCGGAGTCCTGGCTCCCGCGTGTCACGCCGCGATGGCGTTGGGGATGGCCGTCATGTTCGCCGTGATGGCCTGACCGCCCCGGCTCCCCGGCGCCCACGGACCGTCAACCCCTGCCGGGGCCGGGCCGGTTCGCCGTTCTCGCGTGCCGCGCGGGGGAAGGTACCGGGCACCGCCGTCGCACGAGGGCGGAGGCACGTCAGGAAGCAGGGTGGGGTCCCGTGCACGGAGCGTCGGACGGGCGGGCGGCTCTCGCCGACGGGGCGTGGCCCTGGGGAGCAGCGGACCAGGTCCCCGCCACCGCCCACCCTCGGCGCGGCGCCCCGGCACCCGCTGACACACGGTCACGACCTCCCGGACGGGGCCGCCGAGACCGTGCCACACGCCCCGGCGGCCGTCGAACGGGCTCTTGCCCCCTGCCGCCGTAGGGGGGCCTCGCCCTCGTACGGATGTGTCCGTCAGACCGCGGCGGGCCGCGCCACCTGGTAGCCCGCCTCCTCGATCGCCGCGCGCAGCCGCGCGTCGTCCAGGCCGGTACCGGTGACGGAGACCGATCCCACCGCGACGTCGACGTCCACGCCGGTCACTCCGGGGACCTGGGAGACCTCTTCGGTGACGCTGGCGGCGCAGTGCGAGCAGGTCATGCCGGTGACGAGGTAGTGCTGACGGTTCATGGCGCGACTCCTGGGAGAGGTCGAGGCGCTGGTACGCCTCCTGGTACGGAGGCACGGGTTGTGGTGTTCAACCGGTGCTGTCCCCCAGTCAGTCGTGGGGCCCGCCCACCGGGTTCCCGGCTGTGCCGTGGCTCACCCGTCCGGGTGGGCGGGCGTGCGCGGGGCGGCCGGGTGCGCGGAAGGGCCGGGACGCGTCGTACGCGCCCCGGCCCGGCCTGCTCCGCCTCCCGGTCAACCGTCGGCTGCCGTCCGGGTCAGGCGTCGGATGCCGTGCGGGCGGCGCGCCGGGCGCGCAGCGTGCCCACCGTCATGTCGACGGCGAGGAAGGCGGCCAGCGGGATGCCGAACAGCGGTATCACCCAGCCGACCGCGGCGACCAGGACGATGCCGACGGCGAGCGGTCCGGAGGGGATGCCGCGCCAGCCGCCCCGCGCGGGCGGGGCGCCCAGGGGGGCCCGGCGGTCGGCACGGGTCGGGCGGCGCTGCCACCACATGCGGTAGCCCCAGACGATGACGCAGACCAGGCCGACGGCTATGACGGCGAGCACGAGCTGGTTGACGATCCCGAAGAGGAGTCCCATGTGGGCCTGGACGCCCCAGGTGGTCAGCTTGGACAGCAGGGGCCAGTCCGCGAAGTCCACCCGGTCGACGATGTCGCCGGTGGAGGCCTCGACGGCGACGCTGTCACGGCCGACCGGCCAGAGGTTGCGGGTCTGCGACACCGTCCAGGCGGTGGCCTGGTCGGGCGCCACGGCGATCTGTACCGGGCCGTCGACACCGGCGTCGCGGGCGGCCTTCAGGACCCCGTCGATGGCGGCAGGGTCGGCCGGGGGCGCCTCGGAGCCGGTGTCCGGGGTGCTGCCGGAGGCGTGGTCGTGCGTGAGGGCGGTGGAGACGTAGGGGGTGCTGGACCGCAGGGAGTCCAGTGCCTTGCCGAAGTTGGCTCCCGCGTAGGTGGACCAGGTCAGGCCGGTCGCGGAGAGGAACAGCAGGCCCAGCGCGATCCAGACGCCGGTCGCGGCGTGCAGGCCGCGGGTCCGCCGGACGCCCTTGCGGGCGGCGCGGTCGGGCAGCAGCAGCCGCCGGGCGGTCCGTCCGCCGCGGGCCCGGCGCCACCACAGGACCAGGCCGCCCAGGACGATGACCCACAGCCAGCTCGCGGCGAACTCCGAGTACAGGTTGCCGACCTCGCCGAGGTGCAGGTCGCGGTGGAGGACGTCCAGCCAGGTCGTGAGCGGGGTCGACGTCCACCACGTCGTCAGCTGCCCGGTGACGTCGCCGGTGTACGGGTCGACGTACACGGTGTGGGTCTTCTCGCCCAGCTCGGGCAGGGAGAAGTCGACCTGGGTGGTGCCGTCGCCGGTGCCCGGACGTACGGCGGTCAGCGTGCCGTCCGGGTGTTCCGCGCGCGCCGCGGCCACCTGTCCGGACAGCGGCAGCGCGCGGTCGCCGGTACGGGAGACGTGGAGTTCCTTGCCGTAGACGATCGAGTCCAGCTGCGGGGTGAACGTGTAGAGGAGACCGGTGACGGCCGCGACGAGCAGGAACGGCGCGACGAGGACTCCGGCGTAGAAGTGCAGGCGCGCGAGCAGCGCGCCGACGCCCCCGGTCCGTCGAGCGGGCGGGGCGGCGGCCGGCCGGTCGGCCGTCGCGGTGGCGGCGCCGGGTCTCTCGTCGGGACCGTCGTCGGCGGCCGGGGGCAGGTCGGGCTCGGTGGAGTCGACGGACGTCATGCTCACCTCGTAGGGATCGGCGCTGCGGGGTCGGCGGAACGTTCGGGACAAGGACTAGCGGCGGACATCCCGCCGCGAGGTCGAACCAGAGCCGTATTCAGCCGCTGTCCAGAACCAGTCGGATGAGCACACCGCCGAGTTCCCGGAGCGCCGGAACTTTTTTTGGCCGGTCAGCGGGCGGCCTTCGCCGTGACACCGTCCGTTCCGCCCGCCGGAGCGGGGCCGTCGGCGGCGGGGCCGTGGTCCGCGAGGGGGCGGGCGTCGTAGGTGACGCGGATGACGCCGTCCGCGTGGCGCTCGGTGCGCGCGCGGACGCCGAAGACGTCCCGCAGGACGGCGGGCGTCAGCACCTCCAGCACGGGTCCCGCGGTGACGACGGCGCCGTCGCGCAGGACCACGAGGTGGTCGCAGAGCCGGGCGGCGAGGTCGAGGTCGTGCAGGACGGCGAGGGTGGTCACGCCGGTCGCGCGGATCAGGTCGAGGAGTTCGAACCGCGCGCGGATGTCGAGGTGGTTGGTGACCTCGTCCAGCACCAGCAGGCGCGGCTGCTGCGCCAACGCGCGGGCGAGGAGCACGCGTTGGCGTTCCCCGCCGGACAGGGACGCGTAGTCCCGGCCGGCGTAGGGGCGGACGCCGCAGTGGTCGATGGCGTCCTCGACGGCCCGGTGGTCCTCGGCGCCGTCCCGGCCGAGGAGTCCGTGGTGCGGGGCCCGCCCCAAGGCGACGATCTCGGTGACGCTCAGCCCGGTGGTGTTGCCCGCGGCGTCCTGGAGGACGGCCGCGGTACGGCGGGCCGCCGCGCGCGGCGTCAGCCCCCACACGTCGTCGTCCCCCACCCTGACGACGCCCTGCGCCGGTCGCAGGGAGCGGTAGACGGTGCGCAGCAGGGTCGACTTGCCGCTGCCGTTGGGCCCGACGAGTCCGACGATGTCGCCCTCGCGGGCCTCCAGGGTCACGTCCCGCAGGATCGGGGCGCGGTCCAGGGTGATGTGGATGCGGTCGACGGTGAGTTTCATGCGGTCAGTCCAAGCCCTTGTTGCGGCGCAGCAGCCACAGGAAGAAGGGGGCGCCGAGGAGGGCGGTGAGGATGCCCAGGGGCAGTTCGTTGGGGCGGTTGAGGGTGCGGGAGAGCAGGTCGACCAGGACGAGGTAGACGGCGCCCAGCAGGGCGGTCAGCGGGAGCAGCCGACGGTGGTCGGCGCCGGTGGTCAGCCGCACCAGGTGCGGAATCATCAGGCCGACGAAGCCGATGCTGCCCGCGACCGCGATGACGGTGCCGGTGAGCAGCGCGCTGAGCACGAGCAGGACGGTCCGCAGCCGGTTGACGTCCACCCCGAGCGCGGTCGCCGACTCGTCGCCCGCGAGCAGGACGTTGAGGCGGCGGCCGAACAGCGCCAGCAGCACGGTCGTCGCCAGGACGACGACCGTCACGGTGGGGAGCTGGTCCCACTGGGCACCCGCGACGCTGCCCAGCATCCAGAACATGACCGTCCGCAGTTCGGTCGGGGTCGCCTGGAGCTGGACGAAGCTCGTCGCGGAGAGGAAGACGTAGCCCACCGCGACTCCGGCCAGGACCAGGCGGGTCGGTGCCATGCGGCCCCGGCGCTGCCCCAGCGCGAAGACGAGCGCCCCGGCGAGGACCGCGCCGACGAAGGCCGCCGCCGACACCCCGAGTCCGGCGAGGGCCACGCCGCCGCCGAGGGTGATGACGACGACCGCGCCGAGGGTGGCCCCGTAGGAGAAGCCGAGGACGATGGGGTCGGCGAGCGGGTTGGCCACCACGGTCTGGAGCACGGCGCCCGACACGGCCAGGCCCGCGCCGACCAGGGCCGCCAGGACCACCCGCGGGGTGCGGAAGTTCCAGACGATCTGGTCGAGCGCGGGGTCCGAGGGGGCCTGCCCGGCGCCGGTGACGTGGTGGAGGACGATGCTCCACACGTCGCCGACGGGGACGTTGACCGCGCCGATGCTGATCGCGACGATCATGGTGGCGGCCAGCGCGACGGGCAGCAGGGTGAAGGCGAGCGTCACCCGCAGCCGGTCGGGCCGGGCCGGTCGGGTCAGAGGCTGTCCGGGTGCAGCATCTCCGCGATCTTCCGCACGGCCAGGTCGTTGCTGGGGCCGAGGTACATCGAGTCGGACAGCGTCACGTAGGCGTTGTTCTTGGCGGCCGGCCACTGGGGGAACTCCTTGAGCAGTTTCTTGGCGTAGGCCGCCGGGTCGGGGTCGTTGTAGGCGATGACGACGAGGGCGTCGACGTCGGTGGCCGCGACCTTCTCCTTGCTGAGGTCGGCGAAGGACGTCTTGGACGCGTTCTCGAAGGCGTTGGTGCCGCCCGCCTCGGCGAGGATGTCGTTGTAGATGCCCTTGGCGACGACGGAGCTGAAGTCGTTGCCGCCCATGGACATGTTGGAGAACAGCACCATCACCTTGGGCTGCTTCTCCCCCTTCACCTTGTCCGAGACGGCCGCGATGTTCTTCTCGGAGGCGGCGATCACCTCCTCGGCCCTGTCGCCGACGCCGAAGACCTTGCCCATGTCGCGCAGCAGCCGGTAGCTGTCGTCGATGGTCATCTTCGAGGTGTCCTGGTCGCAGCCCGTCGGGGAGACGTAGGTGCGGGCGCCGACCTCCTTGAGCTGGTCGCGGGTGGCGAAGCCGTTCTTCTCGTCGAAGCCGTACGAGGTGGTGGACAGCACCAGGTCCGGGCGCAGGCCGATCATGGCCTCGCGCGGTACGTCGTAGGCGTCGTTGAGCTTGACGTCGCCCGTGGGCAGCTTCTTGATGGCGTCGGCGCGTCCGGGGACCTCGGACATGCCGTACGTCTGCTGGTTGGCGACGATCTTGTCGCCGAGGCCGAGGGCGAGCAGGGTGGACACCTCGGCCACGGAGGCGCCGTTCATGACGACGACCCGGCCGGGCGCCTTGTCGAAGGTCTGCTTCTGGCCGCAGTTGTCGAGGGTGACCGGGTAGCCGGACTTCGGCGCGGCGGCCTCGGTCTGCCGGTCGCCCGCCTTGTCGTCGGTCGACGAGCCGCATGCCGCGGTGAGCAGACAGAGGGCGGCGGCCAGGGCTGCGGCGGCCGGCCGGTGGATCGACATGCGGGCTCCTTGCGTGCGGGTGACGTGCGGGGGGGTGACGGTTCTGTTGCAGTAGTCGGGGTGAAGGGGCGCCGGGTTCCCGGCCGTCGGGACCTATTCGGCGGGCGCGGGCAGCACCCCGGTGCGGACGCAGTGGTCCAGGGAGCGGAAGAACAGGTCCCGGTCGAGGGGCGGGCAGGTGATGCCGCCGCGCTCCAGGCCCGCCCGGACCCGGTCGGAGCGGACGTGGCCGAGGCGCAGGTCGGTGCGGGCGGGGTCCTGGTCGGCCGCGTCGAAGAAGGCGAGCGTGGTGGCCGCGGCGTCGGCCGAGCGGGGCAGCCGCTCGCGCCACCGGGCGAGCGGCAGCGTCCGTACCGGATAGCCGTACTCCCGCACCCAGGCGTAGACGTCCGCGAGCCGCACCCTGGGGAGGGTGGCGTGGTTGAAGACCGGGCCCGCGGCCGGGGCGTCCTCGGTGAGGCACAGGTGGACGAGGGAGCGCGCGACGAAGTCCACGGGGGTCCAGACCTCGTCCTCGAACAGCTCGGGGACGATGCCCTCGGGGACTCCGGCGCGCAGCACGCCCCAGAGGAAGTCCCGTTCGTTGACGCGTCCGGTGTCGACGGGTCCGACCACGCGGCCCAGGCGGTGGACGGAGACGGGCAGACCGCGCTCCGCCGCCTGTTCCAGGAGCCGTTCGGAGGCCCACTTGGACTGCTGGTAGCCGTACCGCAGGCCCTCGTGGGGCGGCAGGAACGCCTCCGGCACCTCGGGGGCGAGGGCGGCCGGAGGGGCCACGGAGAGGGTGGACACGTGGTGCAGGGGTGTCGTGGTGACGGCGGCCAGGCGCAGGAGCTGCCGGGTCGCCTCGGTGTTGGCGGCGCGCAGCGTGGTGTAGTCGCGCATGATGCTGACGGTCGCCGCGTTGTGGAACACGGCGTCGCAGTGCGCGGCGAGGTCGGCGAGGGTGTCGTCGGAGAGTCCCAGGCCGGGACGGGACAGGTCGGCCGGGAGGGCCGTGATCCGGTGGGCGGCGCCGTCGGCGGTGACGGCGCCGTGCCGTACGAGGGCTTCCTGGACGCGGGCGGTGGCGGCGCCCGTGTCGGCGGCCCGGACCGGGCAGACGATCTCGGCGTCGGTGGCGGCGAGGAGACGGGCGAGCAGATGGGTGCCGACGAAGCCGGTGGCGCCCGTGAGCAGGATGCGCCGGGGTGCCCGGCGCGGGCCCCTGCTTCTGCCGGGGCGGATGCCGGGGCGGATGTCGGGGTCGAGGCGGGCGTCGGTGAGGAGGGTCGGGGGCAGCGCGCTCGGCGGGGTCACCGGGTCCGGCGCCGTCGTCGCGCCGGGCGCGTCCGTGGTGCTCGTGCTCGCTTCGTCCGTCGGGTTTCCCGCTTCCGGCTGTGTGAGGAAGCGGGCGAGGGCGGCCGCGGTGGGGTGCTGGAAGAGCCAGGCCACCTTCACCTCGCGGCCGAGGGCGACGCCCAGCCGGTTGGCGACCTGGATGGCCTGGAGGGACTGGGCACCGAGGTCGAACACGTCGTCGTCGGCCGTGACGCCGTCGTTGCCGAGAGCCCGGCCCCAGACGCCGGTGATGGCCGCCTCCAGCGGGCCGCCGTCCGCCGCGGCGGACGTCTCGGGCGGCGCGGCCAGCGCGGCGCGGTCGATCTTGCCGGAGCCGGTGCGGGGCAGCCGGTCGACGAAGTCGATCGCGGAGGGCACCATCGCCGCGGGCAGCGCCGCGCGCAGGGCGTGCCGGACCTGCGCGGCGGACGGCGCCCCGGGCTCCGCCACGAGGTGGGCCGCCAGGCGCCGGGTGCCGTCCGCGAGGATCTGTCCCGTGACGGCCGCCTCCCTGATCCCGGCCAGCGCCAGCAGGGCGCTCTCCACCTCGGCGGGCTGGACCCGGTGTCCGCTGATCTTGAACTCGGCGTCGGCCCGGCCGAGGAAGCGCAGGAGGCCGTCGTCGCCGACGCGGACGAGGTCGCCGGTGCGGTAGGCGCGGGGAGCGCCCGGCAGTGCGGTGAGCGGCGCGAAGCGGGCGCTGTCGGGGACCTCGGGCCGGTAGCCGTCGGCGAGGGCGGGCCCGAGCAGGTACAGCTCGCCGTCCACGACGGCGGCGCGGGTGCCGGGCAGCGGCAGCCCGATGGGGACGTCGCCGGGGGCGAGGCCGGGCGCGTGCAGGTCGGCGACGGTGGCCACCACGGTGGCCTCGGTCGGGCCGTAGGTGTTCAGCAGGGCGACCGAGGTGCCGACGGCCTTGCGCCAGCGTCCGACCCGTTCGGGCAGGGCGGCCTCGCCGCCGATGACGACGGTGCGGACCGCCTCGGGGAGGGCGGCGGCGCCGGTCGACAGCGCGTAGGCGACCTCGTGCCAGTAGGCGGTGGGCAGGTCGAGGACGCTGATGCGCAGCCGTGCGCACGCGTCGAGGAAGCCGGGCACCGACTCGGTCATGTCGTCGGGACGGATCACCAGGGTGGCTCCGGCGCACAGCGTCAGGAAGATCTCCTCCACGCTGGCGTCGAAGTGCGCCGGGGCGAACTGGAGGACGCGGTCCTCGCGGCGCAGCGCGTAGCGGGGGGTGGCGGCGGCGACGAAGTGGGCCAGCGCGGCGTGCCCGACGGCCACCCCCTTGGGGCGCCCGGTCGAGCCGGAGGTGTGCAGGACGTACGCGAGGTCCGCGGGAGCGGGGGGTGGGACGGAGACCGGGCCGGACTCCCGCCCGGCCGCGGCGGCGGTCGGGCCGGAGGTGAGGGGACCGGAGGCGAAGGCGCCTGAGGCGAGGGCGCCTGAGGTGGGGGGACCGGAGGTGAAGGGGCCGGGGTCGGTCGGGGGCGCGGCGGTCGGCGGGAGGACGAGGTGGCCGGGGAAGCGGTGCGCGTGGTCGTCGGTGGTCAGGACGGCGGCGGGCTCCGTCCCGGCCAGGAGGCTAGCGGTGCGGTCGGCGGGGGCCGAGGGGTCCAGGGGGCAGTAGGCGGCGCCGGACATCAGGACGCCGAGGACGGCGGTGACGGCGTCGGCGCCCCGCGGCAGGGCCACCGCGACGACGTCGCCGCGGCCGACGCCCCGGGCGGCCAGGGCGCGGGCGACGTCGCGGGCCGCGCCGAAGAGCTGGGCGTACGTGAGGCGCGTGCCGGCGTGCTCGACGGCGACGGCCCCGCCGCGGCGGGCGGCGTGGTCGGCGACGAGGCTCAGGACGGGCCGCGCCGGGGACGGCAGCGGGCCGCCGTCGAGGACGGTCGCGGCGTCCTGGTCGCGCGGACCGGCCAGCGGCCGGTCCGGGTCGGCGAGCGCCCGGTCCAGCAGGGCGAGCAGCTCCGCGTGGAACGTCGCCGTCCACTCCCGTGTGTACAGCTCGGGGTGGGTGTCGACGACGACGCGCGGGCCGGTGCCGTCACCGCGGTCGTAGACGTTGACGGCGAGGTCGTCCACGGGTCCGGCGGACACGTTGTGCACGGTGCTGGGGTGACCGCCGAAGGTCAGGTCGTAGGGGAACGGCATGATGTTGACGCCGGGGCCGGACAGCCGGCGCGCACCGCCCACCAGGCGGAGGTCGCGGCGCAGTTGCTCGTAGCGGTAGCGCTGGTGGGGCAGCCCGGCGCGCAGTTCGCGGGAGATCCGGGGGGCGAGGTCGCGGAGGCTGTCGGCCGGGGCGACGGGCACCCGCAGCGGCAGGATGTTGCGCACCATCGCGGGCACGCGCAGGGACACCGAGCCGAGGCGGCCCGTCGCGGGGAGGCTCAGCACGATCTCCGGGGCGCGGGTGAGGCGGTGCAGGTGTGCGGCGGTCACCGCGAGGAGGACCTCCGACCAGGTGACGGAGAGGCCGCGGGCGACGGTCCGCAGGGCGTCGGCGGTGCCGGGGGCGAGGTCACCGGTGTGCCGGTGGAACGTGCGGGCGGGCAGCGCGGTGCGGTCGGCGGGGGTGGCGACGGGCGGCCGGTCGGCGTAGCGCGCGGTCCAGTGGTCGCGGTCCAGGGTGTGGCGGGCGGAGGCGCGGTACGCGTCCTCCTCGGCGCGGACGGAGTCCAGGGTCCCGAAGCCGCTGTCCGGTACGGGGTCCCCGGCCGCCAGCGCCGTGTAGACCTGGGCGACACGCCGTGCGACGAGGGAGAGTCCGAAGCCGTCGAGGGCGATGTGGTGGACGCGGTGGTACCACAGGTGCTCGCGGGGTCCGGTCCGCAGGAGGGCGTGGCCGAAGACCGGTCCGCGGGTGAGGTCCACCGGGCGGGCCAGGTCCTGTTCCATCCAGGCCAGGGCGCTCGCGTGCGGGTCGGGTTCGCCGGTCAGGTCGGCGTGGTGGGTGTGCCAGCGGCCCGCCGGGGTGGGGACCTGGTGGGGGCGGCCGGTGGCGTCGGTGACGAAGGTGACGTTCAGCGCCTCGGTCTCGGCGACGACGTGGTGCAGCGCGCGGTCGAAGGCGTCCGGGTCGACGGGGCCGTCGATGCGGACGTACTCGGCGGTGTTGTAGGCCGGGCTGCCGGTGTCGAGCTGCTGGCCGGCCCAGATGCCCTCCTGGGCGGCGAGCAGCGGCCGGGGCTCCGCGGCGGGCGCGGTGCGGGGCTCAGGCGTCGGCACGGTCCGCTCCCGGCGTGCGCTCGGTGAGGAGCTGCCACCACTGGGCGAAGGTGGTGCGCTCGGCGAGTTCGACGAAGGTGACCTGCGCGCCCGCCTCCTGCCAGCGCTCCAGCAGGGTGACGATGCGCAGCGAGTCCAGTCCCGCGTCGAGCGGGCTGGCCGCCAGGTCGACCTCGTCCGGCTGGAGGAACAGGCACTCCGCCAGGTCCGCGCGGAAACGGTCCAGGGTGAGGGGTCGGGGCATGGGGGCTCTCTCTCGGTGACTCGTGCGGCGGGGTGGCGCGGGCGCGGGTCCGCGCCCGCCGGGGAACGGCGGGCGCGGGCCGGTCAGTTGACCTTGCGCGCCGCGTCGTTCCAGAAGCGGTCGCGCAGTGCGCGGCGGAGGATCTTGCCGCTCGGGTTGCGCGGGACGTGGTCGGTGAACTCGTATCCGGCGGGCAGCTTGAACGCGGCGAGCCGTGGGACGAGGAAGGTGTGCAGGTCCCGGGCGGTGGGCCGGGTTCCGGCGGCGGGCACGACGAAGGCGTGGACCTTCTCGCCCCAGCGCTCGTCGGGGACGCCGACGACGACGGCCTCCCCCACCGCGGGATGGTGCTCCAGCACGTTCTCGATCTCGGCGGGGTAGACGTTCTCCCCTGCGACGAGGATGGCGTCCTTGATGCGGTCCCGGATGAAGACGTAGCCGTCCTCGTCGACGTATCCGGCGTCGCCGGTGTGGATCCAGCCGTCGACCAGGGTCTCCGCGGTCCTGTCGGGCAGGCCCCAGTACCCGACCATGCGGGCCGGGGTGTGCAGGCAGACCTCGCCGATCGCGCCGGGGGGCAGTTCCCGGCCCTGGCCGTCGATGACCTTGGCCCGCACCCCCGGGTAGGGGTGTCCGGCGGCCTGCATGAGCGTCCCGCCCGGGACATGGGCGGCCGGGGGCAGGCAGACGGCGGTGTTGCCGGTCTCGGTGAGTCCGTAGATCTGGGCGAACTCGCAGTCCAGGACGGCGAGGCTCTCCTCCAGCAGTGCCTCGGAGATCGGGGAGCCGCCGTAGACCGTCTTGCGCAGGGTGGTGAAGTCCTCGGCGCTCACGCCCGGTTCGGTGAGCATCATGCGGAGCATGGCGGGGACCACGCAGGCGGTGGTGACGCCGAGGTCGCGGATGAGGTCGACGGCCTGCCGGGCGGCGAAGGCGCGCATCGCCACCACGGTCGTCCCGGCGTTGAAGTTCTGCGTGGCCCACCAGAGTCCGCCGACGTGGAAGCCGGGGATGCCGACGAGGGCGATGTCCCCGGCCCGCCAGTCGATCCAGTCCAGTCCGCCGTCCGCCAGGGCGTCGCGGATCGCGAAGAAGCTGCGGTGGGCGAGGACGACGCCCTTGGGCAGTCCGGTGGTGCCGCTGGTGTAGAGCTGGGCGACGGGGGTGTCCGGTCCGGGCTCGAACCCGGGGTCCGTGTCGGGGTGTCCGGCGCGCCAGGCGGCGATCGCGTCCACGGGGACGACGGTCCGCGGCGGTGCGGTGGGCAGGGCGGCGACGATCGGGGCGAACTCGTCCTCCAGGAACAGCAGGCGGGTGCCGGAGTCCCCGAGGATGTGGCTCACCTCGGGCGCGGTGAGCCGCCAGTTGACGGGCACGAGGACGGCGCCCGTCTTGGCGCAGGCGAAGAGGGCCTCGTAGTAGTGCTCGGACTCCTTGCCGAGGTAGGCGACCCGGTCGCCCTCGGTGACGCCCGCGGCGCGCAGGGCGTGGGCCGTGCGGTTGGCCGCGGTGTCCAGGTCCGCGTAGGTGAGGGTGCGGCCCTCGCAGAGCACCGCGGCGGTCCCGCCCCGGTGGCGGGCGTGGAAGCGGCTGGTGTCGACGAGATTCGTCAGCTCGGGGTGGTGGAGCGCGGCGCCGGGGCGTGGGGGTGGCGCCGGGGTCGGCGTGGTCGCCATCTGGGGTCTCCCGTCGGTGGATCGGTCAGGGCAGGTTGACGAAGGCGAGAGTCACTTCGCCGTCGCACCGGCCGCCCTCGGCGTCCTGGTAGCGGAACGCGGTCTGCGCGTGCAGGAAGGGGGCGCCGCCGCCGGGGGTGCGCCGGGTCACCGAGCGGAACTCCATCTCCCCGGTGAAGGAGCGGGGGTCGACGGGCCGCCGGAAGTTGGACGAGAAGCGGGCGATGAGGATGTCGGGCAGCTGGTGGCGCCAGAAGTCGTCCAGCGTCCAGTCCTCGAACCCGGTGAGGAGGCCGTCCCGGACGGACCGGGCGACCAGGTAGTACATCATCTGGTTGTAGGCGATGTTGACCTCGACCGAGTTCAGATGGCCGGTGTCGTCGATGTAGCAGGACTCCGGGATCGCGAACGCGCACGCCGCGGAGGGGAGTCCGTCCGCGGCCGTGACCTCGGCCGACGTCAGGTACTTGCAGTGCGGTTTGTAGGGCGTCAGGACCCGGGCCAGGAGGTCCGCGTCGGTGGGGTGGGACCGGGGGGCGGGTGCGGCGGGGCGGTCGGCGGCGCGGGCGGTCACGCGGCGGGCATCCCGTCGTACAGCCTGCGCTCGTCGTGCACGGTGACGCGGTGGGAGACCGTGGGCTCGGGGGTGGTGGTGTGGCGGGCGCGGTGGATGAGGCTGCGGTTGTCCCAGACCAGCAGGTCGCCCTTCTCGAAGCTCTGGAGGTGGATGCCCTCGTGCTCGAAGGTGTCGTCGAGCTGGCCGGTGGCCTCGAAGAGGCGCTTGAGGAGTTCCTCGTCGAGGGGTTCGCCGTGCTCGTCCTCGATGCCGACGGTGAAGCCCTCGCTGAGGTAGAGGACGGTCTCGCCGGTCATCGGGTGGGTGAAGGTGGTGGGCTGGAGGACCGGCGGGGTCTTGGTCTCCACCTCCTCGATGATCTCGGAGATCGGGCGGTAGACGTCGTGCGGGCGGATCTTGAAGTACTTGCGCACCGAGTGCCGGCAGCGCGTCCCGGCGATCTCCTTCTTCAGGTCCTCGGACAGCCGCTCGTACGCCCGGCCCATGTCGATGAAGTAGGTGCCGCGGTTCTTCTCGGGCACGACCTGGGGGTGGATGAGGGTGATGCCGAAGGGGTCGGGCATGAACTGGTAGTCCGCGTGCCAGAACTTGCCGGTCTTCGGGACGCCGATCTGCCGGCCGCCCTCGGGGACGTTGGAGGAGACGAATATCTCCGGCACGTCGGGGTGCTTGTACATCGGCTCGTAGTACGTCTCGGGGCGGCCCAGGCGGGTGCCGAGGGCGAGGAACTGCTCGGGCGTCAGGTCCTGGCCCTTCAGGACGGCGATCTTCTTCGTGTAGACGGCCGACTTGAGGGCGTCGATGTCGGTGTCGGACGCGGTGGTGTGGTCGAAGTCCTCGACGGTGACGCCGAAGGCGGCGCCGGGCTGGTCGGTGATCCTCATGGCTGCGGATGTCCTCTCGGGGGTGGGTCGGATCGTGGGTGGGTCAGACCGTGGTGGTGCGGCGGGAGTCGACGAGGTCGGCGATCTGTCCGAGGGTGAGGTCGGGCTCCAGTTCCTCGTCACCGACGGTGACGCCGAGGTCGCGTTCGATGCGGATGCTGATCTCGACCGTGGTGAGGGAGTCGATGTCCAGGGAGCCGAGGGTGGCCTCGGGGCGGGTGAGGTCGGCGGGCAGGTCGTGGAGTGCCGCGATGATCCGCACGAGCCGGTCGTAGGTGGAGGTCATGGTGTGATCCGTTCGGGTCGCGGGGTGTCGGCGGGCGACGGCCAGGTCAGGACGCAGGAGCCCCAGGTGAGGCCGCCGCCGAAGGCGGTGAGCAGCAGCCGGTCGCCGGGGGCGACGCGCCGCCGGGCCACGGCGTCGGCCAGGGCCAGCGGGATGGACGCCGCCCCGGTGTTGCCGACGGTCTCGAGGTGGGCCGCGCAGCGTTCCCGGGGCAGGCCCAGGTCGTCGGCCACGGAGTGCAGGATGCGCAGGTTGGCCTGGTGCGGGACGAAGTGGTCGACGTCGCCGGGCTGCCACCCGGCCGCCGACAGCACGGTGCGGGCCGAGGCGGCCATCCGGGTCACGGCGTGCCGGTAGACCTCCCGGCCGCGCATGGCGAAGTGCCGTTCGGCGTGGGTGGGTTCGGCGGTGGTGGAGCGCTGCCGGGAGCCGCCCGCGGCGACGGTGATGAGGTCCTCGTGGGTGCCGTCGCTGCCGAGGTCGAAGGGGCCGACGGCGCCCGGCTCGTCCGGGTCGCCCGCGCGCAGCACGACCGCGCCCGCTCCGTCGCCGAAGATGATCGCGTTGGTGCGGTCCAGCGGGTCGACGATCGTCGAGTAGGTGTCGGCGCCGACGAGGAGGACCCGGCGGGCGGCCCCGGCGGCGATCAGTCCGGCGGCGGTGGCGAGGCCGTAGACGAATCCGGTGCAGACCGCTCCCACGTCGAAGGCCGCGGCGCCGGTCAGACCGAGCCGGGCGGCGACCACGGGCGCGGTCGCCGGGCAGGGCCGGTCGGGGGTGGTCGTGGTGACGACGACGGTGTCGGGGTTCGGGCCGCCGGCCGAGTCCAGGGCGCGTCGGCCCGCCTCGACGGCGAGGTCGGAGGTGGCCTGGCCGGGTTCGGCGACGTGGCGGCGGCGGATGCCGGTGCGGGTGCGTATCCAGGCGTCGTCGGTGTCGAGCCGCGTGGCGAGTTCGCCGTTGGTGACGACGCGGGGCGGCACCCATCCGGCCAGTCCGCACAGGACGGCCGCCGGTGCGGGCGGTCCGGAGGTGGAGCGGGGCACGGCTGATCTCCTCGTGGGGTGAGAAGGGAGCGAGGGGGGACGGGAGCGGGCCGGGGGGGTGAGGCAGCGGGCCGGGTGGTTGGTGAGGGAGCGGTCTAGGCGGTGACGGTGGTGGGTCTGCGCAGGGCCAGGGCGAGCGGGACACCGCAGCCGAGCGCCACGGCGACGGTGAGGACGGCGGCGCGCAGTCCGGTCAGCACGGCGCCGTCGGACGGGCCCTGGGCGACGCCGCCGGAGACGGCGACCAGCAGGGCGAGGCCGACCGCGCCCCCGACCTGGAGCGTGGTCGAGGCCAGACCCGACGCGATCCCCTGGTCGTGTGCGTCGACGCCGGAGGCGGCGACGATCCACATGCCGGTCCAGGCGGCGCCCTGGCCGATGCCGAGCAGCACGATGCCGGGCAGCAGCAGGGGGTAGGAGCCGTCCGCCGTGAGCGCGAGCCCGAGGGCGGCGGCACCGGCCGAGCCGAGCGCCATGCCGCCGGCCAGCATGCGCCGTACGCCGACGCGGGCGACGGCCCGTTCGCCCGCCTGGGTGCCGAGGGCGGTCACGAGCGCGGGGACCAGGAAGGCCAGGCCGGTCACGAGGGCGCTGTACTCGCGCACGGTGCGGAAGTAGAGGGTCATGAAGTACGGCAGGGCGCTGAACGTGGCGCCGTAGAGGGCGGTGACTCCGGTGGCGGCGAGCAGCGGCCGGTGGGCGAGGAGCCGGGACGGCAGCAGGGGGTCGCGGGAGCGGGTCTCCACGAGGGCGAAGACGGTCAGCAGGGCCGCCGCGGCCACCGCGCTCAGCACCGCGGACGGGCTGGTCCAGCCCGCCTCGGGGGCGTGGACGAGCAGGAACACCAGGAGGGTGATCCCGCCCGTGCCGGTGAGGGCGCCCGCGACGTCGAACCCGCGTGCGGACGTCCGTGGAGCGTCCGCCGGGAAGAGCCGCAGGGCCGCCCAGGCGAGCGCCGCCGCGAGGGGCACGTTGACGAAGAACACCGACGGCCAGCCGAACGTCTCGACGAGCACCCCGCCCAGCAGCGAGCCGAAGCAGAGTCCGCCTGCTCCCGCCGCGCCCCAGACCGCCAGGGCGCGGTTGCGGGCCGGGCCCTCCGCGTAGAGCGTGTTGATCAGGGCGAGGGTGGCCGGGAAGAGCAGCGCGCCGCCGAGGCCCTGCACCGCGCGGGCCGCGACCAGGACGCCCGCCGACGGGGAGACTCCGCCGACCAGTGAGGAACCCGCGTACAGCAGGGCGGCGACGACGAACGCCCGGCGTCTGCCCAGCAGATCGGCGGTCCGGCCGCCCAGCAGGAGGAAGCCGCCCGTGGTGACGACGTAGGCGCTGACCACCCACTGGAGGTCGTGCGGGGCGAAGCCGAGGTCGTCGCCCATGTCGGGCAGGGCCACGTAGACGATGTTGTAGTCGAGTGCGATGACCAGCTGGGCCAGCGCCAGGACGAGGAGGGTGAGCCGTGCCCGCACCGGTCGCTTTCCTCCCCTCGCCCCGCCGGAATACAACGGTGAATTCATGTCCGGAAATCGATTCGATCGATCATTTTCAGTCACCATAACATCGCCCGGAGGGCTTGAAAACGGCCTGCCGGAAACACGTTCACTTTTATTTCCCATTCCTTTTCAGGGCAGCACTGAAATCCGGCAGCACCGGACTGCCGGATGGTTTATCGATGCACTGTTCAGCTGGTCAGGCGTCTCCCATGAGACGCCTGACCTCGGTGATGAGTACGGTCAGCGCCCGCCGCTCGGGAAGAGTGGTCTCCGGATGCCAGAGATCCACGAGCAGGCAGGTCCGGGGCCGCTCCCCGGAATTGCGCGCCTCATGCTCGAAGGAGTAGTCGAAGAGCAGGCACTTTCCCTCCTCCCAGGAGCGGGTCTCACCCGCCACCGTGATACTGCACCCGTCCGGAATGTCCACGGCGAGATGGAGATTGATACTGAAGTTCCACAGGTCGCAATGGGGTGCGATGACGGCACCCGGAAGCAGGGTCGAGAAATGGCATTCCAGGAGCGGACATATCGCGTCCGTCTCCACGGCGAACTCCCGGAGAACTCCGTGGGCGGTGGGCATCGTGTCCGCCGATTCCGCGACGAGGCCCCCGTCGCGGTAGAGGTGGAGCGCCTGCCAGTCCTCCTGGCGGGTCAGGTAGTGCTCGTAGTCCGAGAACACCTCGCGGCGCCCCGCCCAGGCGTCGGCCAGTTCCTTCTTGATCGCGGGGTGCGCGTCCTCGAACGCGGCCACGACGGGCGCGATCTCCGGATGGCCGTAGGGGTCGTGCCACGGCGTGGGTGACAGGCCCGGAAGAATCCACTTCGCCCCCTTCTGGAGAGGGTGGCGCAGCGCTCCGCCGCCCGGCTCCAGCATCCGCTCCACGCGCGCCAGGGACGCCGGGCCGTACTCGTCCCTGATCGCCGCGAAGGCGGTCTCCATCTCGGGTGTCACGCGGGCCCCTCCTGGTGCTGCGACCTGGTCGGCTGCCGGGCCGACGTCGTTGTAGTAGTCGGGTGAAGAAGCCGGGGAGTTCCCACGCCTTCCGGCCAATTGCGTGCGCCGGTCGCGGACTTGGAACCCTTGGCGTTCACGTGGAGAGGCGCTGCGGGGGCCCCGCGGACGGCCGGGTTCCCGGCGGCCCGTCCCTGTGAGGGGGGCGCGCACCGCCGGGAACCCGGTGACGACGGAGGGCGGGGCGTGTCAGACCGCCGCGGCGCCCGGCGCCTCGGCCTCCTGGAGCATCCGCTCCAGGGTGGCGCGGGCGCGGGAGACACGGGAGCGGATCGTGCCGACGGGGCAGCCCGCGAACCCGGCGGCCTCCTCGTAGGACAGTCCGACCACCTGGGTCAGCACGAACGCCTCACGGCGCTCGTCGGGCAGGGACTCCAGCAGGTCGACGAGGGCCACCCCCTCGTCGAAGCCGGGCAGGTCGCACGGCTGGGCCCGTTCCATCACCAGCGACCAGTCCACCGTGTCCGCGATCCTCGGCCGGACCGCGGCCCGCCGCAGGCTGTCGGCGACCGCGCGGCGGGCGATGGACAGCAGCCAGGTACGCGCCGAGGCGCGGCCCTCGTAGCGGTGCAGGCTCCCCAGGGCCCGCGCGAAGGTGTCCTGGGTCAGGTCGTGGGCGGACTGGGGGTCGCCGCACAGGTGGGCGACGTAGCGCAGTACGTCGTCGTGCAGGGCCCGGACGAAGCGGTCGGCCGCGACGGGGTCGCCGCCGCGGGCCGCGAGGGCCCAGGCGGTGGCGGAGACGTCCGACCGGGCGCGTTCCGCCCGGATCTGTTCCGCCCGGACGTGGTCCGTCCGGGGTGCGGGCAGGACAGAGATCATCACGTGATGTCCTTCTCGGGTCTTCCGGGACCGGCCCGCGAAGGGGCACGGGTCACCGGCGCAAGGTGGCGTCCGTACCCGTGGGGGTACGGCGGTGCCCGGGGCCCGTCAGGAGGCGCGGTGACGCGCCGGGTCGAGGGGTGCGCGCGTGCGCCGCGGGCGGTCGCGCCGCGGGACGCGCTGCGGGAAGGGCCCCGGTGGTTCCGGCTGCCTCAGTGGGCAGCGACGCCGGCGGGGGGACCGCGGAAGGTGAGGGAGGAGCACAGCAGCCGCCGTACGGGGGCCGGGCAGGCGGCGTCGCGGCGCCTGCGCACGACGGGGCGGAAGGGCGGCGCGGGCAGGGCCAGCAGCAGCCGCAGGGGTGCCGCCAGGCGGGCGGCGGCGGCCCGCAGAACGCGGAACAAGCCCCGTTCGCCGTGGGCCAGCCACAGACCGCACAGCAGCGCGGCCAGCAGGTGGGCGGCGAACATGCCGAACGACGACATGCCCTCCATCCCCGCCATGTCGTGCGCGGGGCCGAGGCCGCTCATGCCGTGCGCGGCGTGCCCCGCGCCCGTACCGCCCAAGGCGTGCGCGGCATGGGCCACATGGCTCATGTCCATGCCGCCCATGTCCATACCGCCCATGCCGCCCAGGGAGTCCGTCGCCATGGAGTCGGTGTGCGGGGAGCCCGCGGCGCCCCGGTCCAGGGCGTGGGCGGCGTCCGCGGCGGAGGCGACGGGCGACGCGGTCGCGGGGGCGAGCTTCTGGGCGAGGGTGAAGGTCTCGTGCAGCACCGCCTGCGCGGCGGTCACGACCACCACGATCAGCGTCCGGCCCCGCTCCCGGCCCGCCAGCAGCCAGCCGACGGCACCGGTCCCCGCCGCGCCCGCGCCCATGGCCCACCAGGGCACGGGGGTCGCGGACATCGTGGCGTGGCCGAGGGCGGCGAGCAGCACGCAGACGGCGGCGAACACGCCGGCCCGCGTCGTGCGGCACCACCCTCGGACAGTCATAGCCCGCTCATCCTCGCACCCGCTGTCTGGTCGTCATCAGGGGGTACGTACAAGGCCCCGCCCCCCGACTCACCGCGCGCACCGTGACTCTCGTCATGCCACGGGCCGGGAACCGGAGAGTGGTCGTGGACGACGGCGTGCTCTGCTTCTACGCCGAACGACACCGTGCCGGTTCTACGCCGAACGACAAGCGTGCGGTTGTACGGGAACGACACCTCGCGGTTCTACGGGAACGACACCGTGCCGGGCCGGACCACGACGGCCAGGACCTTCACCCGGCCGCTGCGCCGGAACTCCAGGGTGAACGGCACAAGATCGCCCGTGCGCCACGTCTGCGTGGGCACCGGCACCGTCAGGTCCACCGAACTCGGCGCCATGGCGAGGGTGTCGCCCGCGCCGACGGAGACCGAGTCGACCTGGGACCGGGAGGCGGCGTTCCCCTCCCGCATCAGGTGACGGGACAGCGTCACCTCGCCGGAGAGACCGGACGCGGTGACACCGACCAGGGCGTCGGCGGAGCCGCCCTCGTTGGCGATGCGGAAGAACGCGGCGGTGTCGGGGACCCCGGCGGACGGCAGCAGCACCATCCCCTCGGTGACCTGGATGCGCGCCGGACTGCCGGCCCGGCCCGCGCCCACCCACGTGGTGAGCCCGGCCAGCGCCACACTGCACGCGGCGACGGGCACCAGCGTGGCGAGGGCGCCGTCCCGCAGGCGCCGCCGGTCGGGCTCCGCCGACGACAGCAACCTGTTCAGCCCCTTCAGCCTCCTCAGCCCCCTCAGCTCCTTCGGCTCTTTCGGCTCCTTCAGCTCCTTCAGCTCCTTCATGGGGTTCCTCACCGGACACCGGCCTTCCCGCGCCGCGGGCCGCCCCGGGCGCCGGTGGTGCGGCCGGGAGAGGGCTGCCAGCCGCGCAGGCGCAGGCTGTTGGCGACCACCAGCACCGAGCTGAGGGACATCGCGGCGGCGGCGACCATCGGATCGAGCAGGCCCACCATGGCGAGGGGCACCGTGACGACGTTGTAGCCGAAGGCCCACACGAGGTTCGCCCGGATGGTGCCCAGGGTGCGCCGTGCCAGGAGGACGGCGTCGACGAGCGATTCGATGTCCCCGCGCGCCAGCGTCAGGTCGGCCGCGCCGATCGCGACGTCCGTGCCGTTGCCCATGGCGATGCCCAGGTCCGCGGCGGCGAGCGCGGCGGCGTCGTTGACGCCGTCGCCGACGACCGCGACCCGGTAGCCCTGCTCCCGCAGTTCCCGTACGAGGGCGGCCTTCGCCTCGGGTGTGCAGCGCGCGTGCACCTCGTCGATGGCGAGCGTCGCGGCGACGGCGTCGGCGGGCGCCTTGCGGTCGCCGGTGGCCAGCACGGGACGGATGCCGAGGCGCCGCAGCCGGTCGACGGCCCGGTAGCTGCCGGGGCGCACCAGGTCCCCGACGGCGATCAGGGCCTTGGCCCGGCCGTCGACCTTGACCAGGACCGGGGTGTGCGCGGCCTCCTCGGCGGCGGCGAGCGCCTTGTCGAGGGCGCGGGGCAGCTTCTCGTCGGGCGCGCCGACCTCGACGGTACGGCCGTCCACCAGGCCGCGTACGCCGTGTCCCGGCACCGCGGTGAACTCCGTGACCTCCGGCAGGGGATCGCCCGAGCCGGTCCGGCGCGCGTACGCGGTGACGGCGCGCCCCAGTGGGTGTTCCGAGCCCTGCTCCACGGCCCCGGCCAGGGCCACCACCTCGGCCTCGCCGAGCGTGCCCGGCAGCGCGGTGACGTGGGCCACGGTCATGTGCCCGGTGGTCAGGGTGCCGGTCTTGTCGAGGACGACGGTGTCGACGTGCTGAAGGGCCTCCAGCGTCTGGGGTCCGCGGACCAGCACGCCCAGTTGGGCGCCGCGTCCGGTGGCGGCCATGAGGGCGGTCGGGGTGGCCAGGCCGAGGGCGCAGGGGCAGGCCACGACGAGGACGGCCACACAGGCGGTGAGCGCGGCCTGCGGGTCGGCCCCGGCGCCGAGCCAGAACCCCAGCACGGTCACGGCGACGGCCAGCACGACGGGGACGAAGACCCCGGCGACGGCGTCGGCGAGGCGCTGCGCGCGCGCCTTCCCGGCCTGGGCGTCGGTGACGAGGCGGGTGATGCGCGCCAGTTGGGTGTCGGCGCCGACCGCGGTGGCCTCGACGAGCAGCAGTCCGCCCGCGTTGACGGCTCCGCCGACCAGGGCCGAGCCGGGTGAGACCTCCACCGGTCGGCTCTCGCCGGTCACCAGGGACAGGTCCACGGCCGAACTGCCCTCCGTGACCCGCCCGTCGGTGGCGACGCGCTCTCCGGGGCGGACGACGAAGACCTGGCCCACCCGCAGCTGCTCGATGGGGACGGACCGCTCGCCGCCCGCGTCGCGCACGGAGACCTTCTTGGTGGCGAGTTCGGCCAGCGACCGCAGGGCGGCGCCGGTGCCCCGCCGGGCCCGGCCCTCCAGGTACCGCCCGGTCAGCACGAACAGCGGGACGCTCACCGCCGCTTCGAGGTACAGGTGCGCGATGCCCTCCGAGGCGGACGGCACCAGGGTGAACGGCATGCGCATGCCGGGCTCGCCCGCTCCCCCGAGGAACAGCGCGTACACCGACCAGGAGAACGAGGCCGCGACGCCGAGCGAGACGAGGGTGTCCATGGTGGCCGAGGAGTGCCGCAGCCCCCGCAGCGCGCGGAGGTGGAAGGGCCAGGCGCTCCAGACGGCGACGGGGGCGGCCAGCATGAGGCAGAGCCACTGCCAGTTGCGGAACTGGAGCGCCGGGACCATCGAGAGCACCAGGACGGGGACGGACAGCAGCGCGGTGACCAGAAGCCGCTCCCGCTCGCGGCGGGCCGCCTCGTCGGTCCCGGCCGCCTCGTCCTCGGGCGCGTCGGGCTTCTCGGGCACCGGCAGGGCCGCCTCGTACCCGGCCTGCTCGACCGCGGTCACCAGGTCCTCGGGGGCGACGTCGGCCGGATGGCTGACCCGGGCGAGGCCGGTGGCGAGGTTGACCGTGGCGGTGACGCCCTCCAGCTTGCCGAGCTTCTTCTCCACGCGGCGGACGCAGGCGGCGCAGGTCATGCCGCCCACGGTGAGGTCGGTGATCACGAGGCTGCCGGTCGCCTCGCCCGCCGTCACTGCCCCGCCCCGTGGTTCATGCCCGGCATGTCGTCCGTGCCGCCGTCGCCGTCACCGCCGTCGTGACCGCCGCCCCCGCCGCCCGTGTCCCCGGTGCCGTGCATGCCGGGCGCCACCGGGCCCGCCGTCGAGCCGACGGCGTAGGAGAAGGCGCCCAGGAGCACGAGCAGCAGGAGGAAGCCGCAGAGCGCGGGCGGGGGAAGGAATCTGCGGAGGGTCCCGCCGGTGGAGCGGGGGGACAACGGGATGTCGGCCATACCCGGCCTTCCTGGTCGCGTCGAACCGTCCTGCGAGAGAAAGATGGCAGGTGCAGCGATGTCGCTCCAGTAGTCGGGGGGCCCGCCCACCGAGTTCCGGCGACCCATCGTGAGGCACGTCACACGTGTCTGACGGTGCGTCACCCGTCCGGGTCCGAGGCGCGCCTCGCCGCCCCGGGGGAACCGCCCCACCGGGCCGCCCTCCCCCGCCGTCCGTGGCGTCCGGCTCGTCGGTCATCGGTCATCGGTCATCGGTGACGGTCACTCGTTCGGGAGGAGGGTGAACAGCCGCTCGACGATCTCCTTCGGGGCGGTGGCCGGGGACCCCGAGCGGTACGGCGGTTCGGGCGCGTACTCGACGAGAAGCTGGACGGCCTGGGCGACGTCGTCGCCCGCGATGCGCCCGGCCAGGGTCAGCGCCATGTCGATGCCGGCCGAGACCCCGGCCGCCGTGACGTAGTGGCCGTCCACGACGACGCGTTCGTCGGTGGGCGTCGCCCCGAATCCGGCGAGCTGCTCCAGCGCTCCCCAGTGGCAGGTCGCGCGACGCCCGTCGAGGAGGCCCGCGGCGGCGAGGATCAGGGAGCCGGTGCAGACCGACACCGTCCAGTCGGCGGTGCGGTCGACGGTGCGCAGCCAGGTGTGCAGCGGCCCGTCGGACATCTGCTCCGCCTGCCCCGGCCCACCGCCGACGATGACGACGTCCGGTCGCGGTACGTCGTCGAGGCCGGTGACGACGTCCACCGAGAGACCGCCGAGGTCGTTGCGGACAAGGCCGGGACGTTCGGCGACGAACACGGTCTCGGCGCCGGGGAGACGGCCGAGCACCTCGTAGGGGCCGATCACGTCCAGCGCGGTGAATCCGGGATAGAGAACGATCGCGGTCTGCATGGTCCGACTCCTCGGGACACTCCGACGGGGCCCAGCACGGTACCGCCCGCCGGTCCGCCGGTCCGCTTCTCCGTCGGCGTGGCCGGGACGGGCGCGGCTGCGTCGCGGGGACAGGCGCGGCCGAGTCTCAACTCCGGGGTCGTCGTGTTTCGGCCACTAGTGACTCAAGAAACGCGATCCCCGGCGCATTCAATTCTCGCTGACTTCCGGGAAAATCGACACGCAAGGCGTGCGCGCGCACTGGTCCGTCCATGATTCCGCCGGGCTGAACCCGAGGGTCGCATTGGCGCCAATGCGCACGGTTATCTTGCCCCGCTGTACGTGCTCTGCCTACGGTGACCGTTACGACTGGCGGATCTGACCAAGCCGCCGAGGTCGCGCGCAGTTGAACGAGCGGGCGGGTGTCCGCCGTCACGGGGGGTCGCAATTGAGACTGCCATCAGACAGATTGAATGATCACGAAGAGATTCAGGACACCTGCTGCGGGAGGTTCCGCATCCCGCCATGGGCGCGTGCCGCCGACCTGTCTCTTCTGACGGAGCGCGAGCTGGAGGTTCTCGCCGCGCTGGGCGACTGCCATTCGAACACGGTAATCGCGGGCCGCCTCCGTATCACGGAGCGGACCGTGAAAAAGCATGTGACCAGCGTCTTCGTCAAGCTGGAGATCACGTCGCGGGCCGAAGCGGCCGTCATCGCGATATTCGGGAAGCGCCCTCCGTAGTGCCCTTAAGGACACTAGAACCGCTTATCGGGGACATGCCAGCATTATCGGGTCGACTTCAACCACAGGGGAGAACAACTGTGTCTGCGTCCACTCTGATAAGCGAACCGACAGCCGCCGACGAATCGGTGAAGGCGAAGGCCGTCAGCGCCTACACGAACGCGTCGATCGGCGCGTACGTGGCGGCGACCACGGCTCCCGCGCGGGCCATCACGTCGATCAGGACGAAGGTCGACAAGGGCCTCGTCCGCTACGACGCGTGGTTCCTGGTCTTCACCGCCGTCATCCTCGCCCTCGGCGCCACCATCTTCGCCGGTCTGGTCATCTGGTGCGTGACGGTGAAGGGCAAGAGGTTCACCGGCAACTGGTCCTTCAAGAACTTCGGCCTGAAGGTCAGCGCCGAATGCGTATAGCCACCTGACGGCTGGGTGCGCCAGGTGCCCAGGAAGCCCGCCGGACAGGACTCGGGCTCCCTGGGCACCGCCCTGATCGACCGACTCGACAAAGGATCAACGCGACAGTGTCTCTCCTCAATGTCAACGACGTCAGCTACTCCTACGACGGAATTGTCAACGTCCTCCTGGACGTGTCCTTCACGGTCGAGGAAGGCACGATCGTCGGTCTTGTCGGCCCCAACGGCTCGGGCAAGTCCACCTTGATCAGGAACATCTTCGACCTCGTGCGCCTGCAGTCCGGAACGATCCGGATCGGCGATCACGAGCACACCCGGCCCGAGGCGAAAAAGCTGGGCATGTATCTGTCCAGCAACGACTACCTGCCCGAATTCCTCACCGCCCGCGAGTACATCTCCATGATCGGCAAACTGTTCGACCTCACTGTCGACCACGACGAGGTCATCGGCCTGTTCCGCAGGTTCTCGATGGAAGGCCGCTACGACCATCTCATCGAGGACTACTCCCACGGCATGCGCAAGAAGACGCAGTTGGTGTCCGCGCTCGTCATGCGCCGGCCGCTGACCGTCATCGACGAGACGCTCAACGGCATCGACCTCGAAGCACTACATCTCGCCGAGAGAGAGTTCCGGCGGGTCCGCGACGCGGGGCGTTCGATCCTTCTCTGCACGCACGACTTCGCCGTGCTGGAGCGCCTGGCCGACAGGACTCTCTTCCTCGACCTGGGCCATGTGGTGTGCGACGAGCCCACGGAGGATCTGGTCGAGGAACACGGATCGCTGTCCGCCATGGTGTTCCACCACCTCGAAACCTCCCAGCGATGACGGCGGTCCGGCTGAAGCAGTCCGCCGTCCTGGCCCGGATGCTGCTGGTCTTCTTCCGCCGCCGTGTGCTGCGGGCAGGAGTCCTGAAGTCCACCCCGGTCAGAGTGTTCGTCGTGGTGGCGTCCGCGCTGCTCCTGGGCGTCATGTGCACCGCCGCCTATTTCTTCCTGCGCCCCCTGGCCGACGAAGCCGCCGTGTGGCGACTGCTGTTCGACACTTCGACGGTGTCCCTCCTGCTGTGGGTGCAGATCGCGTTTCTGCTGGTGAAGGTGTTGTTCATCAACGCGGAGGGCATGCTCCGCCTCAGCTATCAGTTACCGGTCACCAACCGGGAACGCTCGATGGCGTTCCTCATGTACGAAGCGGCGATGACCGCCCTCGTGGCCGCCGCCGGTCTGGTCTCCCTCTCCGTCAGCGCGCTGATCCTCCTCGGTCCGTCCGCGATCGCCCACATCACGGCTTCGGTCGTCCTTCCCGTCGCCCTGACCTACCTGGTGCTGTCGGTGCTGTACCAGTTGCTGACCCGGATGTGGATGCTGATCAGGCTCAGCCGGATTGCGGGCGTCCTCAACGTGCTCGTCCTGTTCGCCGTGCTGGCCTTCTACTCCGCGCAGATGACGTTGATGGTCCAGGACCTCTCCGGCGCGTATCTGAGCAAGCGGACCGAGTACACGTGGGCCACGTCGGTGTCCTGGTCGTGGAACGAGCACGGGCCCTGGCTCACCCTCGCCGCCGCGGTGGCCTTGTCGGCCTTGCTGATCGCCCTGACCTTCGCCCTCGCCCCGAACCAGCACGTACGGCAGTCCCGCTACTTGAAAGTGCCCGGAAGTGTGCGGCTGCGGAGCGTCCTGGGGCCCTACGACTGGTGTCTGCTGCGCAGCGCGCAGACCGTGGCCGCCGCCGCGATGGCGGTCGCGGTGTTCGTCTACCTGCTGCTGGCCAGACCTTCGATGAACCCCCTGTGGGGCCTCGCTGCCCTGTCCTTCGGTGGCCTGTACCAGTTCACCGCCACCCAGCCGCTGCGGATGCTGCCCGGCGCGCGGGAAGCGGCCTGGCGGGTCTACGCGCGGCTCATCAGGGCGCAACTGGTTCTGCTCGTCGTGTTCGCCGTGCCCGCGCTCGCGATCACGACGGCGGTCCACCCCGACCGGCTGCTCTCCAGTGGCGTGGCCCTGGCCTCCTGCATGGGCGGCGCGGTCGTGACCACGTGCATCAGCATCGTGTTCCCGGCAGAGAAGGACAATCCGTTCTCGGTGTTTCTGGGGTTGTCCGTGGTCGTGATCGTTCTGGGCCTGTCGGTGATCGCGCTGGGCCTGCTCAGCCTTCCCCCCTGGGCGGTGACGGCCTGTCTCGCCGGGGCGGCCGTCGCGTTCGTCTGGTACGCGGTACAAGGAATCCACGCAAGCGAGTCGAGGAGAAGGAATGCTCAAGGCACGGTCGGTCGTGAAAGCCGCCCTGGGGGCCGCGCTGCTCACGCTGGTCACGGTGGCGGCGACCCTGCTCGCCCTCATGTTCTCAACGGGCAGTGACGAGGTCGGTGAACGGAAGGCGTTCTTCGGATCGATGGTGTTCGAGACGGTGGAGAAGGACAACGGGGCGACGGGCATCACCACCGGCGTCGACAACCCGGTCCCGATCATCGTCCTGTTCCTCGTGCTCACCGTCGTCCTGACGCTGGTCCAGATCATCTACCGGGGGTTGAAGGAGCGCCGTGACCAGCTCCTCCGCGAGAAGCCCGGCACCTGATCTGAAGGTCCGTACCGTCGGCTGGGCGGTGGCCGCCCAGGTGTGGCCGCTGCTGGCGTTCGCCGGTGTCCTCCTCGCCGCGGCTCTGGCCTGGCGGGCGCGCTCCGGTGACCCGGTTCCGGCCGAGATGGCATGGACGCTGCTGGTCGAACCGGCCGCCCTGGGCCTGGCGGCCTCGTTCGCCCTGCACGAGTCGGCCCATGTCGTCGTCCTCAAACGGATCCGCACGGTCACTCACCTCACGATCGAGCGGACAGCGTGGCGCACGTCGGTCATCCCGGAAGGGACCATGACCGCACGGCAGACGGCCGTGGTGGCCCTGGCGGGTCCGGCTGCCTGCGTCGCGGTGGGTGCCCTTCTGTGGGTCGCCGACCTCGACCGGAACCTGGCCTGGTGGTACCTCGCGCACATCGCGTTCCTGCTGCCGCCCTTCGGTGACGGCCGAGCCCTGTGGCACAGCCACGGCGCGCTCCGGAGGCAGCAGCCCGACGACAGCGAATGAGCGCCGGCAACCGCCCTCGCTGTCGGCGTCCTCCTCTCCCGCTTCCCCCAGGACCGTGCCGCGGTCCTCGGCGTTTCGGCCATCCGCGCTCCGGACGGCTTCCCGGCCCGGCAAGGGTCGGTGTACGCGACAGCCAGGAACTTCCCTTGCCTCACTGGCTTCACAGCCCGTCCGAAATACATGTGTTCGAACCGGCGGGTGTCCTCGTTGAACGCCATGAACCGCAGGAACACCGACTCCTGGAGGCCGTCATGCACCGCTGTCCCTCCGCCGCGCCGCCGCCTCTTCCCCTCTCGCATCTTCTCCTCTCACCCGATCGGCACGAACCCGCTTGCCGCGGCGGCGTCCCGCGGCCTGTCCGCCGCGCCGTCGGCGCGTCTCGCTCAGCGCGTGCGAAAGAGGGGTGGACGGCATGAACAGCCCCGCCGAGGCAGCCACCGGCGGCGTTCCCGGCCCGCGGTCCGCCCCGCTGCCTCCTCCGCCCACCACGGTGCCGGCGGGTCCGGAGGACGACGACCCGACCGACGCTCTCGAAGAGGCGTACTGGTCCGTTCACGACGGTGCCGCCGCCAGTGCCACCGTGCGTCAGGTCCTCGCACGACTGCCCAGGATCACCGCGCTGATCGGCCGGATGGCGTGGCAGGCCGACCGCACGGCCACTCTCACGGCCATCGCCTGCCAGCTCGCGTCCGCCGCCATGGCGGCCTTCGGTCTGATCGCCTCGGTCGGCGTGCTGCAGCACCTGTTCGCCCAGGGCCCCACCCCCGACCGGGTCCGTGCCGCCGTCCCGCAGATCCTCCTGGTGGCGGGCTTCCTCACCGCCCGGTCCCTGCTCGACACTGCCGTCTCAGTGGCTCAGGCACGGGTCACTCCCAAGATCCGCACCAGGCTGGAATGTGAGTTCCTCCACCTCACCGCGCACGTCCGGCTGGAGGCGGTCGAGGACGCGGACTGGCACGACGAGGTGCACCGAGCCAATGACCGCGGGCTCTTCTACGCGCGGATGATCGTGGGGCAGGTGGTCTCCCTCGCCTCGGCGGCCCTCGCCCTCATCGGTACCGCCAGCGTGCTCAGCGTCCTCCACCCCGCTCTGCTGCCGCTGCTGTTGCTGTCCGTCCTCCCGGTGGGCGTCGCCGCCGTCCGCAGCGCCCGCGCCCGCTTCCACTCCTTCAAACGGTGGAACGCGCTCCAACGCCGCGTGCGGGTGTTCTCCTGGCTGCTGCTCGACGTGGACGCCGCCGCGGAACTGCGTGCCGACACGGCCCAGGGCGCGCTGCTGGACGAACATCGGCGGCTGACCAGCAAGATCGCTGACGAGGACACCCGTCTCGGGGTGCACGCCGCCCTGCTCAACCTGGCGGGCCGGGCCGTGGGCGGCGTCGGCACCGGCGTCACCTACGCCGCGCTCGCCGCCATGCTGATCGCGGGATGGCTCCCCCTGGCGGCGGGTGCGGGCGCCGTCCTCGCCATCCAGGCCGGACAGTCGGCGCTCACACGGCTCATCGAGGTCGGCCACCTCGTCTACGAGCACGCCCTCTGGGTCGATGACCTCCTCGCCGTGCAGGACCGCAGTCGGCGCCTCCTGCCCCGCACGTCGGAGCTTCGCGCACCGGACCACGTCCAGGAGATCGCCGTCCGCGACGTGCGCTTCTCCTATCCGGGCAAGGACCGGCCCGCCCTCGACGGAGTGTCCTTCACCCTCCGCGCCGGGCAGACCGTTGCGTTCGTCGGTCTCAACGGCTCGGGCAAGTCGACCTGCGCCAAGCTGCTGGCCGGTCTGTACGAGCCGCAGGAGGGCAGCGTCCGCTGGGACGGCGTCGATGTGCGCGAGATGGACGCCCACTCGGTGCACCAGCAGGTCGCCTGTGTGCTCCAGGACCCCGTGCGCTTCCCGTTCAGCGCGCTCTCGAACATCGTCGCGGGCACCGGCACGCTCACCCACGTCGAACCGAGGCGGGCCATGGCCGCCGCACGTGCCGCCGGAGCCGACACGGTCATCGCCGCTCTGCCCGATCAGTGGAAGGCCCTGCTGTCCAAGCGGTTCAAAGGAGGCCAGCAGCTCTCGGGCGGGCAGTGGGCGAAGATCGCCGTCGCCCGCGGCCTCTACCAGGGGTCGGTGCTGCTGCTCCTGGACGAGCCGACCGCCAGCATGGACCCGCCGTCCGAACACGCCGTGTACGAGGCGGTCCTGCGTGACCGTCTGCGCAAGGACCGGATCACGGTCCTGATCTCCCATCGGCTGGCCAGCGTCGTCGCCTGCGACCACATCTACGTCTTCGACGCGGGACGCGTCGTGGAGTCGGGTTCGCACGAGGAACTCATGGCCCTGGACGGCGACTACGCCGCCATGTTCACCCTCCAGGCCAGCGGCTACCGCGCCCCGGCCGCCTCCGCCGAGGAGACAGGCGGATGAACACGGCTGCGCGGCCGACGGGACGGGGGCGAAGACCCTGTCGTCGCGCGGCACGTCAAGGATCGGCGGCGCGTCAACTAGCCTCCTGTGCCGCGGTGATGGTGTCGCGGAGCCAGCGGTGGGCCGGGTCGTCGTCGAGGCGGGGGTGCCAGGTCATCGCGTAGTTCATGGGGGTGATCTCGTCGGGTGCGGGGAGCAGGGTGGTGGCGCCGGGGGTCACGTGGCGGCGGGCGTAGCTCGTGGGCAGGGTGGCGATCAGCAGGCTGTCCGGGACCGCGGTGGCGGCCGCCGCGTGGTAGGGCACGGTGACCGTGGCCCGCCTCGGGCGGCCGAGTGCGTCCAGGCAGCGGTCCACGTGGCCCTGCCGTCCGTCGATGACGTCGATGACGATGTGCGCGCAGTCGAGGTACTCGTCGAGGGTCGGGGCGGTGGAGCGGGCGAGCGGGTGGCGGTCGGAGACCAGGCAGGAGTAGCCCTCGGCGAACAGCCTGCGGGAGCGCAGCGGCGGGGGCGGGGTGCCGCCGTGGATCAGCAGGTCGGTGAGGCCGTGTTCGACGTCGGAGAACATGGCGTGGTGCCAGCGGGAGAAGTTGACCGTCGAGCCGGGTGACTGTTCGAGGATCCGGCCGAGGAGGGCGCCGCTCAGCAGCGAGATCGTGTAGTCGGTTCCGGCGAGCCGGAAGGCGCGGGCCGCGGTCGCCGGGTCGAACACCTCGCCGGAGAAGACGTGTTCCAGGCGCGGGAGCGCGAGCTGGAGTTCGGCCTGGACGCGTTCGGCTCTGGGGGTGAGCTGGTAGCCGCGGGGGCCGCGGACGAGGAGTTCGTCGCCGAGGGTGGCCCGCAGGCGTTGCAGGGCCCGGCTCATCGACGGCTGGCTCATGTGGAGCCGGGCCGCCGCGCGGGAGACGTGGCGTTCCTGGAGCAGGGCGTGCAGCGGGGCCAGGAGGTTGAGGTCGACCGACTCTATGCGTGGCACGCATACACGGTATGCGAGATCACCCATTGCGGCATAGTCCCTGGTCGGACGAGGCTCTTCTCATGAGTCAAGAACAACGCCAGGCGCTCGACACCCTGTTCCGCACCGGTCCCCTCCAGGTGGACGGGGACCCACGGGAGCAGCGCGAGGTCTTCACCCGGATGCTCACCTCCCGGCCGCTGCCCGACGATGTGTCCCTCACCGACGGCACCCTGGGCGGTGTGCCGGTCCTGGAGATCACTGTGGACGGGGTCACGCCGCGCGGGACGCTGCTGTGGCTGCACGGCGGCTTCTACGTGTTCGGTTCGCCCCGTACGTCGGCGGGGCTTGCCTCGGACGTCGCCCGGCGCACCGGTATGCGGGTCCTGTCGGTGGACTACCGGCTCGCGCCGGAGCACCCGTATCCGGCGGCGCTGGAGGACGCGCTGGCCGCCTACCGCGCCGTGGCCGAGTCCTCCGCGGCCTCGGCGGCCTCGCCGGCTTCGGCGGTCTCCGGCGGCGGGGAGCTGGTCGTGGTCGGTGAGTCGGCGGGCGGCGGTCTCGCGGCGGCGCTGCTGGTTGCGGCGCGTGACGCGGGGCTCCCCCTGCCCGCGGCGGCCGTGCTGTTCTCGCCGTACGCGGATCTGACGCTGAGCGGGTCGAGCATGACGGGGAAGACGGCCGTGGACCCGTCGTTCACGCCGTCGGCGGTGCGGGTGCGGGCGCGGGACTACGTCGGCGGGGCGGACGCGGCCGATCCGCTGATCAGCCCGGTCTTCGCGGAGCTGCGGGGCCTCCCGCCGCTGCTGATCCAGGCCGGGTCGCACGAGCTGCTGCTGGACGACGCGGTCCGGCTCGCGGCGCGGGCCGCCGGGGACGACGTCGACGTCACGCTGGACGTCACGGCGGGTGTCCCGCACCTGTTCCAGGCCTTCGCCGCGCTGCTGGACGAGGGGGACGCCGCACTGCGGCGGGTCACCGCCTTCGTCGCCGACGTGACCGGTTCCGTCCCCCGTTGATCCGCGCCTCCCCACCACCCCCGCGGACCTCTCCGCCCACACCAACCCCTCCCCACGTACAGGAAGTTCTCCTCCCATGACCCTCACCACCACACGTTGGTCCTCCGCCGACGCCGCGGACCGGTTCACCGTCGAGAACCCGTCGACCGGCGCCGTCATCACGACGGTCCAGGGCGGCGGCGCGGCCGAGGTCGACGCCGCCGTACAGGCAGCGCACCACGCGTTCACCACGGACTGGCGGTGGCGCGCCCCCGCCGAACGGGCCGCGCTGCTGCTGCGCGGTGCCGACGTGCTGGCCGACCACGCCGACGAACTCGCCGCCCTCGTCTCCGAGGAGAACGGCAAGCCGGTCGCCGACGCGCGGCTGCACGACGTCGGGTTCCTCATCGGCGTACTCCGCTTCTTCGGAAGCCTCGTCGACAAACTGCCCGGCGAGTTCTACGACTCCGGGGCCATCTACACCTCCACCGTGCGCGAGCCGCTGGGCGTGGTCGGCGGGATCATCCCGTTCAACTGGCCGCCGATCCACACCGGCGGCAAGATCGCCCCGGCCCTCGCGGCGGGCAACACCGTCGTCCTCAAGCCCGGCGAGCAGGCTCCCCTGACCGCGCTGCGCATCGTGGAACTCCTCAACACCGTGCTGCCCCCGGACGTCCTGCACGTCGTCCCCGGCACGGGGGCCGCCGCGGGGCGCGCGCTGGCCGGACATCCGCTGGTGCGGATGGTGTCGTTCACCGGCTCGACCGCCGCGGGCCGCGCGGTCGCCCACGCCGCAGCCGACCGGGTCGCCCCGGCCCTGCTGGAACTCGGCGGGAAGAACGCCTTCATCGTCCTGCCCGACGCCGACCTGGACGCCGCGGCCCGCGACGCCCTCGACGGCGCCTTCTACAACAAGGGCGAGGCGTGCACGGCGGCCTCCCGCGTCCTCGTCCACCGGGACGTGCACGACGCGTTCGTGGCGCGCCTCGCCGAGGGGGTGCGCGCGCTGCGCACCGGCCACGCCGCCGACCCGGCCACCCACGTCGGCCCGGTCGTCTCCGCGGCGCAGCGGCAGCGGGTGCTCGACCACATCGGCGCGGGCCTGGCGGAGGGTGCCACGATCACCGCGCAGGGCGCGCTGCCCGACGATCCGGCGCTGGCCGACGGGTTCTACGTCCCGCCCACCCTCTTCACCTCGGTCACCCCGGACATGCGGATCGCCACCGAGGAGATCTTCGGCCCGGTCGTCACGGTCACCGCGTTCTCCTCGCCGGACGAGGCCGTCGAGATCGCCAACGCGTCGGAGTACGGGCTGCTCGCCGCCGTCTACGGCCTCGACAGCGCCGCCGCCTTCCGGGTGGCCCGGCGCCTGGACGTCGGCATGGTCTTCGTCAACAACTACTTCCGCGGCGTCCTCGGCACCCCCTTCGGCGGCACCAAGCACAGCGGCTACGGCCGCGAGCACGCCATCGAGACCCTGCGCGCGTTCACCACCACGAAGATGATCCGCTTCCCCACCGGCCTGGCACCGGTCCCGCAGTGGCGGGCGGTCACGGACATCTACGCCTCCTGAGCGGCCGGTCCACGCCTCCGCCTCCGGCGGACGTGACCTTCGGTCATCGCCCGACGCCCGACGGCGACCCCGGCTGTTCACTTTCAGGCCACTTTCGATACTCCTGGAATCAACCCGTGATTCTCATGGCCTCCTCAGGCGCCGTTGGTTGCGTTTCCTCCCGCCGGCACTGCCGGTCCGTTTGAGGAGGAGGCGTTGGTGTCGCAAGACGCAGGAGCAGAGGGAGACGGGCAGCCGCTGCACGTGGCCAGTCGGCTGCACGCGTTCAACCGGTTCGAGCTGAAGTATCTCGTCCCGGTCGAGGAGGCGGCCGCCATCCGCGATGAGCTGGGTGAGCGGATGGACCGCGATCTGAACAGCCCGGTCGGCGGGTACGGCGTGTGGAGCCTGTACTACGACACTCCGCAGCTGCGTTTCTACTGGGAGAAGATCGAGGGTCTGAAGTTCCGCCGCAAGCTGCGGATCAGGCACTACGGCAACCTGGACACGGTCACCGACGAGTCACCGGTCTGCGTGGAGATCAAGCAGCGGGTCAACCGGGTCACGCAGAAGCGGCGCATCACCCTCCCCTACGGCGTGGCACGGCAACTGTGCGACGAGCGGGCGATGGTCGAGCACTCGGGGAAGGAGAGCGCCTTCGTCCAGGAGGTCCTCGAACTCGTCGTACGCCTGAATCTCCGGCCGACCGCCATCACCGGCTACCAGCGTGAGGCCCTGGTCGGGCGGGACGCGGACACCGGTCTGCGGGTCACCTTCGACCGCCGGGTCCGCGGCCGTGACCGGGACTTCCACTTCGGCGTCCGGACCCCGGAGAACCGGTTCACCATCCCGCCGCACATGTCGGTGATGGAGGTCAAGGTCAACGAGCGCACCCCGCACTGGATCACCGACCTGGCCGCGCGGCGCAACCTCAACCTCGTACGGATCTCCAAGTACGTGCAGTCCGTCGAGGCGTTCGGCCTGGCCCCGCGCTCGGTCTTCCACGTCGACGAGGCGGACTGCCCGCCTCCCGCCCCCACCCCCGACGAGCAGCAGCCGCACACGCTGCTGAAAGCAGGAGCACAGTGAACTTCGATCTGCAGGAACTCAGCGGGACGTTCAGCGTCGCCGATGTCGTGGCGGCGATGGCGCTGTCGTTCATCCTGAGCACGGTGATCGGCTACACGTACCGGTACACGCACCGCAACGTGTCCTACAGCCAGTCCTACGTCCAGACCCTCGTGATCGTCGGCATGATCGTGGCGCTGATCATGCTGGTCGTCGGGTCCAACCTGGCGCGGGCCTTCACGCTCGTCGGTGCCCTGTCCGTGGTCCGGTTCCGCAACGCGATCAAGGAGACGCGGGACGTCGGCTTCATCTTCCTGGCGATGGCGATCGGCATGGCGTGCGGTGCCCGCTTCTACACGCTGGCCGCGGTCGGGGCCGTGGTGGTGTGCGTGGTCGTGCTCGTGATGCACAAGTTCAACTGGTTCGCGCTGAACGTCCAGCGGCAGGTCGTCAAGGTCCAGGTGCCGGCCGGTGAGGACTACGCGCCCGGGATCAGCGACGTACTGATCAAGTACACGACCGAGTTCGAGCTGGTGAGTACCGAGACGATCCGCGGCGGGGCGTTGACCGAGGTGTTCTACACGGTGCGGTTGAAGAAGGGGGCCGAGCCGAGTGATCTGGTGTCCGCGCTCCAGCAGCGCACATCGGGGCAGCGGGTGACGGTCCTGACCGGTTACGACACCACCGATCTGTGATGAACGGCGACGCTGTGACACCGGACGACGCACCGCGTGCGGCACGCGGGCGGCGGTGGAAGCACCGCCTGCCGGTACGGCTGCGGCACCACTGGAGGCCGGCCGGAGCGCTCTGCGCCGGCCTCGCCGTGGCCGTCTGCTTCTTCGGGGACGCCCGCGTCTCCCCGTACGTGACCTCCTCGTCCCGCGTGGAGGCCGACCCCATCACCGAGAACGTCGACGGCACGGTCGACCTGTACGACGCCTCCGTGTCGCACTCGATCCGACTGAGCTACGACCAGGTCGAGTTCGACAAGATGATGAAGGAGTTCGAGGACGAAGGCACCAAGGAGTTCATCGAGGCCGATCTGACCATCGACGGCGTCCACCTCCAGGACGTCGGCCTCCGCCTCAAAGGCAACTCCACTCTCTCGTCCCTGCGCGGCAGCGGCCAGGGCATGCCCGGTGGCGGCCGGCGGATGCCCGGCGCCGATGCCGGCCAGGGCGACCCGCCCGCACCCGGACAGGGTGCGGGCGGGGGCCGGGACCGCGGCCAGGCGACTGGCGGCGGTCCCGGCGCCACCGCGGGCGGTCAGGGTGCCGGCGGCGGCCCGGGCGGGATGGTCGACTACGACCTCTCCGCCGACAGGCCGGAGGAGCTGCCCTGGCTCATCAAGATCGACGAGTATGTCGAGGGACGCGCCTACCAGGGCGAGCGGGAGATCTCGCTCCGGCCGGGCAGCAACGACCAACTGCCTCTCAACGAAGCGCTGTCGTCGTCCCTGACGAAGACCTCGGGCCAGCCGGCCGAGGCGTACAGCTTCACCTCGGTCAAGGTCGACGACCGCCCCGCGGCCACGCGCCTGATGGTCGACAACCCGGACACCGAGTACGCGGAGTCCGTCTCGGACGGTGACGGGGTGCTGTACAAGGCACGGGCGGGCGGCAGCTTCGAGTACCGCGGGGACGATCCCTCCACGTACGAGACGTCCTTCCGCCAGCTCAACAAGATCGGCAGCCAGGACCTGGAGCCGGTCATGAAGCTGATCAAGTGGGTGAACGAGGCGTCCGACAAGGAGTTCGAGGAGGACCTGGACCAGCACGTGGACGTCGACTCGCTCGCCGACTACGTCGCCACCCAGAACCTGCTCCTGAACTTCGACGACATCGCCGGTCCCGGCAAGAACTACCTGCTCCGGTACGACCTGGACACCAAGAAGTTCTCCGTCCTGGGCTGGGACTACAACCTCACCTTCAGCGGCGACGCCACCGCGGGCCCGGACGACGAAACCGGGATGGGCGGCGGATTCCCCGGCGGCGGCGGAGGCGGTCAGGGGATGCCTGAGGGAATGCCCGAAGGCATGCCGGAAGGAGCACCGGAGGGATTGCCCGAGGGCCTGCCGGAAGGAATGCCGGAGGGCGCGCCGGGCGGCGGGAACGGTGCGGCCGGTGGAGGCCGCTCGGGCATGAGCGGGCACCCCCTCAAGCAGCGCTTCCTCGACTCGGACGCCTTCGACGCCGTCTACAAGAAGGCGTACAAGAAGCTGTACGCGAAGCTCTACGGCTCCGGTGCCGCCACCGACGCCCTGGACGAGATCGCGGAGCAGGCACGGGACGCCGCCGGTTCCTCCGAGGCGCTCGACGAGACCGTGGACAAACTCCGCACGACAGTCACGCAGCGCACCACCGCGCTCGCGAAGGACAAGCAGGTCACCGGCTGACCCGGGGCCCGGCCGGTGGCACCGCGCCACCGGCCGGGCTCTCAGCCGGTTCACAGACGACGCCGTTACCGTCGCACGGCACCGCCCCTCTGCCCAGTGAGCCGCACATGTCTTCCACCACTCCCGGGCCGTCCCCGGCCGGAGCCACGATCCTCGTGGTCGAGGACGACCCGAGCATCCGCACCCTGCTCACCTCGGCCCTGAGCGCCGCCGGATACGTCGTGGCCACGGCCGGCACCGGGCAGGAGGCCATGTTCGAGGCTGGCAGCAGGCGCCCGGATCTGATCGTCCTCGACGTGATGCTGCCCGACGGCGACGGCTTCGCCCTGACCCGGGAACTGCGCGCGCAGGGCGCCTACACGCCGGTGCTGTTCCTCACCGCGCGCACCGAGGTGGAGGACCGGATCATCGGCCTCAGCTCCGGCGGGGACGACTACGTCACCAAGCCCTTCCACGTACAGGAGGTGCTGCTGCGCATCCGGGCGATCCTGCGCCGGGCCGTCGCCTCCGCTTCCGCGGCCTCCGTACGCCAGCCGCTCAGGTACGCCGACCTCGTCCTCGACCAGGACGCGCACACCGTGGCGCGCGCGGGACGTCCGCTGAAGCTGTCGCCGACCGAGTTCCGTCTCCTGGCCTGCCTGATGGCGAGCGCGGAGCGCGTCCTGGAGAAGCACGACATCCTCCAGGCGGTGTGGCGGTACGACTTCGCCGGGGACACCCGCATCGTCGACACCTACATCAAGAACCTGCGCCGCAAGATCGACCACACCCCACCCGCGATGATCCACACGGTGCGCGGCGTGGGCTACTGTCTGCGCCTGTCCGGCGGCGACGCGGGGGCCGCCTCGTGAGGTGGCGCCCGAGGCGACCGCGCTCCCTGCGTACGCGCCTCGTGCTCATCGCCGCGGTCCTGGCGACCTCCGCGGTGCTGCTCTGCCAGGCCGCGGGAGTGGGCGTGCTGCGTTCCTGGCTCACCGACCAGGTCGACGAACGTCTCACCGAGTTCCGCCCGCCCACCCGCGCGTACCAGGACCTCGCCGAGGGCCGCAGCCTGCGGCTGCCGAAGAACGACGACGTCCTCCCCTCCGACTACCGCGTCTTCTTCTACGACTCCGACGGCCGCCTCATGGACGACTCCCTGGGCAGGAGCAACGGAAGCAACCCCCGGCTGCCCACCGGCAGCGCGGCGCTGGGCCTCACGGACGGTACGCCGGACACCGTGCCGGCCGACGGCGGCATCGGCAGCTGGCGCGTGGTCGCCGACTCCGGCCCCGACGGCATGCGCGCCGTGGTCGCGCTGCCGCTGGACACCGTCGACGGCGCCACCCACAAGCTCCTGTGGCTGAGCCTGCTGCTCGGCGTGATCGTCGCCCTCGGTGTCGTCCTGCTCGGCAACGCCGCCGCCCGCCTCGGCCTGCGCCCCCTGTCGCGGGTGGAGCAGACCGCCCAGCGCATCACCGGTGGCGCCCTCGACCTTCGTGTGCCCGACACGGACCCCGCCACCGAGGTCGGCCGCCTCGGCCACGCCCTGAACACCATGCTGGACCGGCTGCACACCGCCCTGCACCGCACCGAGGCATCCGAACGGAAACTGCGCCGCTTCATGGCCGACGCGGGCCACGAGCTGCGCACCCCGCTCACCGCCATCCAGGGCTTCGCCGAACTCCTGCACGCCGACCCGCAGATGGCCGAGCACCGCCGGGCCGAGGCCCACGCGCTGATCGTCACCAACGCCGACCGCATGAGCCGCCTGGTCGACGACCTGTTCCTGCTCGCCACACTCGACCACACCCCCGGCCCGCACCGCGAGCCGGTCGACCTGCTCTCCCTCGCCGCCGACACCATCACCAGCACCGCCGTACGCCACCCCGGGCGGACCATCACCCTGGAACCCCTGCACGGCGAAGCCCCCGGCACGGAACCCGTGGAGCTCGACGTCGTGGAGACCCTCGGTGACGGCGGCCGACTCGCCCAGGTCGTGGCCAACCTGCTGACCAACGCCTGCCTCCACACCCCGGCCACGGCACGCATCCAGGTACGTGTCGGTACCCTCCGCACGGTGCCGCCGCGGCGGCACCGCCCACCCCGGCCGCACCAGCCCCTCACCCGCCCTGCCGGCCGGCACCTGCGCCGCCGTCATCGAAGTGGCCGACACCGGACCGGGCCTCACCACCGACGACGCCCGCCACGTGTTCGACCGGTTCTACCGCGCCGCGCCCGGCAGCGGCGACGGCGACTCCGGAACAGGGCTCGGCCTCGCCATCGCCGCCGCCATCGCCGAAGCCCACCGGGGCCGGGTCGAACTCGACACCCGGCCCGAACGCGGCTGCACCTTCCGCCTGCTGCTGCCCTGTACCGAAGGAGATCTTCGATGAGGCTGACGACCGTCCGTCTCTCCGGCGACCGCACCGCGGCCGCCCGCGTCGAACGGCGCCGGCTCGTCCTCCTCCCCTTCCCCGACGTCAGCGCGATCCTCGCCACCGGCGAGCACTGGCAGGACCACACCACGGCGCCCAGCACCCCCTCGACCACGGCCTCGGACGCCGGCCCCCTCGTCACGGGCCTCGCCGTCCTCATCGAGACAGGCGTCAACTACGCGGCACGCGCCAGGGAACTCGGTGCCCCGCGACCCGACGCACCCGAGCTGTTCACCACGCCCGTCGACCGACTCGTCGGCGACCGGGACACCGTCCACACCGACCGAGCGGCGGACCTGCGGTGGGGTGTCGAACTCGGCGTCGTGATCGGGCGGGAGACGTCACGGGTGTCACCGGCCTCGGCGCTCGGCCACGTCGCCGGATACACCGCCGTCACCGTCGTCGCCGCGCCGGGACAGCCGGCCACCGTCGCCGTCGGCCCGCAGCTCGTCACCCCCGACGAACTCCCCCTGGGCGCCCGCGGACTCGTCCTCACCGCCACCCACGACGGCCGTCTGCGGCAGAGGGCCACCACCTCGGACCTGCTCTTCGACGTAGCCACCTTGATAGCCCACGCCAGCGCCACGACAACCCTCGTGCCGGGCGACCTCCTCACCACCGGCACCCCCGCGGGAGCGGCCACCGACCCGCTCGAAGACGGCAGCGAAATCGTCGCTGCCGTCAAGGGCATCGGTGAACTCCACCTGACCGTCGCCGGCCGATCGGGCCGCTGAAAGCCTCCCTCGTCGCGACGGTGGTCGATTGCCCCGACCGTGACCGGCCGACCGCAGTGCCATGAGGCGTGTTCAGGGCGCGGGGGTAGTGACGAGCACGCGATTGAGGGCGCTGTCGGGGTAGGCCGCGAGGTGCTCCCAGGTTCCCTCCTCCACGACCCGGCCCGCTTCGAGGACGGCGACGCGGTCGGCGCGGCGGATGGTGGCCGGGCGGTGGGCGATCACCAGCGTGGCGCGGATCTCGTGGCGGAGGGCGGCGGCGAGTTCGGCGTCTCCCTCGTTGTCGAGGTGGGCGGTGGACTCGTCCAGCACGAGGACGCGGGGCCGGACGAGGAGCGCGCGGGCGAGGGCGATACGGGCGCGCTGGCCGCCGGAGAGCGTCGCGCCGCGCTCGGCGACCGGGGTGTCCAGCGGCGCGATCCGGTCGACGCCGCAGCGGCGGGCCGTCTCGGCGAGCAGCTGGTCGTCCGCGTCGGGGGCGACGAGCCGCAGATTGTCGGCGAGCGTGCCGTGGAAGAGGGGCGTGTCCTGTCCCACCAGGGCGACGGCGCCGCGCAGTTCGGCGTCGGCGAGCCGCCGTATGTCCACGGGGTCGCCGTCGGCGGGTACGAGCTGGACCGCCCCGTGGGTCGGGTCCCAGAACCGGGCGATCAGGTGGGCGCAGGTCGACTTGCCCGCCCCGGAGACTCCGACGAGGGCGAGGGTCTCCCCGGCCCGCACGGTCAGCTCCACCCCCTTCAGCACGGGTGCGCCGCCGTAGTCGAACGTGACCCCGCGCAGCCGGAGGTCGAGCGGACCGGCGGGCAGCCGGTGCGGGGAGTCGGGGGGCGGGGCGAGCGCGGGGGCCCGCAGGGCCGCGTCGACCCGACCGGCGGCGGCCCGCAGGGAGACCGCCTGGCTGACGGAGCGGGCCGATTCCGCGACCGGGCCCAGGACCGCCAGGGCCAGCGCCATCGCCGCCGGTGTCCACGCGCCGTGCAGTCGGCCGGCGGCGGCGGAGTGCGCCGCGGCGGCCACGACGCCGAGCACGGCGGCCACGATGAGAAGGTCGCGGACCGAGGCGGTGAGGGCTTCCCGGCGGGCCTCCGCCCCTTGGGCCTCCCCCACCTCCCGCCCGCGCCGCGCGAGGCGGCGCCGCCGGTCGGCGAGCCGTCCGAAGGCGAGCAGTTCGCGCAGCCCGTCGACGGTCTCCACGGTGTCGGCCGACAGCCGGGCGGTGGCGGCGCGGGTACGGGCGCCCTGCTCGGCGCGGACGCGCGCGTCGGCGAACGGCGCCGCGGCGAGCAGTGCGGCGACCGGCAGCACCACGGCCGGCAGCCACGGTTCCAGTCCGGCGAGGACGACGGTGCCCGTGCCGAACACCGCCCCGGAGGCGAGGAGTTGGGCGGTGGTGTGGGCGTAGAAGAACTCCAGGGACTCCACGTCCGCCATGGCGGTGGCGGCCAGGTCGCCGCTGCGTCGGCCCGCCACCCGCGCGGGCGCGCTCCGGGCCAGTCCGTCGAAGATCCGCACCCGCAGCGAGGCGAGGACCCGGTAGGCCAGGTCGTGCGAGAGGTCCATCTCGCGCCAGGTCGTCACGACGCGGACGAGGACCAGGCCGACCAGGGCGGCGACGGTGGTCGCCGACGGGGTGTGTCCGTCGACGACGGCCGCTCCCACGGTGTGCGCGGCCAGGGTGACCAGGGCGACGAGGGAGCCCTGTTCGAGCAGTGCGGCGCCACAGGTGCGGGCGATCATGGCGCGGTGTGCGGTGAGCGCGGGGAGCAGGGCGCGCAGCGCGCCCCGGCCGGGGGTGCCCGGCTCGGGCGGGACGGTGGTCATCGGACGAGTCCTCCTCGGTGCGTCAGCCCGGCGTCGACGAGCCGCGCGTAGACGCCTCCGGCGTCGACGAGTTCGGTGTGTCCGCCGGAGGAGTCCACCCGGCCCGCGTCCAGGACGACGATGTGGTCGGCCCCGCGGACGGCCGCGAGGCGGTGGGCGACGACGAGGACGGTCCGCCCCGACGCGGCGGTGGCGATCCGGCGGACGATGTCCGACTCGCGGCGCTCGTCGACGGCGCTGGTGGCTTCGTCGAGGACGAGTACGGGGGCGTCCGCGAGCAGCGCCCGCGCGAGGGCGAGACGCTGCCGCTGCCCGCCGGAGAGGGTGGAGCCCCGTTCGCCGAGGACGGTGGCGTAGCCGTCGGGCAGGGCCGCTATCTCGTCGTGGACTCCCGCGGTGCGGGCCGCCCGGGTCAGGTCGTCGTCCGTGGCGTGCGGGCGGGCCATGCGCAGGTTCTCGGCGACGGTGGCGTGGAAGAGGTACGTCTCCTGGGAGACGACGGCGATGCCCTGCCGCAGCGTGTCGAGGGGGTGGCCGGTGACGGGGGTTCCGTCGAGGGTGACGCGTCCTTCTTGGGGGTCGTGCAGGCGCAGGAGGAGGTGGAGGAGGGTGGACTTCCCGGCGCCGGAGGGGCCGACGATCGCGGTGGCGCGTCCGGCCCGCGCGGTGAAGGAGACGTCGTGGAGGGCGGGGGCCGTGGCGCCGTCGTAGGTGAAGGTCACGTTCTCGAAGCGGAGTTCGGGCGGGGTGGTCCACGCGGCCGGTGCCGTTCCGGTGTCGGGGACGGCGGGGGTGGCGGTGCGCAGGGCCGCGATGCCGTCGGCGGCCGACACACCGAGGTATCCGGCGTGCCATTCGCGGGCGAGGTCGCGTATCGGCCGGAAGCACTCGGAGGCCCCGAGGAGCACGAGGTAGGTGGCGGTCGCCGGGGTCGTTCCGTTCGCGGCGGACCAGCAGGCGAGGAGCGCGGCGGCGACGGTGCCGCCCTGGACGGCGAGGTCGGTGAGGGCGGTGTCGACGAGGGAGACCCGGAGTTTGGCGACGGTCGCCCGGTGCAGTGCCGTCGAGCGTTCCTCCAGGCGGCGCCGGACCCGGCCGACGGCACCGGCGGCCCGCAGGGCGGGCATGCCCTGGAGCGCCTCCAGGTAGTCGGCGCCGAGTTCCTCGTAGGTGTCCCAGTGGTCTCTGCCGCGCCGGGCCAGGAGGCGGTCCCAGGCGCGGGGTCCGGCCAGGGCCAGCGCGAGCGCGGGGACCACGCCGAGGAGGACGGCGGGTTCGACGACGGCCAGTGCGGCGAGCACCAGCGGGGGCACGGTGAGGGTGACGACCAGTTGGGGCAGGTAGCGGGAGACGTAGGCGTCGACGCCTTCGACGCCGTCGACGAGGGTGGTGCGGACGGCTCCGGCGCGGGTGGCGGGGCCGCCGGACCGGCCGGGGGCGGCGGTGGCGTGGGCGGGCCCGAGGCGGCCGAGGTGGGCGAGGAGTTCGTCCCGCAGGGCCACACGCACCCGGGCTCCGGCGCGGGTGGCCAGGTCCCGCTGCCGGACGGTGAGACCGGCGCGGGCGGCGACCACGGCGAGGACCGCGGCGAGCAGCCACGGGAGCCTGCCGGTGTCCCCGCGGGCGAGGTCGGCGAGCGCGACGGCGAGGAGCGCGGCCTGCGCGAGGTGGGTGAGCGTGACCGCTCCGTGCACCGCGGTGGCCGCGATCAGGGGGCGCCGGGCGCGCCGGGCGGCGCGGCGCAGTTCGGGGTGGACGATCACGTGGTGTTCTCCTCGTCGGCGTGGTGGGTGCCGAGGGCCAGTCCGTGGACGATCCAGTCCCGGCCGGGCGGGCCGCCGAGGGCGGCGCCGAGGTCCGCCCGCTGCCAGGAGCCGACGGGACGGGCGGCCAGGCCGTGGCGGTGGGCGGTGTGATGGGCGAGGTGGACGGCGAGTCCGGCGTGCAGATGGGCCCGTCGGATGTGCGGCGCGTCGGCGTCGTCGGGGCACCCGCGGCCGAGGACGACGGCGCCCGCCTGCGCTAGCCAGGCCTGCCCGGCGGCCCACACCGCCAGGGTCGGGCGGGCCTCGCCCGCGGCGAGGCGGCGCAGGGTGGTGCCGTCGGCGGCGAGCGCGACGAGGCCCGGCCGGGGTGGGCCGACGGCGGCGCACCAGCGCAGCACGCCGCCGCCCGCCCGCTCGGCGGTGCGGAGCACGTCGCGCAGCGCCTCGGGGGTCGGGGTGCCGTGCAGGGGCGGCCGGGCGCTGCGGCGGGCCAGCAGTTCGGCGGGCGTGGGCGCGTCGGCGGGTGTGGGCGCGTCGGCGGGCTTCGGCGCATAGGTGGACGGCGTGCGGTCCGGGGTCGGCCCGGCGGTGCCGGGGAAGGGACCCGGCTGCGGGACATGGACGGCGGCGAGGGGGGTCGCGGTGCGTCCGTCCGCCTCGGGCCGGGCCGGGCCGACGCCCAGCGCGCGGGCCGCGAGGAGGAGGGCTGCGGCGGCGTGCCCGGTGTCGAGGAGCAGCAGCGGCCAGGCGCGGTGACCGTAGTGCGAGGCGGTACGGCGTGCGCTGACGGTGAGTTCGGCCCGTACGCCCGGCGGGGTGCCGGTGGGCGGACCCCCGAGAGGGTGCACGCGGTGGCGGAGCGGGTCGTAGCCGTAGCGGCCGGGCGGCAGGGAGCAGCCGGCGCCCACGACCAGTTCGGTGTCCACGGGGTGCAGCGCTCCGGCGGAGGACGCGGGCCGCAGCCGTCCGGTGCCGTCCGCCGCCGCCAGGGAGAGCCGCAGCAGGGCGTCCAGGTCGAGGGCGCCGGGGTCGGCCCGCGGAATCCGGCGCGCCGGTCCCGGCCAGGTCCGGACGGCGGGCCCGGCGGGCGTGTCGGGGCCCGGGGGTTGCGGGGAGCGGGCGCGGGCGAGCGCGGCGGTCAGGTCCACGGGACCGTCCTGCGCGTGGTGGTGCCGCGGGGCGCCGTCGCGGCGCTCCGGCGGTGGAGGTGTGTGCCGGGGGTGGTGTCCCGGCCGCGGGTCGGGTCCGTCCGTCGTCCGACGGCGTGCGCGCCTGTGTTCCACGGGGCGGTCCTCACATGTGCGGCGGGGGTGCGAGGGTGAAGTCGCCGGGCCCGGTGGGCCGGCGGTCGCGCCAGCCGCGGGCGACGGCGGTGTCGGCGAGTCGGGGACAGCCGAAGTAGCCGAACGCGGCGGGGGCGTTGGGCAGGAGCCCGGAGACCAGGACCCGGGCGACGCGCAGCGCGGTCTCGGCGACGTCCTCGGTGGTGAGGTCGAACGTCATGACGCGGTGTCCGCCCGCGCGGAGCGCGCTCATGAGGCGGTCCGGGCTGCCCGGCTCGACCTCCCCGACGGGGACAGTGCCGAGGGCGGGGGCGGTGAAGCGGCGGGCCTCGGACGCCATCCGGGGGTCCAGCCACACCTGGACGTGCGCGCCGAGGTCGCGTACGTGCTCGAACCGGTCGCCGCAGGCGTCGAGGTAGCGTCCGTCGGCGCGGTGGTCGAGGTAGAGCCCGCGGGCGAGGAGACCCGCCTCGACGGCCTGGAACACCCAGCCGTCAGGGCCGGTCAGTCCCTGGGTGAACACCCAGGTGTGGACGGCTTCGAGGACGGCCTTGCGGGCCGCCTCCACCGGGTCGTGCTTGCAGGCGAAGCCCGCGGCGTACAGGCCGAGCCGGGGGTCGTGGACGAGTGCTGCCATACAGGGGGCGAACTCGGAGGGCATCTCGACGAGGTGCACGTCCAGGGCGGACCCGGCGAGATCGTCACTGAGTCCGGGGACGCTGGCGGGGTCGATGCCGCGGGTGGGGCCGTCGAGGTGCCACCACAGTTCCAGGGCGTCGCGTTCGACGACCTCCAGCAGGCCGCGCTCGACGGCGTCGTCGAGGCCCTGGCCGGTGGCTATCCCCGCGTAGTTGAGGTGGTGGGTGCGGGGCAGTGCGCGCAGGTCGCCCTGGCGCCAGTTGAGGTGGGTGAGCGCGACGGGCGCCCAGACCGCGTCGCGGGTGCCGTCGGGCCGCAGTTCGGTGCCGCGGGTCCACAGGGACGGGGTGTCGGCGGTGAAGGGGCGGTAGGGGAACCGGTCGCGGGTGTACTGCCAGGGGGCGTACGCGGGCAGGTCTCCGGGCCCGTAGAGCGGCAGTCCCTTCGCGGTCAGTTCCGCGGCGGTGGCGCGGAGCGGGGCGTCGGGGTGGCCGGCCGGGGGCACCCGGTTGCCGCAGTACCGCTCGACGCCCTCCGCGATCGCGGCGACGCGGGCCTGTGCGGGGTCGCCGAAGGTGGTGCCGAGGGAGACGCGGTCGGCGGGCCACAGCCCGAGTCTGCGGGCGTCGGACACCTCGGCGGTGAGCGCGGTGTAGCGGACCGGCGCGCCGGGCGGGTGCGCGACGGGTTCGACGGTGCGGACGACGCCGCAGACGGGATCGACCAGGGCTTCCAGCGGCAGCGCCGTCATCGAAGGATCTCCTCGGCGGGATCGGTGCGGGTGGGGCGGGCGGGGAGTACGGGAAGGCGCAGGGTGACGCTGTCGGTGTCGACCTCGCGCCGGGAGGCGGTCAGCCGTTCCGCCGCCATGGGGTCCTGTCCGGTGTGCGGATTGCGCGCGTGCGCCGGGAAGTGGTGTCCGGCGATCTCCAGGCGCAGCCGGGTGCCCGCCGGGAGCCTGCGGACGAGGCGGCCGAGGCCGATGCCGAACGCGGCCGTCGGGTCCGCGGGCCCGCTGCGGCGTACGGTGCCGACGGCCAGGCGCTCGGCCCGGCCCGCCGGGGTGAGGGCGACGAGCCGGGCGAACCAGTCGGCGGACGGTGTCCCGGCGGAGGCGCGCATGGTGACGTGCACGGGACCGGCCACGTCGAGCGGGCGGGGCAGCGGCGCGGTCACGAGGAGGCAGCGGTCGGGAGGGCCGTCGGCGGGCACCGTCAGGTCGTCCGAGCGGACGGGCCGGTCGGGGTCGGCGGTGAAGACGGCGCCGTGCAGGGGTCTGGTGCGCTGGGTGCGCGGCTCGCCGTCGGTAGCGGCGGGCAGCCACAGGTCGGCTCCGCCGAGCGCGACGGCGCCGCCGTGACCGGGGGTCAGGTCGCCCGCCAGCGCGCGGCGGGCCCAGCGCACGTACAGCCGCCCCAGGTCGACACGGTGGGCGTCCCGCGCGCCGGGCCCGGGGGCGGAGACCAGGCCGTGTCCCCAGGGACCGGTCAGCAGCCGGGCCGAGGGTCCGCCCCAGGCGCGCCACAGTGCGTGGGTGTCCTCGGCGAAGGGGTCGTGGTGGCCGCCCACCGCGAGGAGCGGCACGTCGGCGCGGGCGGCGCGCGCGAGGAGGAGACCGCGGTCGCGGTGGCGCCACAGCGCGGCCCAGGAGGGCAGGTTCCGGCCGAGCCGTTCGGGCAGGCGGGTCAGCGGCAGGTGGGTGAGGAGGCCGGGGTCCGCGGTGAGTGCCTGGTCCAGCGCGCCGTCGTTGGAGTCGGGCCGGTCGCCGTGGGCGGCCCACCAGCCCGCGCGTGCGAGGAGCCGTTCGACGCCGGAGGGTTCGCGGGCGGTGTCGGCGGCGCCGAGGGCGGGCACGGCGGCGAGGACGGCGTCGGGCCGGTCCTCGCGGTGGGCCTCCAGGGCGGGGACGAGCGCGCAGTGGGCGGCGTAGGAGGCTCCGGCGGCCAGGACCCGGCCGTCGCTCCACGGCTGCCGCCGGAGCCAGCGGACGGCGGCCGCTCCGTCGACGGCCTCGTCGCGGTACGGGTGCCACTCCCCCGGCGACGCGAAGCGGCCGCGGACGTCCTGGACGACGACGGCGAAGCCGTGCCGGGCCCAGCCGCGCGCCTCGGCCCGGTGGCGGGTCCGGTCGTAGGGGGTGCGGATGAGGACGGCCGGGAAGGGGCCACCGCCCTCGGGCAGCAGGACATCGGTGGCGAGCCCCCCGACCGCGGTGCCGGGCACCGTGGCGTCTGCGGTCATCCGGCCCGCCCGGACATCGGGGCGACGGGGGGCACGGGGAGGACCGGGCGCTCGGTGACGGTGAGGGTGCGCAGGTCGACCTGGCGCAGACGGCGCCGGGCGGGGATGCCGCCGGGGTCGTCGCCGTCCGTGGCCCAGCGGTGCAGGTCGTCGGCGAGGAGGGCCGCCAGCAGCCCGGCGGCGGGGGCGGTGAGCCGCACGGGGGCGCCGGAGGTACGGGGTCCGCTCCAGTAGGCGGCGAGTTCGCGGTGGGCGGGCGTGGCGGCGAGGCGGCGGGCCCGGACGTGGGCCGAGGTGACGTCGCCGGGGGTGGCGGCGAGGGGTTCGACGTACGCCTGCCAGCCCTCGCGGTGGCAGCGCAGCCAGGCGACGCCGCGCTCGGGGAGCCGGTCGGCGGCGTCCCACAGTCCGTCGGGGACGGGACCGTCGAGGCACCAGACGACGGCGGCGTGGTCCGGGCCCGCCGGGTCGGTGTGGTCCGCGGCCGCTCCTGCGGGGGCGGACGCCGGGTCGGCGGTCCGGGGGCGGGCGCCCAGGGCGGTGAGCTGGGCGGCGACCGGTCCGGTCAGCACCGGGTCGCCGAGCAGCAGTACGTTCCCGCGGGCGGCGGGCCAGGGGGCGGGCGGCGGGTCGGCGCGCAGGTAGCCGGCCGTCTCGAACGCCGCGAGGACACGGGCCAGTCGCTCGTCCGCCGGCGTGTCCGTCTGCCCTGTGAGGCGCGCCAGCAGGGCCGCCCGAGCGGCGCCGTCCGGCGTGCTCACGTGGAGGAACTCGCCTTCGGGGGTCCGCAGGGCGAGGTTCCGTCCGGGGACGGCGACGACCTCGGCACCGGGCACGAGACGGCTTCGGGACACGGGGGTTCTCCTGACGACGGGTCACGGGACGGGCGTGGGCCCGCCCGAAAGGCGACGGGCGGGCCCACGGTCGAGGGGGTGACCCCTCTTACTCCTCGTTGTCGTCGAAGGGGTTCTCGACGAGCGCGTTGGAGTGGGTGGCGGAGGCGTGAGCCAGCTGACCCGGATCGGTGATCGGGGTGAAGATCTGCTCGTTGTCCATGAACTCTCCTTCATCACAGGGGAGATGCGGCGTTCGGTCGATCGCCGCATCCGCAGCTTAATGAATCCGATTGTCATATTCAAAGTCCGCGAGAGGGTGATCTGGGTAACACACCGGCCACCCTCCGTGGGGGTCCACGCCGACCCGACCCGCCACCTTGAGGACGTCGGCCAGCAGACCCGGCGTGACGACCTCCAGGGGCGGCCCGTCCGCCACCACCCGGCCGTCGCGCAGGGCGACGATGCGCTCGGCGAACCGGGCCGCGTGGGCGAGGTCGTGGAGGACCATGACCACCGTGAGGCCGCGCTCCTCCCGCAGCCGCACCACCGTCCGCAGCACGTCGAGCTGGTGGTGCAGGTCGAGGTACGTGGTCGGCTCGTCGAGCAGCAGGACCCCGGTGTCCTGGGCCAGCGCCATGGCGAGCCGCACCCGCTGCCGTTCACCGCCGGACAGGGCGTCCACGTCGCGGTCGGCCCACCGCTCCACGCCGACGTCCCGCAGCGCCCGGCGCACCACGGCGTCGTCGCCCTCCCGCAGCATGCCGAGCGGGCCCCGGGCCGCGTACCGCCCCTGGCGCACCAGATGACGGACCGTCATGCCGGGTACGGCGGGGGCGGACTGGTGCAGCAGCGCGACCCGCCGGGCCGTGACGCGCCGGGAGAGCCGGGCCAGGTCGTCGTCGCCGAGCAGCACGCGCCCCCGGTCCGGTCTCAGCAGACCGGCGGCCAGCCGCAGGAGGGTGGACTTGCCGCACCCGTTGAGGCCGATGAGGGCGGTGAGTTCACCAGGACGCACCGTCAGGTCCACGCCTTGCAGCACCGGGCGGTCGGGGTAGCCGAAGTGGACTCCCTCGACCCGGATCTCCCCGGACTCGGTCATGGTCTCTCCTCTGTGCACATCAGAACGATCGGTCGGGCGCGCGGCGTACGGCGGCGAGCAGCAGGAGGGCGCCGACGCAGGCGGTGAGCGCGCCGGCCGGCAGCGTGAGCCGTCCCGAGTCCAGCACCGCCGCGATCAGCCGCGAGGAGGCCTGGGCGGCCGCGTCGGCCCCGCATACGACAGCCCCGCCCAGCAGGGCGGCACCGGGGACGGCCACCCGCAGATCGGCGCCGAACAGCGCGACGGCGAGGTGCGGGACGAGCAGCCCCACGAACCCCAGGGCGCCGACCGAGGCCACGGCGCCCGCCGTCAGCGCGACCGCGCACAGCAGGGCGAGCGTCCGGGCCCGGCGGGCGGAGAGACCGGCCGCGAGGGCGATGTCGTCCCCGCAGCGCAGCAGGGTGAGCGGCCCGGCCAGCAGCCAGGCCGCCGCTCCCCAGAGCGACGCCCACGGCCACAGCAGGTGCCAGTGCTGCCAGACCCGGCCCTCCGTGGTGCCCACGAGCCACTGGACGACGCTGCCGAGTTCGCCCGGCCGCACCAGGAGCACCATCGCGGTGAGCCCGCCGAGCACCGCGGACACCAGCACGCCGTGCACCGCGGTCGTAGCGGGGTCGCCGTCGCGGCCGGCGAGCAGCCACAGCAGCGCCGCCCCGGCACACCCGCCGACGCAGGCGGCGACGACGACGGCGAGCGGCGAGTCCCACCCCGCGAGTCCCAGCGCCGTGGCGGTCACGGCGCCGAGGACGGCGCCCGGCGTCACGCCGGTCACCTCGGGCCCGGCGAGGGGGTTGCGCAGCGCGGACTGCAACACCAGTCCGGCCACGGCGAGACAGGCGCCCGCGCCCAGGGCCACGAGCGTCCGCGGAACACGCAACTGGAGGAAGATGTGCCGCTCCGTCGCGGTGCCGCCACCGCCGAGGACGTCCAGCACGGCACCCGGTGACATCCCGCGCCCGACCACGAGTTCGGCTCCGGCGATCACCAGGACGAGGGCGGCGACCGCCGCGAAACGCCGCTTCACCGCGTCTCCCCCGCATCGGTCACCGTACGGCGGAGAGACCCGCCGCCCTCGGGGTCTCCCCCGGCACGTCCGGGGCGCGCGGGGGCGCTCCGCGGGCGGGTCGGCGCCGGTCCGGCACCGGGTCCGGCGGTGCCGGGGTCACGCCGCGGCGGGCGCGTTCCCGCCGGGGCGGTACGCCGCCGCCGGGAGGTTCCGCCCCGGCGGGAGGAGCGCATGAGGGCGACGCCCGCCGGAACCCCCAGGAGGGCGGTCCAGGCGCCCGCCGGGGTCTCGACGGGCGCCAGTGCGAGCCGGGCCGGGACGTCGGCGACGGTGACGACGACGGCGCCCCAGACCGCCGACCAGGGCAGCCAGCGCACCGCCCCGGCGCCGGGATCGAACCATCTGGCCAGGTGCGGGGCGAGGAAGCCCACCCACGCGACGGGCCCGCACACGGCCGTCACCGGCGCGATCAGCACGATGGCGATGCCCAGCGCGGCCAGCCGGGCCCGCCGGGCGCGCACGCCGAGCGCCTCGGCGTCCTCGTCGCCCAGCCGCAGGACGGACAGCACCGGCGCGCAGCACACGACGGCGGGCACCGCGACGAGCAGCCAGGGCCACAGGCCCAGGACGTCGTCCCAGGTGCGGGCGGAGAGGGAGCCCAGCAGGAAGCGGTAGATCAGCTGGAGGTCGAGCTGGTCGGCCATCACCATCAGGACGAGCAGCGCGGCCTGCAGAGCGGCCGCGACCGCGGCACCGGTCAGCAGGACGGCGGACGGGCTGCGGCCGAGTCCGGCGGCGACGAAGGTCAGACCGCCGCCGAACGCGGCCCCGCCGACGGCCAGCAGGGGTTCCACGGCGGCGGGCAGGGACAGCGCCAGGACCAGGGGCGCGGCCACACCGAGCGCCGCGCCGGACGACACGCCCAGCATCTCCGGCACCGCCAGGGGGTTGCGCAGCGCCTCCTGGAGCACCAGCCCGGCCGCGCCCAGGCAGGCTCCGGCAACGAGGGCCAGCACCAGGCGGGGGACGCGGAGTTCGGTCAGGACGATCCCGGCGAGGGTGCTGTCCCCCTCCAGCAGCGCGCCGACGAGCCGGTGCGGGGCGACGTACGGGGTTCCCAGGCTCAGCGCGCACCCGGAGGCGGCGGTCAGCAGCAGGACCGTCACGAGCGGCTGCCACCGGCGCGCCCCTCGCGGCGGTCTGCGGGGGCCCGCCGCCGTGTCGTCCGACGGCACGGGTGTGGCGGACGGTCCGCTCACCGCAGTGCGGCCGTGGCCTCGTCGAGGACGATGCCCAGGGAACGGGTGCCGCGGCCCTTGGCCCACACCTCCGGGTTCACCTCGTGGACGTCGCCGTCGCGCACCGCGCGGATCTTGCCCCAGAGGGGGTTCTTCGCCAGCTTCTCGGAGAGCTTGCCGTCCGCGTCGCCGAAGCTGATCGTCTCGACGAAGAGGACGTCCACGTCCTTCGCGAGGATCTCCTCCAGGCTGTAACTGCCCTCGACGCCACGGGACTTCCAGGGGTAGTCGGCGATCTTGGGGAAGAGGCTGGCCGCCACGTCGCTCTCGGGGGCGGCGACGCCGAAGTTCTCGTCGCTGCCGAAGATGACGAGCGCGGTCTTGTCGCTGGGGGTCTTCTCGGCGGCCGCGAGCTTGGTCCGGAAGGCCTTCTCGGCCTTCATCCCCTCGGTGGTGCGGCCGGTGAGCGCGGCGGCGTCGCGCAGGTATCCGACGCTGTCCTCCCACGTCTCGGCCTGCATGGGCCAGAACGTGGTGGCGCCCTTCAGCGCCGGGGCGAGCTTGCCGTGCGTGCTCTTCTCGCCGATGACCAGGTCGGGTTCGTGGGAGAGGATCGCTTCCACCTCGGGGGCGATGAAGCCGCCGGGCACGACGTCCACGTCCTTCGCCTTCTCCGCCCCGAGGAACGCGGGCTGGGCGAGCAGCGCGTTGTTGGTGGCCACGGGGACGATGCCCAGCTCGGTGAGGATGTCGTCGCAGAGCGCGTAGAGGCAGACGATGCGTCGGGGCGCCTTGTCGAGGGAGATCCGGGTGCCCTTCGTGTCGGTGAGTTCCGTCGCCGCCGTGATGGGTGCGACGGTCACCTCGGTCCTCGCCGCGGGCCGGGCCCGGTCGTCCGTGGACTCACCGGACGAGGAACCGCAGCCGACCAGGACGGAGCCCGCCACTGCGGCGGCGATCCAGACACGGGCAAGTCTCAACGGTGAGCGCAGCATTGATGCCTTCGTTTCTTTCCGGGGGCGGGATCTCACCGAAGATACATGATAATCGTTTTCACTACACTGGTTGTCTGGAGGCCCGATGCGTACCGATCCCGTCCTGTTCGTCTCCGACCACGTGGACGGCCACGTGCACGTGGTGACCGTGCCGGAGGGCGCCGTCGTCGGGCGCCTGGACGGCCGTCATCTCTCCGAGCACGCCGGTTTCCTGGCCCTGCCCGGCGGCCGGGTGGCGTGTGTCGACGACCGGCGGGGAGAACTGCTCGTCCTCGACCCCCACGGGGACCGGCTCGTGGAACGGGCCGTCCCCGTCGCGGTACCGGCGGAGCACCTCGCGTGCGATCCCGCGGGCCGGCTGCTGGCGGTGACCACCGGCCTGGGCGACAACGCCGAGCCCTGGTCAGACCTGTTGACGGTCGTCGACCTCGTCACGCACGAGGTCGCGCGGGTGCGGACGCGGGTGGGCGAACCGGGGGTGACCGTCGTCGGCGGCGGTGACGCGCTGGTGGTGCTGCGGCACCGCGAACCCGGCGCGCTGGCCGTGCACCGCTTCGCCGACCTCGTGGCGGCACCGCCCGGATGCCCCGCCGTCGCCCCCCACGCCCTGCTGCCGTTCCCGGACGACGGCCACGGGGACGCCCACGAGCCCGCGACGGAACGGGTGTTCGCGGCCACCGGCGAAGGCGTACGGCGGGTGCGGCGGAAGGGCGACACGGTCGTGGCCGAGGCGGTCATCCCGTGGGAAGCGCCCGCCCGCGGCTGGTACTTGCGCCTCGACACCCGTCGGCCCGCCCTGTGGAGCACGCTGCGCGGGGGCCCCGCCGATCCGCTGCGCTGGCCGGAGTGGACCAACCAGGCCTGGCGGCACGACCTGGAGACGGGCCGCACCCTCCGCACGGACCTCGGCCCCGGCCTGGTCTTCCGGCTGGCCCTCACCCGCAGCCGCACCGCCTTCACCCGGATCCACCCCGCCGGGGACGAACTCGTCCTCCTGGACGGCCTCGACGTCGCCCGTCGCGTCCCGCTGCCCGCGATGGACGGGGCACCCCGTCCCGGCGGCACCCCCTGGGACGGGGTCCAACGGCGCGCGGTGGCCGCCTCACCCGCCTCCGAGTGGGTCGCCGTCACCCGCGGCGGCCACGGCGAGGTGCACCTCGTGGACGCGCTGACCGGCGACGAGGCGAACCGGCTCCGCCTGACGACACCGCTCCACCACGGCGGCCACCTGGCCCTGCGCGGACGCGACGACGGCGCCGAGGGCGATCCGGTGGGCCGGTGAGATCCAGGCAAGGGCTGCCGACGGGGCGGCCCGGCACGGCTTCCGGCACGGCTCCCTGTGAAACATCCCGCTACGGGTGCTCGTAGGTGATCTTTCCGAGCCGGTTCCGGACGAGGAACCGTCCGTCGGACCACTCGGAACGCGCGAAGACGTCCCGCATGTCCAGGTGGTGCGGTCGCTCGGTCATCCACCGGACGTCAGGCGCCGCCCCGGAACGGTCCGTGATCTCGACGCGCCACGCTTCACCGACGTCGCGGTTGAGACAGCGCACGACACGTGCTCTGGCCGCCCTGTCCGGTGAGGTCTTCGACAGCCGGGGGACGGGCAGGGCGAGGCAGAAGTCCCGGCGGCGCAGCGTCTCGCAGGCCTCGCGGATCGCCGTCTCGACCGCGTCGCCCCGGTGGTGGCGTCGCGCGAGGTCGACCAGCGCGTCCTCGACCAGAGCGAGCAGATACGTGTCACGCGCTCGGGGCGGGAGGGCGTGGAGGCGGCCGAAGTCGACGTCCTCGACGACGTACTCCGACGCCCCGAGAGCTTGCCAGTACTGCCCGGTCTGCGCTCTGCCGGGTACGCACGTGAGCTGGATCTTCGCGCACCCGTCGACGTCGAGCCCCTTCGGCAGCAACGCGACGACGCCCTCACGGAGGTGATGGGCCAGCCACCGAAACGGCACTCCGTCCGGCATCGGCGCATGGGGGGCCGCCTCGATGGCCAGCATGGTCAGTTTCACCAACGGTCCCCGGTCGGGCGGCAGCCACGGTGTGCGGCTGGAGTGGCAAATCGTGGATGAGGGGAAGGGCCCCGTGCCACTCGCCCATCACACCACGGGACTCCTCCGGGGTGGGATCGCGGCTCCCTCCCCGTGCGTAAGCCGGGGATCGGTGCGCGCTGCGCGGTCGCCGGGCGCCGATCGGTGTCAGAGTGGAGGTATGGCCAGGGATAGGCGGGAAGCGGAGGGGCGGGAGTTGGAGGGGGCCATTCTTGCGTTGTTGGACAGGCGGGCGGTCGGTGCTTCGGTGTGTCCGTCCGAGGTCGCGCGGGCCGTTCACGGGGGGAGCGGTGACGGGTGGCGTGGCCTCATGGAGCCCGTTCGGCGGGCGGCGTGGCGGTTGGTGGCCGCGGGTGAGGTGGAGGTCACTCAGGGGGGTCGGCCCGTCGAGCCCGACACGGCCCGCGGCCCCCTCCGGATCCGCCGCGTGGAGCAGGAGAGCTGACGGGAGAGGGCCGCGGGTGGGTGTGGGGTGCCGCGATCGGTCAGTCTCTGCGCCAGACCGTGCCGCGCTGCTCGTACTCCATGACGGCTTCGACCCTGGCGGCGACAGGCGCGCCGCAGTTCCTCGTGACCATCCACAGCGCCAGGTCGAGGCCGCTGGTGACGCCGCCCGCCGTCACGACGTCCTTGTCGTCGACGACCCGCGAGGACACCAACTCCCCGCCCTCCTGGGCCAGTACGTCTGTCGCGAGGTGGTGGGTCGTGCACGGGCGGCCCTTGAGGAGGCCCGCCGCCGACAACGCCATCACCCCGGTGCAGACCCCGGCCAGCACCACGCCCGAGCGGTGCTCGCGTCGGAGACCGTCCAGCACGGTCGGGCTGCTGCGCAGGCGGTGGACGCCCGGCCCGTCGGGCTTCGCCCATCCGCCGCCCGGAATCACGAGGATGTCGGCCTCCGTGGGCCGCCATCCCTGGTCCACGACGATCCTCGTGCCGAAGGCGCAGGTCACCTCGCCCGGTCCGCCGGGGCGCACCAGGGACGTCTCCACCGCGCCACCCGCGTGCACGGCGTGCCCGAACACGTCGCGGGGCCCGATGAAGTCCTGCTCCTCGGCGCCGTCGTACACGAGGATGTGCACGCGGGTGGGGCTGCTCTTGGTCGATTTTGTTGGCTTCGTCGACTTTGACGCCGATGGCGAGGCGCTGTGGGCCGTGGCCGGGGAGGCCGATGCCCCTACCGCCGCGGCTGCCATGCCGACGCCCGATGCCTGCAACAGATTCCTTCTCCGCACGGTTCGTCTCCTCGGTCACTCACTCGGCGGTGTCCTGGCGGCACGGTCTCGGCCGTCCCCCATAGGTGTCGTGCGCCTCCGGGGGCGAGTTCCCGACCCCGGAGGCGCAGGTGAACGGTGGAGCCGTGCGGGCGCCGGACCGCGTCCTGCCGCTAGCCGCGCGGCTCGGCCGCGCAGGCGAGGTCGCGGGGCGGGCGGTGGCCTTCGGTGAGGAAGGCGGTCGCCGCGTCGTTCGCGCAGGTGTTGGTCCCGAACGGGTAGACCCCGTGTCCGCCCTGGTCGGCGGTGACCATCGTGGCCCGCTGCCCGAGCGCGCGGCGCAGGTCGCGGGCGCCGGCCAGCGGGGTCCCCGGGTCACGCTCGTTCTGCACGAGGAGGACGTTCGACGGGCCGCGGTCCCCGACGCGCACCGGGGGTTCGACGCGCGCGGTCGGCCAGAACGCGCACGGCCCTATCCCGGCGGTGGAGCCGCCGAGCATCGGGTACCTGACCCGGTCGACGGCTACGTCCCGCTGGTACGAGCCGATCGTCGTGGGCCAGCGGGAGTCGTTGCAGATCGTGTAGAAGCGGGCGGCGAGGAGGTTCTCGTCGAGCGGCTGCTCCGGGGCGGGCGGCAGCGGCCGGTCCGTGTCGACGGCCTGCCAGAACTTCGCCAGGGTGGGGATGAGGGCGTCGGCGTACAGGTAGGTGAAGGTCACCCCGCGCAGGGCCATGCCGTCGATGCCGCGGACCGGCTCGCGGTCCAGACGGGCGACCAGCGTGAAGAACTTCGCCCGCACCTGCCGCGGTGTGGTGCCCAGTCCCAGCTCGGGGTGGGCCGCCGCGTACCGCGCGAAGTCCGGGAAGCGGTCCTCCAGTCCGCGCGCGAACCTCCGCATGGCGGTGACGTCGTAGCCGCCCGCGCCCAGGTTGCTGTCGAGGACGAACCGGTCGCTGCGGTGCGGGAACATCGTCGTGTACACGGCGCCGAGGTAGGTGCCGTAGGAGTGGCCGAGGTAGGAGATCTTCCGCTCGCCGAGCGCCGCCCGGACGCGGTCCATGTCGCGTGCCGAGTTCCGCGTCGTGATGTACGGCAGGAGGTCCGCCGTGGACGAGGTTGCGCACTGCCGGGCGATCGTCCGCGCGTACCCCGCCTCGCGGGCCACGTCACGCGCGGTGTGCGCGTACGGCGGGAAGTTGCCGCGCTCCTGCTGCTTCTGCGTCAGCTCGCAGGTGACGGGGGCGCTGCGGCCGACCCCGCGCGGGTCGAAGCCGATCACGTCGTACCGGTCGAGCACGGTACGCGGCAGTCCCGAGGCGGCGAGGAGGGCCGGGTAGTCGAGCCCGGCGCCGCCGGGGCCGCCGGGGTTCGTCAGCAGCACGCCGCGCCGGGCGGCGGGATCGGCGGCGGCGAGCCGCGAGACGGCGAGGTCGATCTGCCGGCCGTGGGGCGCCCGGTAGTCCAGCGGGACCTTGAGCGTCGCGCATTCGAGGCGGGGCGCGGCGACGTCCTCGGGGCACGCTCCCCATCGCAACGTGTCCGCTACGGGCCGTGCCGCCGCCGTCGCCGACCCTGTCGTACTCGTCGTACTCGTCGTACTCGTCGTCCTCGCTGTCTGCGGTGCCGCGGCGGCCGAGGGGCCCGGCACCGCGGTCGCCACGGCCACCGCCCCGGCGGCCAGGGCCAGGGAGAGGGTTTTTCGCATCTGATGTCCTCCAGGAATGAGGTGGGGGGTGGTGGGGAGGGGCGGCGAGTGGAGGGGCGGTGGGGAGGAAGGGTGGTGGAGAGGAGGGGCGGCCGGTCTCGTCCTGCCGTCCACGGCCGGTCCACGAGCTGGCGGCTATGGGCTGCGGCCGGGTTCAGGGGCCGCCGCCCGTCTCGTCCGCACGGTGGACCGCGGAGGGTTCGGTGGGCGTCCGGGAGGTGGTCTCCCTGTCGGTGGCCTCCCGGCCCGCGGTCTTCCGGTCCGCGGTCTTCCAGCCCGCGGTCTTCCAGCCCGCGGTCTTCCAGCCCGCGGTCTCCCGGTCCGCGGTCTTCCGGACCGCCGCCGTCGTCCGGCGGGTGTGCGCCCAGCCGCCGGTCGTCGCCGCGAGCAGGGCGACGGCCGCGAGGGCCGTCGTCCGGGTCGCGGTGCCGCCGGGGACCCAGCCGAAGAGGGTCCGCGGCAGGGTGAAGTCCGGGGCGAGGAGGCCGTGGATCAGCGCGGGGAAGGCCAGCGCCGTGAGCACCATGCCCGCCGCCTCGAGGGCGGCGAAGCCACGCTCCCGCATCGCGCCCCCTCCCCCTCTGTCCCGTGTCTCTCTGTCCCGTGTGTCTCGCTGTCCCTTGTGTCGCTCTGTCCCGCCGTCCCGCGTCCGGGCCGTGCCGGTCCGGACGGCGTGTGCCGGGGCGTCCGGATTCGTCGTGTCCGGGCGCCCCGACCCGTGGAGGAGTCTCGTCGGGGGGCGAGGAGCGGCGCGTCGGCCCGGCGGGCGGGGTCGGCACCGACTCCCGGCGGGGCGGGGCTACGACTTCGGTCGGGGGTGCCTCAGTCCGAAGACGGACGTGGCCGGTGCCCCGGCCCCGCGACAATGAGGGGGTGGACAGGGACGGGAGGCCGGGGCCGGGACGCGGGCGGCAGTTCCTGCTCCTCGCCGCCGCCGCGGCGGTGGGTGTGCCGGTGTGGCTCTTCGTCGGGGTGCTGCTGCACCGGCTGGACGGCGACACCGGCGGCTGGTTCCGGACCGGTGATCCGCTGGTCGCCGTCGGCTGTCTGCTGGCGCTGCTGTGGCGGCGCCGGTTCCCGCTGACGGTCGCGATGACGGTGGTGATCGCCTCGACCGCGTCGGCGCTCGCGACGGGCGCCGCCCTGGCCGCGCTGTGCTCGATCTCCACCCGGCGCCGCCCCGTCGAGATCGGGGCCGTGGCGGTGGCGTACGTGACGGCGTCGCAGCTCGCCGCCGACCTCTACCCGGTGCCGGGGTCACCGGCCCCGGTCTGGTACTCGCTCGCCCTGGCCGCGCTGACGGCCGGTATCGCGGCGGCCGTGGGCATGGCCGTCGGCGCGCGGCGGATGGAGCTGCGGTCCCTGCGGGAGCGGGCGGAGAGCGCGGAGCGGGAGCAGGCGGCCCGCGCCGCGCAGGCCAGGTTCCGGGAACGCAACCGGATCGCCCGCGAGATGCACGACGTGCTCGCGCACCGGATCTCCCTGGTCGCCCTCCAGGCCGGAACGCTGGACCACGTGACCGACCTCGCCGCCGCGGAGAGCCGGGCGCTGGTCCGGGGCATCGCCGAGGGCTCCCATCTGGCGCTGGAGGAGCTGCGGGAGGTCCTCGGTGTGCTGCGTTCGGACGCGGGCCGCCCGGAGCCGCCGCAGCTCTCCGCCGACCGGATACCCGACCTGGTGGCCGACGCGCGGGCGTCCGGGCTGGACGTCACGCTGACCACCGACGTGACGGGGACCCCGGCCGACGCGGTGGGACGTACCTGCTACCGGGTCGTCCAGGAGGGGCTGACGAACGCGGCCAAGCACGCGCCGGGCGCGCCCGTGCACGTCACCCTCGAAGGCGGGGCGGGCACCGGACTCGCCGTCACCGTCCGCAACGCCCCGGCCGCCGCCCGCCCGGCGCGCCGACCGCCGGTCTCGGGGTTCGGGCTGCCCGGTCTCACCGAGCGGGTCGGCCTCGCCGGCGGCACCCTCCGCCACCACCCCACGCCGGACGACGGGTACGTCCTCGTCGCCCGGCTGCCCTGGCCGCACCCGACCCGTGAAGCGAGCGTCTGAGTGGACGAGCAGAAGAGGCCGGTCCGGGTCCTCGTGGCCGACGACGAGGAACTGGTGCGCATGGCGCTGCGGCTCGTCGTCGACAGCGCGCCGGACCTCACCGTCGTGGCGGAGGCCGCCGACGGCCGCGAGGCGGTGACCCTGGCCGGACGGGAGCGGCCGGACGTCGTGCTGCTGGACGTACGGATGCCCGGACTCGACGGGCTCGGCGCGGCCAGGGAGCTGCTGGGCCGTCCCGCGCCGCCCGGGGTGCTGATGCTGACGACGTTCGACTCCGACGAACTGGTGCTCGGCGCGCTGCGGGCCGGGGCGCTCGGGTTCGTCCTCAAGGACACGCCGCCGCCGCAGATCCTCGACGCCGTACGGACCGTGGCGGCGGGGCGGCCCGTGCTGTCGCCGACGGTCACGGCGCGGGTGATCGCGGCGGCCACCGGCCCGTACTCCTCCCACGCCCGGGACACGGCCCGCGAGGCCGCGCGGGAGCGGCTGTCCGTCCTGACCGAGCGGGAGCGGGAGACCGCCCGTGCCATCGCGGACGGTCTGGCCAATCCCGAGATCGCCCGCAGACTCCGGATCAGCGTCGCCACGGTCAAGGCGCACACCGGGAACCTGTTCGCCAAGCTGGGCGTGGACAACCGGGTGCGGATCGCCCTGCTGGTGCGCGACGCGGAGGAGTGAGCGCGGGCGGGGGCGGCGGCGGGTGCCGTGCGGACGCCTGCCGGAGCCCGCCCCGGTCACGGCCCGCCCGTCACTGCCCGATCGGGGTGGGCGCGGGGTGTCGGAGGAGGTCGTCCGTGACGTGCCAGGGGGCGCCGTCGGCGGTCGTGCCGGTCAGGCCGTCCAGGTGGGCCGGTCCGACGAGGGCGAGGGTGCGCGGGTCCCCGATCTCGGCGGTCGCGAGGGTGTGTCCGGGGCGCCAGGGCGTCGACCACAGCAGGCGCCGGGTCATCTGGGCCCAGCCGGTGGCCGGGCCGGTCATCACCCAGAGGTCGGGGGCGGCGGCGCAGAAGCGGGTCGCGGGGCGCAGCCAGGAGGCCGCGGTCTCCGGCCAGGTGACGGTGGTGAGGGTGATGCCTCCCGTACGGTCCCAGGCCGAGGCGATCCGGCGCGTCGTGTCGAGGGCGTGCGGGGTGCGGCCGGAGCCGATCGCGAGGGTACGGGCCCGGCGGGCGCGGGCCAGGCGGACGAGGGCCGCGACCTCGGCGTCGGAGACGGTGAGGTCCGGGGCGTGGGGCGTGGGGCGGGTCAGCAGGGGGCTGGTCAGGGGGTCCATGGCGCACCGTTCTCGCGGGCGGTCCGCCACCGCCGGTAGCGGTCCGGGCAGCAGGCGCCGCAGGGGCGGAAGCCCGCGGCGATCGCGGTGGCCTCGTCCGCGAAGAAGACGCGGTGCCGGGCGTAGCCGCCGCGGGCGAGGGCGCGCAGGGCGGTGGGGCAGTCGAGCCGTCCGTAGATCCGCGCGCCGCGGTGGCCGCCCCACTCCCCCGCGACCGGCGAGGAGTGCGGACGGCCGTCAGCGCCCAGCAGGACGTACGTCCTCGTCCCCGGGCTCGCCTTCGGGACGTTGCCCGTCCTCGTCGGGTCGCTCAGGCCGGCGTGGCGTGTTCCGTCGGGGGCGGTGGTCACGCGGCGTCGTGGAAGACGAGGGCGAGGGTGTGCCGTTCGCCGGAGCGGACGGCGGAGACGCCGTGGCGGACCGGCGCCGCGGACCAGCCGCGGGCCGATCGGACGGGGCGGTCGCGGGTGGTGAAGAGGTAGCCGTGGCCGTGCGGGAGGAGCGTGGCCGTGCCCCGGGACTGGGCACGCGGGCGCTGTTCGAGGAGCAGGAACTCGCCGCCCGTGTGGTCGACGCCGGGTTCGTTGAGATTGATCACGACCTGGAGGGGGAAGACCAGGTCGCCGTACAGGTCGCGGTGGAGCGCGTTCCAGTCCTTCGCGCCGTAGCGGAGCAGGATGGCGGTGGACTTGGTCTGGCCCGCGTCGTGGCACATCCGCAGCCACGCGTCGAGCGAGTCGGGCCACGGCGCGGGGCGGCCGAGCTTGCTCCACCAGTCGCGGGCGATGGGGAGCAGCCGCGGGAACAGCGCCTGCTTGAGCCGTTCGACCGGTTCCGGGTACGGGGTGGCGAAGTACCGGTAGCGGCCCTCACCGAAGCGGTGCCGGGCCATGTCGACGGTGCTGCGGAACAGATGGTCCCGCGCGTACAGGTCCCTGATCTCCGCCGTCTCCTCGGGGCTGAGCAGGCGCGGCAGCAGGGCCCCGCCGTACTCGTCGATCTCCGCGGTGATCGCCTCCCAGTCGCCGGACGCGACGCGGTCGTGCCACGGGTCGGTGCCGGGCGGGGTGGTGCCACGCGGGTAAGTGCCGGTGGTCTGTGGGGTGTTCATGCCGCGGCCTCCAGGTCCAGCAGTGCGGTCTTGGCGTCCAGTCCGCCGATGTAGCCGCCGAGGGTGCCGTCGGTGCGCAGCACGCGGTGGCAGGGGACGACGATGGGGAGCGGGTTGGTCGCGCAGGCGGTGCCCACCGCGCGGACGGCCTTGGGGTTGCCGACGCGTTCGGCCATCTCCCGGTAGCTGCGGGTGCGGCCGTACTCGATCTCGGGCAGGTGGGTCTGCACGAGGCGCCGGAATCCGCGCGACAGGGACAGGTCGAGGGGCAGGTCAAAGGTCCGGCGGCGCCCCGTGAAGTACTCGTCGATCTCGCGGGCCGCGTCGTCCAGTCGTGCGGGGGCGCGCAGGATGCGTGGGCTGAGTTTCTGGCCGAGGGTCTCCAGGACCCGGTCGTGGTCCTCACCGGCGTACGCCACCCGCACGAGCCCCTTCGGGGTGGCGGCGAGCAGCAGTGCGCCGACGGGCGAGTCGACGGTGGTGTAGGCGACGTCGACCAGGTCGGCCCGGTCCGCGGCGCGCTCCAGGCGGCGGTGGAGGCGGCCGAGGGTGTCGGTGTCCACGGCCGTCGACAGCAGGGCGGCCAGGTCGTCGTCGTGCGGGCTGTCGCTCATGACGGTGCTCCCTTCGTGCGCGTGGCGCCCGGATAGTGCTTCCTGAGGTTCTTGACCCCGTCGGCGGCGGCTCTGCGGGCCGCGTCGACGGTGCCGCCGAGGATCTCCGCGATCTCGGCGTACGCCAGCCCCGCGACGTACCGGTACGCGACGGCCTGGCGCTGCTTGGGGGGAAGGTCCTTCACCGCGGCCCACACATCGGCGGCCTCGGCGTCCGGGACGCCCTGCCCCGTCGGCGTCTCCGGGACCTCGTCGACCGGGAGGGGGTTGCGGCGCGCGGCGCGCAGCACGTCGATCGCCTTGCGGTGCGCGATCGTGACCAGCCACGCCTCCACGTTCGCCGACTCCGGCAGGTCGGGGTAGGCGCGCAGGGCGGAGAGGAAGGTCTCCGACCAGGCGTCGTCCGCGTCGTGCGGGCCGAGGACGACCCGGCAGACGCGCAGCACGGTCGCTCCGTGCCGCGCGACCACACTCTCGAACGGTTGTTTCATGTCGATCCCAGGGGAGGCGTGCGGGGGGCGGCGGCGGGGGACGTGAGAGGGCCGGGTCCGGGCGGTCCGGGCGTGACGGTCCGTCCGGGTCCGGGCGTGAGGGTACGTCCAGGTCCGGCCGGTCCGGTCACGCCCCTCGGTCCTCTCGGTCCCGTCGGTCCCGTCGGTCCGGTCGGTCCGGTCGGTCCGGTCAGAACAATCGCCCGGCCTCGTCCGCGGCCCGTTCCTCCAGGGCCAGCAGTGCCTGCTTGCGTTCCAGTCCGCCCGCGTACCCGGTCAGCGCGCCGCTCGCGCCGACGACGCGGTGGCAGGGGACGAAGACGCACAGCGGGTTCGCGCCCACGGCCTGTCCGACCCGCTGGGCGAGGCTCCGGTCGCCGATCTGCTCGGCGATCCGGCCGTACGTGGTCGTGTCGCCGCACTGGATGCGCTTCACGATGTCCCAGACGGCACGCTGGAACGTGTCGCCCTCCGCCTCGAGCGGAAGGTCGAAGTCCCTGCGCCGTCCCGCCAGGTAGTCGCCCAGTTGGCGGGCCGCCTCGTCCAGCAGCGGGTCCGCGGCGCTGTCGGTCTCGTGGCCGAGCGCCTCCTGCGCGGGTCGCCGGGCGTGCTGCCTGAAGTACAGGCCGGTGATCGCCTCGCCGTCGGCGACGAGCGTGACCGGTCCGAGCCGCGTCTCGACGACGGCGTGTCGCGTGTTCATCCGTGTCTCCCTTCTCTGCCCGGTAGACGCGCGCCGGGGGCGGAACGTGAGATGCGGAACGCACGGCTTTCGGACCAAAGTGTCGGTTCGACATGCGGCCCTCCGCATCCCCCAGACCCTGCCGCCGCGACTGCGCGAACGCGGCCGGGGGCGCGGCCGGCTCCGGCGCGCAGGACGACGTCCTCACCCGCACGGCCCCGCACGACAGGCCCTTCCGCCCCGACAGGACCCCTGCGGCCCAGGCCCGAGCACCGGCACCGGCACCGGGCAGTCCCGGGCGGCGCCGGTGTCAGGCGTCCAGGGGTGTGGCGAGGGTGGTCAGGTGATGGTGGAGGTGGGTGAGGATCGTGCGGGCGGTGCGGGGGCCGTGGTGGGTCGTCTCGTGGCGGAGGGTGCCGGTCAGGCGGGCGTCGGGGGTCATGGTGAGGCTCAGGGAAAGGGTCGCCGCCGCCGCGTCGGAGGACTGGCGGGTGGCGTAGGCGAGGCGGGAGAAGTCCTGGCGCAGTGGGAGGACGGCGGTGCGCAGGCCGTGCATCGGGCGGGCGTCGTCGCGGTAGGGGTCCAGGGCCCAGCCGGTCACGCCGTGCAGGCGCAGCTCGGCGTGTGCGAGGGCGTACCGGTAGAAGCCGTCGGCGCCGGTGCGGCCGAGGACGCTCTCGGCGAGGCGGGCGAACGGCAGGTCGACGGTGGCCGCGGCCGCGCGGACGGCTTCGTGCGCGTGGCGCAGCGCTCCGGGGCCGTCGTGGGAGAGGTCGAGGGGGATCTGCACCATGTTGGCGAAGTCGCCGACGGCGCCGCGGTGTTCGGGGCGCAGTCGGCCGTGGGAGGGCGTGGAGAGGATGAGCCGGTCGCGGTCGAAGTGGCGGCCGAGGGCGGCCGCGAACGCGGCGGCGAGCAGCGCGTACAGGCCGACGCGGGCGGCGCGGGCGGTGTGCAGGAGTCGCCGGGTGTGCGCGGCGGAGAGAGCGAAGGGCTCCTCCTCGTAGCGGTGGCTCAGCGCTGGGGGGCCGGGGGTGCGGCCGGGCAGGAGGTCGCCCGCGCCGTGGGCGCGCAGGGTCGCGGCGCGTTCGGTCAGGCGGCGGGCGCGTTCGGCCAGGGAGCGCGGGGTGTTCTCGGCGCGGACGAGGTCGAGGTAGGAGAACGGCGACCGGAGCGCCGGAGCGTCCCGCACACCGGTCACGCGGCGGTCGTAGGCGTGGGCGAGGTCGGCGAGGAACACGCCGTGGCTGGCCGCGTCGAAGACGAGGTGGTGGAAGCTGGTCAGCAGGACGTGGTGGTCGGGGGCCGCGCGCAACAGGCGGGCCCGGCCGAGGTGTTCGGTGACGGGGAAGGGGCGGGTGCTGAGGTCGACCAGGAACGCGTGCGGTGTCGGCGGCAGTTCGGCCTCGTCCAGCGGAAGGGGTGTCGCGCGCAGGCTCTGGAGCGGGTGGACGACGCCGCCGATCCGGTCCGGGTCGCCGTCCAGCCGCAGGCGCAGGGCGTCATGACGGAGCGTCACCTCTGCGAAGGCGTCGCGGAGGGCGCCCGTGTCGAGGGGGCCGAGGAGTCGGAGGGCGGTGGAGCAGTCGAGGGAGACCGCCGCGGGGTACGTCCCGGCGTAGCAGCGGTGCCACTCCCAGCACCACTCCTGCCGTGAGGAGAGGGGCAGGCCGGGTGGGCGGGAGTGGTGGCCCGGGGAGGGCGGGGGAACGGGGGGCGTGGTCATGCCGGGGTCAGTTCCGCCAGGAGGTCGCCGTACCGTCCGGCGATCCGGGCGAGCCGTCCGGCATCGTGGTAGCGGCGCTCGTACCAGAGGTCGCCGACGAGGGCGCCGTCGGTCAGGTCGAGGGTCGCGAAGAGCGTGGCGGCGCAGGCCCGCGCCTGGTCGGGGCCGTTGAAGGAGGGCGGGGTGTAGGGGGCCGTGACGTCGAGGGCAGTCGCGGACAGTCCGGGCGGGAACGCGGGCGGACGGTGCTGGTCGACGGGGAGCCAGCCGGTCACGCCGGTCAGCCGCAGCTCCAGATGGGCCAGCGCGCTGCGGCAGTAGGCGCCGCCGCCCGGCGGGCGGGGCAGGACGCGCGCGGCGACCTCGGTGAACGGCAGGTCGACGTCGAGGGAGGCGTCCCGCACCCGGTCGTGGACCGAGCGCAGGAAGTCGGGCAGCGGCATGGGGGCCGTGTCCAGGGGCACCGACACCACATTGCTGAACAGGCCGAGGGTCTCGTGCGCGGCGGGGGTGGTGCGGCCGTGCGTGTAGACCGAGCCGACCAGCCGGTCGCGGTCGAACTCGGTGGCCACGGCGCGGGCGAGGGCCGCGAGGAGGACGGTGTGCAGCGTGACCCGTTCGGCCCGTGACCTGCGCAGCAGCAGGCGCGTGCGGTCGGCGGGGACGCCCAGCGGGACAGACGCGAACCGCGTGTCGGGGTCGACGGCGTCGGTGTCGCCGGGCAGCGGGTCGCCGGAGCCGTGCGCTTGCAGGCTCCGGGCCAGGTCCGCGGCCCGTGCGCGGACCGCGGAACGCGCCTGCGGTGTCGCCTCGCGCGCGATCAGCGCCGTGTAGCTCTCGGGTTCGCCGCGGCGTCCGCCGGGCGCCGGGTCCGGCGCGGGCCGCGTCCGCCGCGTGTATCCCTCGGCCAGCAGGTCGCGGAAGAGGGGGTGGCAGGCGCCGTCGACGACCAGGTGGTGGAACTGCATGACGAGGAGGTGCTCGCGCGGCCCCGCGCGCAGCAGGGTGGCGCGGGTCATCCGGTCCGTCAGATCGAGGGGCCGCGCCAGGACACGGACCGCCTCGGCCGTCGTCTCCCCGGCCGTCACGGGCAGGACGGTGAGCGTGCCCGGGTCCGGGCGGAGCGTCTGGCCGGGCCAGGCGGCGGACGGGTCGGGGCCCGGCGGGCCTGCCAGGCGCAGCCGCAGCGCCTCGTGCCGGGTCTCGATCTCGGCGAGGGTGTCGCGCAGCGCGCCGACGTCCAGCGGGCCGTGCAGCGCGAGGGTCTCCGTCGCCTCGACGGGCACGGAGTCGACGGGGTAGCTGCGCATCCACTGCCAGCACCAGTCCTGCCGGGACGACGGGGGCAGCGGCTCCGGCCGGTCCGCGGTGGCGGTCATGGGCGCTCGCTCCTTTCCAGGGTGTGGACGGTGTCGGCGTACCGCCGTTCGTTGCCGGAGGGGCCGAGGAGTTCCGGCAGGGCGCGTACCGCCGCAAGCGGGTGTTTGGCGGTGAAGCGGGCGAGGTTGACGGTGTGCTGGGCCCACCGGTCGGCCCGTGGGTGGGTGAGGTGCACGCCCGGCGCCGCGGGTTCGGGGCGCATGACGGTGCCCGACTGCCACAGACGCAGGCCGAGTTCGAGGTCCTCGCAGCCCCAGGTGGTGCCGAAGTCCTCGTCGTAGCCGCCGCACTCCGCCCAGAGCGCAGACGGCAGGGAGGTGTTGGCGCCCACGCAGCCCAGCCAGGGCGCCACGGCGGGGAGTTCGCCGTCGGACATGGCGGTCAGCAGACGTTCCAGCGCGGTCGTGACGGTCCGTCCGTAGCGACCGGCGGCCACCGCGGCGTACGGGTCGTCGTGCGGGGCAGGGGCGTCTTCGCGCGGCGGGCCCGGGGTGGGGCGGGGGGCGCGGCCGGTGTGTCCCGCCGTGTCGGCCAGCAGGCGGCGGGCGCCGGGGAGTTCGCGGAGCGGCCCGTGCACGCAGGCGGGGCCGGGGCGGAGGTGCGCGGCGGCGTGGGCGGCGAGGGCGGGGGGCGGCAGCAGGATGTCGTCGTCGAGGAACAGCAGCACGGGACCGCGCGCGGCGGCCGCCCCGGTGTTGCGGGCGGCGGATCGGCCCGCGCACGGCCCCGGCACCGTCCGCAGCGGCAGCCGCCCGGCGGCCTGCGCGAGGAGGGCCGGGGTGCCGTCGGAGCAGCCGTCGTCGACGACGACGATCTCCCAGGGGCGGGCGAGGTCCTGCCGGGCCAGACAGGCGAGGACGAGCCGCAGCGACGCGGCCTTGTCGCGGGTGGGGATCACCACGCTGAGGTCCGGGCGGGTCATGCCACCCGCTCCCCGCCGAGCAGGCCGGCGCCGCGCCGGGCGAGGAGCGCCGCGCCTTCGAGCGACGCGTGGGCCCCGTGCCTGGCCGTCCGCACCTCGGGGACGGGGCGGCCCGCGCGGACGGCGGCGGGCAGCCGCCCGGCCACCCGCTCGGGCAGCCCGGTCAGCGCGGACCCGAGCCCGCCGCCGAGGTGGGCGCGCTCCGGCTGGACCACCTCGGCGAGCACGGCCAGGGCGCGCGCGAGGAGGTCGGCCGCGTGATCGAGGGTGTCCGCCGCCCAGTCGGCGCCATCGGCGACGCCCGCGACGAGGTCGGCCGTGGTGGTGGGCCGGGCGCGCAGGGCGGTGGCGTACGCGGCGAGGGCGGGACCGGACGCCCCGGCCTGGAGGCAGCCGCGCGCGCCGCAGCGGCAGACCGGGCCGCCGGGGTCGACGACGAGGTGGCCGAGTTCGGCGGCGCTCCCCCACGCGCCGGTCAGCAGCCGCCCGCCGCAGACCAAGCCGCCGCCGACTCCCGTGCCGAGGCCCAGGTGGACGAGGTCGGGGCAGGCGGCGGAGTGCGCCTCGGCCAGCGCGGCGAGGCTCGCGTCGTCACCGAACAGCACCGGCGCCCCGGTCGACGCGAACGGGGTCCGCAGACAACGGCCCTGCCAGCCCGGGCGGTTGGGCCAGACGGTGACCCGTCCGTCCCGGTCGACGTTGGGCGCCGCCGCCACCCCGATCCGCGCCGGGGCCCCGCCGAGCGCCTCGACCGCCTCCGCCACCGAGGCGGCCAGCAGCCCGAACTCCGCGTCGGTGTCCGCGCCTTGGGGCCAGTGGACGGTGTGCTCGTGGACGGTGGTCCCGTCGGCGAGGGCACGGACGGCGAGTTTGGTGCCGCCGATGTCGACGGCGACGACGGGCGGCCCGCTCATGACGGCCTCCGCGCGGTGACGACGGCCCACCGGCCACCCTCCACCGTCCGGGTGTCCTCCACCTGGAGCCCCGACGCGGTGAGCGCGGAGTGCAGTTCGGCCACCGTCCAGCAGTACGGCCGCCCCTCGACGAGCCACCGCACGGCCCGTGCGCCGTCCTCGCCGTCCAGTGTCCAGGGGTCACCCACGAACGCGTCGGCCAGCAGCAGTGGTTGACCGGGACGCAGCAGCTCCGCCCAGGCGCCCAGTCGGGGTTCGGGACCGTGCAGTCCGCCGAGGAGGACGTACCCGCCGTACGGACCGGGAGGCGGCGGTGACGTGTCGGCACGGAGTTCCGGCACCCGCCCCGGCACGTCGCACGCGGCGAGGCTCTCCTCGATCGCGGTCCGCAGCGCGGGCGGTGGTGCGGTGGTGACCAGCGGGTCCGCCGAACCCGGTCCGGGGGGCGGGAGTTCGACGACTCCGTGGCGCACCCGCGAGGCGAGGAGCCGCCCGGCGACGGAGGCGGCCTCGCGGCCCGGCGGCGGTCGGGACGGGACGGAGGTGTCGTTCGGGTCCACGCCCCGGACGTCGCCGGCATCAGGCACGGCATCGAGCTGCGGCCCGGTGTCCGGTTCCGGTGCGGTGGTCAGCAGGCCCAGGGCGCACGCGGTGTCGAGGAGCGAGATCAGCAGGTCGGTGTGGAGGCCGTCAGGACCGGCGAGGTCGACGGCACCGGCCCCCTTCACCAGGGCGGATTCCAGGCCCAGTTCACGGAGCGCGTCAGCCACGATCCGTACCGGCGCGACGGCCAAGGGTTGTACGGCGGATGCGGCGACCCTGGTCGGGGCGCTCGCTCCGTCGAGGTCCCGCCGGGTGCCAGGGCGTGGTGCGAGCCGGTACACCGGGTCGGCCGTCGCCTTGCCCACGGCCGAGCGGCGCAGCCGGTACCGGGGCCGGAAGCCGTCCGGCACCTTGTACGGCGCCAGATGGGCGCGGGCGTGAGCGCGGACCCGTTCGGGTGCGGCGAGGGCCGTGTCGGCGGGTACGTAGACGGCGGTGAGGCCCTGGTCGTCGGAGTCGTCGGGGCCGGTCGCGGTGACGGCGACATCGGCCACGCCGGGCGCGGCGCGCAGGACGGACTCGATCTCCAGGGTGGACACCCAGCGGGCGCCCCGCCGGACGACGCCGCTGCGGGCGCGGCCGAGGACGCGGTGGACGCCGTCGGCGTCCCGTTCGGCGAGGTCGTGCAGGTGGTGGACGGAGCCGTCCTCCAGCACCACGCTCAACTCGCCCTGTCCCGGCCCCACCTGGACTTCTCCGCCGGGGCCGGTCAGCAGTACGCGGACCCCAGGCATGGGGTGGCCGACGGCGCCCGCCGGGAGGCCGGGCTCGCCCCACAGCACGGCGCCGGTCTCGGTGGAGCCGTAGTTGCGGGAGACACCGACACCGAGGGTTTCGCGCCACCGCTCGTCCAGGGCGGCGTCCACGTATCCGGCGCCCGCCATGACGCGGCGCAGCGCCGGGTAGGGCGCGTCCTCGGCGAGGGCGCGTCGGCGGACCAGGAGCCGGGCGAGTCCGGGGACCGTGACCAGGACGGTCGCGCCCTCCCGCAGCCTGGTGTGGACGGCGCCCACGGCGTGCGGCGGGACGGCGTCGACGTGGGCGCCCGCGACGAGGACCCCGGCCAGCCAGCCGAGGGCGTAGGCGTGGCTCAGCGGCAGGGGCAGCAGCACGCGGTCGCCCGGCACGGCCAGGCCCGCCCGGTGGTAGCGGAACCCTTCGTCGACGACGGAACGCGGGCCGCGGGCCACGGACTTGGGGAGTCCGGTGGAGCCGGAGGAGGCGAGGAGGAGGGTGGCGGGCTCGCGGTCGCCGTCGGGGCGGCCGGGCGCGCCCTCGATCCGGGCGGGCCGCGGTCCGGTGACGAGCCTCCGCTCCGCACCGACGGCACGGGAGAGCCGTCGTGTCTCGGCGGGGGGCGAGTCGGCGGACAGCAGCAGGGGGCAGGCGCCGACCGCGGTGAGCGCCAGCAGCCCTTCGACCCACTCGGGCCCGTTGGGACCGTGCAGCGCGACGGCCTCCCCCGGCCGCACCCCCGACCGGCGCAGACTCCCGGCCAGTTCCCCGATCCGTGCGAGGGCCTCGGCGCGGGTCCGGTCGCCCAGGGCGGGCGCGTCGGGGTCGGGGCCGGGGCGGGAGAACGCCTCCCACAGGTCCCGAGGGCGTACGGGGTCGTCGGGGCGCTCCTGCCCCGAGGATTCCGGCCGCTCCGGGGCTCCCGGCGTCTCAGTGCTCATCGGGGCCCGTCTCCGCGAGCCTGCGGACGAGGGCGTCCGCGGCGAGTTCGTAGCCGTACGTGCCGAATCCGGCGACGACGCCGACGGCGAGCGGGGAGAGCACCGAGTGGTGGCGGAAGGACTCGCGGGCCCAGACGTTGGAGATGTGCACCTCGGCCCAGGGCGCCGGGTAGTCGGCGAGGGCGTCGCGCAGGCTCCACCCGGCGATCATCAGCGCGCCGGGGTTGACGATGGCGGCGACGGTGTCGCGGTGCCGTTGCAGCGAGCGGATCAACTCGCCCTCGCCGTCGTGCTGTTCGGCGCGGAGTCCGTATCCGGCGGCGGTCAGCCGGGCGGCGACGGCGGTCTCCACCTGGGCCAGCGTGGTGGTGCCGTAGACGCCGGGTTCGCGGGTGCCGAGGGTGCCCAGGTTAGGGCCGTTGAGCAGCAGGACGTCGGCGGGCGGGGCGGTGGTCACGCGGGGGTCCCTTCGGGGCGCAGCAGCAGGTCGGCGAGTTCGGCGCAGGTCGCGGCGACGAGGTCGGGCCGCTCGGCGAGGAGTTCCGTACGCTCCCCCTGGCCCCAGAGTCCGGCGGCGGTACGGGTGCCGGCGGCGCGGCCCGCGCGCAGGTCGAGGACGGAGTCGCCGACCATGACGGCGTCGGCGGGCTCGGCGCCGAGCTTGCCGAGGGCGAGGAGGACGAGGTCGGGGGCCGGTTTGCCGTGGGCGACCTCGTCGCTGCCGCAGACCGCGTCGACCAGGTCGAGCAGTCCGGTGGCGGCGAGCGCCTCGACGGCCCGCGGGTGGGTCTTGCCGGTGGCGACGGCCACGGGGACGCCCGCCTCGCGCAGGGCGGTGAGCAGGTCGGCGGCGCCGGGGCAGGGCACGATCTCGTGGACGAGGCGGCGGCTCTCGACGACGAACGGCTCGTACATCGTGGCGGGCAGCCCCATGATCTCCAGGGTCTCGGGCATGTGGCGGCCGAGGTGGGCGAGGTAGGCCTCGAAGGGGGCCGCCCCGTCGCCGACGGTGACGTCGTAGGCGTGCTGGAAGGCCCGGCGCATGACGTGGACGCTGTCGATGAGGACGCCGTCGAGGTCCATCACGGCGACCCGGTCGCGGAGTTCACTCACCGGAGGCTCCCGTCACGGCGGCGCGCAGGCTCTTCGCGAGGTGGGCGACGTCGTCGTCGGTCATGGCCGCGCCGAGTCCGACGGTGACCGAGCGGCCGAGGATCGCCTCGCTGGCGCGCAGCCGTCCGGGGGCCTGCCAGCCGGTGCCCCAGGGGGTGCGGCCTGTGCGGACGGCGGGGTTCTGGTGGACGAGGCGGCCCTGGTAGAGGGTGCCGGCGGGGACACCCGCCGCGGTGAGCGCGGTGACGAGGCGGCGGGCCGCCATGCGGTCGTCGAGGAGGAGGGTGAGGTCGCCGCCGCTGCCCTCCTCGTCGGGCAGCGGCCGCCAGCGCAGGCCGAGGTCGGCGAGGTCGGCGCGGACCGTGCGGGCGATGTCGCGCAGGCGGCGGAGCATCGGCGGGAGGCGTTCGAGCTGGACGGCGAGGACGGCACCGGCGATCTCGGTCATGCGGAGGTTGGCGCCGAGGAACGGCTCCCCGGCCGCCGTGCCGCGGTCACCGGCGCGGGACGTGGTGAACTGGCCGCCCTGGTCCTGGTAGCGGGCGACACGGTCGTGGACGGCGGGGTCGTGGGTGACGACGGCGCCGCCCTCGCCCGCGGTGATGTTCTTCTCCGACTGGAAGCTGAAGGCGCCCGCGTCGCCGATCGAGCCGACGGGCCGCCCCCGGTAGGAGACCCCGCAGGCCTGGGCCGCGTCCTCCAGGACCCGGAGGCCGTGGCGGCGGGCGACGGCGAGGACGGGGTCGAGGTCGGCGGCGGCCTGGTGGAGGTGGACCGGCATGACGGCGAAGGTGCGGTCGGTGACGAGGTGTTCCCAGCCGGTGGGGTCGAGGGTGAGGGACTCGTCGATGTCGGCGAAGACGGGGACGCCGCGGGCGGCGACGACGGCGTTGACGCAGCCCAGGAAGGTGGCCGCCGGGACGATCACCTCGGCGCCCTCGGGGATGCCCAGGCCGATGAGGGCGCAGGTGAGGGCGGCGGTCCCGGAGGAGACGGCGACGGCGTGCGGGGCGCCCGCCAGGGCGGCGAAGCGTTCCTCGAAGGCGTCGACGCGGTGCAGCGGGGCCGGGCCGTAGTAGCGGAAGAGGGAGCGGCTCTCCAGCACCTCCAGGGCGGCGGCCTTCTCCTCCTCGCCCCACAGGGCCAGGCCGCGCAGCGGTTCGTAGCGCGGGGCGGTGGGCTGGGGCAGGGGCGTGGTCATGGCGGGTCTCCGGGGTGCCGTTCTGCGGTCGCGGGGCGCGGTCACGATCGGGGTGCGCGGTCCGCGGGGCTACGGGGTGTCGGCCGCGCGGTAGCAGGCGTCGACGACGGCCAGGGCGCGGTGGGCCTCGCGCAGGGACCGTTCGGTGGGGTCGGGGCGGGTCAGGGCCTCGGGGAGGGCGTCGAGGTGGAGGTCGTACTCGTCGCCGATGCCGACCGGGGGCAGCGGCACCGTCCGCTCCCCGTCGCGTCGGCGCAGGGTCAGGGTCGGTTCGGTGACCCGGTGGCTGGTGAAACCGAAGGTGGTGACGAGTTCGGCGGTGCCCTCGGTGCCGTGCAGGACGATGCGGGTGCGGTCGACGGTCTCGTACGACGCCCACGCGAACCGCAGGTGGAGGCCGTACCGTTCGGTGGCGAGCAGGGCGGTGAGCTGGTCCTCGACGTCGGCGTCCGGGCGGGCCGGGGTGCCGCCGCTCTGCCACGCGGCGCCCCAGCCGCCGCGGGTGAGGAAGTCCGCGGAGGCGACGGCGGTGGCGGAGCGGATCGGGGCGGCGCCCCAGATCTGGTGCAGGACGTCGACGAGGTGCCAGCCGAGGTCGACGAGGACCCCGCCGCCCGCGGTCGCGCGGCGGGCGAACCAGTCCCCGGCGGGCACGCCGCGGGAACGCGTCCAGCTCAGTTCGGCGAGCCGCGGGGTGCCGAGGGCGCCGTCGGCGACGAGCCGGGCCAGGGCGCCGACGTCGGCGCGGTGGCGGGCGGCGGTGGACAGCAGCAGCCGTCCGCCGCCCGCGCGGGCCGCCTCGGCGAGGCGGGCCAGGTCGTCGGCGCCGGTCGCGGTCGGCTTCTCCAGGAAGACGTCTTGGCCGCGGCGGAGGAAGCCGCCCGCGACGGCCTCGTGGGTGTGGTTGGGGGTGAGGACGAAGACGAGGTCCGCCTCCCCCGGCCCGATGTCCTGCGGGGTGGCGCAGAGCCGGGCGCCCGCGATGAGGGACCCGGCCCGCTCGACGGCCTCGGGGCGCGGGTCGGCGACGGCGACGACCGTCATGTCCGGATGCTTGACGAGCCGGGGCAGCCACACCTCGCGGGCGACCCAGCCGAGTCCGACGACGGCGATCCTCATCGGGCGGGCCGCCGCTTCCCGGCGACGGCCGCCAGTACCTTCGCCACGGCCTCGGCCACGTCGGCGCAGTCGGCGTCGGTGCCGAGCAGCACCCGGTGGTGCAGCCACAGGCCGCGGGCGCCGAGGTGTTCGCTGACCGGGTTGCGTTCGGCGAGTTCGGCGGCGTCCGGGAGCGCCTTGCCGAGCAGCGCGGCGTGCGCGGCGGTGCGGTAGACCGGCGGGTAGTTGACGAAGGCGGGGATGCCTTCGGCGACGAGGGCGCGGACCACGAGGTCGCGGTCGACGTCGGGGTGGGCCTCGGGGTCGAGGGCGGCCATGGCCATGTAGTGCGGGTGGACCTCGCACTCGGGGTCGCGGCCCTGCGGGATCACGCCGGGGATCTCGCGGAGCGCGGCGGCGAGGGTGGTCCAGCGGGCCTCGCGGCGCTCGGTCTGCGCGGTGAGGCGGCCCAGTTGGACGCGGAGCACGGCGGCGGCGAACTCCGTCATCCGGTAGTTGGAGGAGGGGCTGCGGTGCTCGTAGTCGAGGTCGCCGAGGGGGCGTCCGCAGCTGTGCCGGGCGAAGGCGTCGTCGAAGCCGTCCGCCGAGGGCAGGAGCAGCGCCCCGCCCTCCCCGGCCGTCATGAGTTTGCCGTTCTGGAAGCTGAACGCGGCGAGGGTGCCGAAGTCGCCGATACGGCGGCCGGAGCGGACCGCGCCGTGGGCGTGGGCGGCGTCCTGGAAGACGGTGACGCCGTGCCGGTCGGCCCAGGCGCCGATGGCGTCGAGGTCGGCGACGTGTCCGGCCATGTGGACGGGGACGACGACGCGGGTGCGTTCGGTGCGGACGGCGTCCAGGGCGGCGGGGTCGAGGCAGTACGTCACCGGGTCGACGTCGGCGGGAACGGGGACGCCACCGGCGCGCTGGACGGCGATGGAGGTGGAGATGAAGGTGAACGCGGGGACGACGACCTCGTCGCCGGGTTGCAGGCCGAGGATCTCCAGGCCGAGTTCCAGCGCGTGGGTGCCGTTGGTGACGGCGAGCACGGGCCCGCCGTGGTGGGCGCCGAACTCGGCCTCGAAGGAGGTGACTTCGCTGCCGCCGACGCGCCACCACTGGCCCTGGTCGACGGCGCGGACGAGGGCCTCGCGTTCGGCGTCGTCGTGGTGGGGCCAGGCCGGGAAGTCGTGACGGCGCACCGGGGTGCCGCCGTCGAGTGCCAGTACCACTGTGGTGCCTCTCAGTCGGTGGTGGGCGCGCCGCTCGGCGGCAGGGTGGCGAGGGCGTCGGGGGTGTGGCCGACGACGTAGTCCTCCATGACGAGCCAGTCGAGCCTGCTGCCGCCGTAGAACTCCAGGGCCTGCGCGGGGGTCTCGACGATGGGCTGACCGTTGTCGTTGAAGGAGGTGTTGAGGACGACGGGGACGCCGGTGAGGTCGTGGAAGCGGGCGATGAGCCGGTGGTAGGCGCCGTTGTCGGCGGCGGTGACCGTCTGCACGCGGGCGGTGCCGTCGACGTGCACGACGGCGGGGATGCTCGCCCGCCGCTCGGGCAGCACGGGCGCGACGAGCAGCATGTACGGCGACTCGACGGCGAGGTCGAACCAGTCGGGGGCGTGCTCGCGCAGGACGGCGGGGGCGAAGGGCCGGAACGGTTCGCGGTGTTTGACGCGGTCGTTGATGATGTCCTTCATCTCGGCGCGGCGCGGGTCGGCGAGGATGCTGCGGTGGCCGAGGGCGCGGGGCCCGAACTCGGCGCCGCCGGTGAACCAGCCCACGAGCTGTCCGTCGGCGAGGAGTTCGGCGGCGAGGTGGGCGGGGTCGGCGACCCGGCGGTGGGGCAGGCCGGAGGCGTCGAGGGCGGCGCGGACGGTGGCGTCGGGGTAGGTGCGGCCGAGGTAGGCGTGGCGCTGGGCGGTGCGGGCGGGCTGTTCGCGGGGTTGTCCGGCGAGGACGTGGTGGCCGTAGAAGGCGGTGCCGACGGCGCAGCCGCCGTCGCCCGCGGCGGGCTGCACGAAGACGTTCTCGAAGGGGGTCTCGCGCAACAACCTGCCGTTCGCTACGCAGTTGAGGGCGACCCCGCCCGCCAGGCACAGGTCGGTGAGGCCGGTCTGCGCGTGCAGGTGGCGCGCGACGTGCAGGAGGGTGGTCTCCAGGGTGTCCTGGGCGGCGTACGCGAGGTCGGCGGCGTGGGTGCGGCGGTCCTCGCCGTCCAGGCCGTCGAGGGCGTGCTCGATGACGTCGAGGAGGCCGCCGTCCTTGAGGTGGAGTTCGTAGCGGCCGTCGGGCAGGAGGGTGAGGTGTTCCAGGAACTCCTTGCGGTAGCGGGGTGTGCCGTAGGGGGCGAGGCCCATCGTCTTGCCGTCCTCGGAGAGGTACCAGTGGCGTCCCTGGTACTCGTCCTCGTACAGCACGAAGCCGAGGGCGCGGCTGACCGCCTTGTACATGTAGCCGAGGGAGTGGTCGCTGTCGCCCGCCTGGTGGACGCGCAGGGCGCTGAGGCCGTCGGTGGACCAGTTGGTGCCGAGCACCTTGGTCAGTTCGGTGATCTCCGTGCCCTCGCCGACGGCCGTGGTGAGGGTCTCCACCCCTTGGTCGTCGATGAGGCTGCCCGCGCCGTCGACGACGAGGATCGCGGCCCGTTCGAAGGGCGAGGGGTAGAACGCCGAGGCGGCGTGCGCCATGTGATGGCGTATCAGGTGGATGCGCTTGCGGAAGGGGAACCAGGCGGGGGCGAGGAGGGTGTCGTCGGCGACGACGACATCGATGTCCGCGGCGCGGGCTCCCACCATGTCCAGGCAGTACCGCCAGGACTGGTTGAACAGGGAGTTCACGCCGACCGCGTACTTGACCCGGCGCACCCGCTCCTCCTCGATCCCGGCGGCGATCACGCCGTCGGCGACGAGACAGGCGGCGAAGTCGTGGTTGGACCCGCCGAGCCCCAGCGTCAGCATCCCAGTACTCCCCTTCGTCCGGCTCCCCGGTGGTCGGTGCCTGTGGTCCGTCGGTGTGTGTTTCCCTCGGTGCCCGCGGTTCCTCGGTGTCGGTGGTCGGTCGGTGCGTGCGGCGGGGCGGGTCGGTGCCCGTGGCCGGTCGGTGCTCGTGGCCGGTCGGTGGGTGGGGCGGGGTGGTCAGGTGCGGACGGCCCGGATCAGCCGGTTGAGGCCGTCGTCGCCCGTCGCCGCGGGTGGCCGCAGGACGCTGACGTCCAGGCCCGCGCCCTCCAGGAAGGCGCACAGGTCGGCCACTCTGCCGCCCACGTCCTGCACGTCGACGAGCACGGTCCGCAGCAGCGGCCGGAGCCGCTCGTCGATCCCGCGGAGGATCTCCAGCTCCGCGCCGACCGCGTCGATCTTCAGCAGGTCCACCGGCCGTCGCGGGTCGAGACGGCGGGAGAGCCGCTCCACACGGACGGTGACCTCCCGGCCCCGGAACATGCGTTCCACGACCCGGGGCGGGAAGCTGCGCCCCAGCAGCTCCTTCAACCGGCCCTGGTCCTGCGGGTACAGCGTGGAGCTGCTGGGCAGCAGCGGGTAGTAGCGGAAGGGCACCGCCTCCGACTCCTCGGCGCCGAGGGCGACTTCGTGCGTCTCCACGCCGTCGAGGCCGAACGCGGCCGTGTTGGCGCGCAGCGCGGCCACCAGCTCGGGCAGCGGCTCGAACGCCGACACCCGCGCCCGAGGACGCTGTTGCTTCACGTACAGCGTGAAGAGCCCGATGTTCGCGCCGACGTCCACGACGAAGGGCTCCTCGGGGAGTGCGACGCCCGCGTAGGTGCCGCTCTCGAAGATCTCCCGGTAGAGGAAACGCGCGTCGAGCGCGCTGACGGCGTGGACGTGGACACCGTCCGCGACTTCGGTGCGTCCGGAGGGCATTCAGCCGAGGCGGTCGACGACGTAGCCGGCGAGGCGGTCCTCCGAGGTGAGGGTCTCCTCGGTGAGGTCCTCGTCCTCGAACGTCACCCCGAACCGCTCCTCCAGCAGGAGCAGGAACTCCAGGGCGTCGAGTGAGGTGAAACCATAGGCCTCGAGAAAGTTGGGGCTGTTCTCATTCACCGTACGTCCACTCGAAGCGGCGAACTCCTTCGCGATCTGGTGAATCTCCTGGAGTACTTCGTCACGGTTCACAGAGGGGGCCTTTCCCTTGTTCGGACCGCTCACAATCTAGTGCGCGCGACCGGAAGCTGTCCATGGCACAGATCGTTCAAATGCCCTTTCCCACAGGTCAGTTGGCGTCCCCCAGCATCCGTCGGAGCCACCGCCTTTGATGCTGGAGCGCCACTTCGTTACGACCGAAGAGAAAATGGGTATTGGCACCCGACGACAATGCGGACTGGACGTCGAATCCCGTGCGGTAGTCCTCTTCCTCGACACCCCGGAGCACGAGTGCGCTGAACTGCGCCGTGTAGCGTCTGTCCGTCTCGGTCATCGGCACGGACCGGGTGATGACGGTCTGCTCGGTGCGGCTGCGGTCGTGACCCGGCCCCGGCATGATCCGGGAGACCACCCCGTGCCCCTCCCAGGTGCCCGCGATCGACACGTTGGGGAACACGGTGTAGACGGTGCCGCAGTGGGGACCGGGGTCCCAGTCCCGCTCCGGCAGGTCGCGCAGGGTCCGCAGCGACTTGGCCGGGTAGAGGATGCGCTGGTGGGGCCCGAAGGCGTCCACCACCATCAGGTTGGACGTGGAGGTCGGGGCGAAGGTCGTCCGGTGCAGTGCCTGGATGTGGTAGCTCTCCAGATAACCGTCGTAGGCCACTTTCCAGCCGGGCCCGTCGAGTTCACGCTGCTCGTACACATGCCACTTGTCGAGTTCGAGCCGTTCCAGTTCGTCGGCGTAGTCGCCGAGCCAGCCGTCCAGGTCGAGCGGCTGTCCGGGGGTGAGGCACACCCACACGAAGCCGTGCGCCTCGGTCGCGGGGAGCGGTCGCAGGCCGAGGCCGTCGGGGTCGACCTCGCCGAACGTGCCCGGCTTGTGGACGGCGACCAGGGCGCCCGTGTCGTCGTAGACCCAGGCGTGGTACGGGCAGCGGAACCGGTGCCGGGTGCCGGTGCCCGCGGGGCACACCTGCGCGCCCCGGTGGCGGCAGACGTTGAGGAAGGCGCGGACGGCGCCGTCCCGGCCGCGGGTGAGCAGCACCGGGGTGCCCAGCGCGTCGAACGCCTTGTAGGCGCCCGCGGCGGGGAGTTCGGCGGAGAGGGCCAGCGCGAGCGGGACGCGCCGGAAGACCGTCTCGACCTCGCGTCGCCAGCGTTCCGGGTCCAGGTACTCGGCCACGGGGACGGGCATCACGTCGTCGGCCTGGTCGGTGGTCCCGGCCTCCAGGTGGGCCAGGGCCCGCCGGGCGAGTGCCACGGCCTGCGCGTGGTCGATCATGGCGTCGGTCCCCCCTCGGGCGGTGCGCCGGCGGTCAGTCCGAAGAAGTCGCGGTACAGGGCGACCTGGCTGTCGAGGACGGGCCCGCCGGGGACGACCGGCCGTCCGGCGGCGGCCGCGGCGCGCAGCAGGGCGGTCTCCGCCGGTTTCATCACGAGGTCGGCGACGGTGCCGTGCGGGGGCAGCCGGTCCGGGGCGAACGGCAGCGGGTCGCCGGGGCGCATGCCGAGGGGGGAGGCGTTGACGGCGAGGTCGACGCGGGCCAGGGCCTCGTCGGTGCCTTCCCGCGCCCACCCGGGCCGCAGTTCGGTCAGCCGCGTCAGGAGGTCCTCCCGGTGCGTGGCGTCGGGGTCGAACAGGTGCAGCCGGCGGACGCCGGAGGTCAGCAGCGCGCACGCCAGCGCGCGTCCCGCTCCCCCGGCGCCGAAGAGGGCGACCTCGGCGTCGGCGAAGTCGTGGCCGTGGGCGCGCAGGGCGTGGACGAAGCCCGCGCCGTCGAAGTTGTCGGCCCGCCAGGTCCCGTCCGGGTTCCGGCGCAGGGCGTTGGCGCTCCCGGCGAGGCGGGCGGCCGGGGCCAGTTCGTCGGCGTACCGGCAGACCTCGATCTTGTGCGGGACGGTGACAAGGACGCCGTCGAGGTTGCGCAGGGCGCGCAGTCCGCGCAGCACCGTGGCGAGGTCGGCGGGCGTGACGTGCAGGGGGACGAGGACGGCGTCCGTGCCGGTGCGGGCGAAGAGCGCGTTGAGCAGGCCCGGCGCGCGGACCTGGGCCACGGGGTCGCCGAGGACGGCGTAGAGGCGGGTGGTGCCCGAGATCCCGGGGCCGGGGCGGGGGGCGGGGTCGGTGCCGGGGCCGGTCACGCGGTGCCTCCGGCGGGGGCGGGGTGACCGTGGCGGGCGGCGGTGGCGGTGGCCTCGTCGGGAGCGGGAGCATGGGCCGGGGTGGGACTCTCGTCCGGGGCGGGTGTCTCGTCGGGGGCCGGGCCGGTGGGCAGGTCGGCGAGGACCTCGGCGACGACGGCCTCGTCGACGTCGGCGAGGGCGGGACCGCCGGGGCCGTCCAGGACGAAGGTGAGGTCGCGACCGGGACGGGTGCCCTTCTTGTCGCGCCGCATCAGCTCCACGAGGGCGGAGGGCGCGACGTCCTCGGGTAACCAGTCGGGCAGGCCGAAGCTCCGCACCATCTCGCGGTGCAGCGCGACGCGTGGGGCGTCGATCCGGCCGAGGCGTCCGGCGAGGAGGCCCGCGAAGACGGTGCCGACGGCGACCGCCTCACCGTGCCGCCAGGTGTAGTCGGTGGCGCGTTCCACGGCGTGGCCCAGCGTGTGGCCGTAGTTGAGGATGTGCCGCGGTCCCCGGTCGCGTTCGTCGCGGGCGACGATCGAGGCCTTGAGGCGGACGCTCGCCAGGATCTGCTCGACCAGCGGACGGCCGCGCAGGTCACCGGCGCCGATGAACGCGGCGCGGGCGATCTCGCCGTAGCCGCTGAGGAGTTCGCGGTGGGGCAGGGTGTGCAGGAAGTCGGTGTCGCACAGGACGGCGGCGGGCTGCCAGTAGGCGCCGACGAGGTTCTTGCCCTCGGGCAGGTTGACCGCGGTCTTGCCGCCGACGCTCGCGTCGACCTGGGCGAGCAGGGTGGTGGGCAGGTGCACGACGGGGATGCCGCGGTGGTGGAGGGAGGCGGCCAGGCCGACGGTGTCGGTGGTGGTGCCGCCGCCGCAGGCGACGACGGCGTCGGTCCGGATGAGTCCGGCGGCGACGAAGGCCCGGCAGTACGTCTCCACGTTCGCCAGCGACTTGGCGTGCTCCCCGTCGGTGACCGGCAGGACGGTGTGGGGCACGCCCGGGTCGGGGAGGCGGTCGGCGGCCAGGGCGGCCGGAGCGGCCACCACGACGACCCGGGACACGCCGAGTCCGGCGAGGACGCGGGGCAGCAGACGGCGTACGCCGGAGCCTATGTGCACGGTGTACGCGTGCTTCTCCAGGGCGACGTCGACACGATGACCCACTTCATCCGTGGTGTCGCCATCCATCCTTATTCGGATTTCGCTCATGCCTTCCGTGCCCCCGTGCTTCCGCGGCTACGGCCGGGAGCATGCTAGCTCACGGTCCGGGATACCGGTCAGGTCCCGACAGCGGCTCTTCCGGATTTCATTCCGCCGCAATAATCAGTGCCCGCGACCGTGTCAAGTAGTCGCCCTAGGCAGGAGATTGACGGGCGGTTAGGGTTGACCGCACGGGAAGCCGACTGCCGAAGACGGGGATTTCATGCGTCTGAAGGACACGTTTCGTGCTGCACTCACCTCCTCGTTGCCCGAGGGCGGACGCTTGCCGTTCCTCATGAACGACATGGTGATCGAGGAGCAGTTGTGCCAAATGCGCTGCTCCTATTGCCTGACCGAGGAGTACAACCTCCTCATGAACGTGCCGGACGCCCGGTTACGGCTCACCACCGACCGGCGGCAGGACTGGCACGAGATCCTCGACCTGTACCACGCGCAGGTCGACGCGCCGATCCTGCGGCTGTCCGGCGGTGAGTTCTTCTGGCTGAAGGGCTCCACGGAGTTCGTCGAGGAGGCCAGCCGCCGGTACGAGACGGTCCAGGTCATCACCAACGGCGTCTTCCTCACCGAACGGCGCATCGCCGCGCTCGCCGCGCTCGGCAACGTCCAGCTGAACATCTCGCTGGACGGCCACACCCTGGAGCTGAACCGGCACCGGCTGCCCCCGAAGCAGGCCAAGCTCCACGACGTCATCATGCGGGCGCTGAGCGCGGCGGCGGAGGCGGGGCTGCGCGTCGACATCCAGTCCGTGCTGACGGACGCCAACTACGCGGGCCAGTTGGAGTTCGCGGAGTACCTGCGCGACCAGGTCGCCGGGAGCACCACCCTGTACTTCTTCCCGGTGCGCGGCGAGACCGCCGAGCGGATGGGTCCCCCGCCCGGCGACCACCTGGTGCCGCTGGTCGAGCGCTACGACGAGTTCGCCGAGGTGCTGCCGCCGCGCGCCTACGTCGCGCACATGGCCGACCAACTGCGTTCCAACGTCCGCACGTTGGGCTGCTTCGTGACGGCCACCATGGCCCAGCTGTTCGGGCAGGGGGACGTCTCCGCCTGCCCGCACGCCTGGGTGAAGCCCATGGGCAACCTCGCGGAGAACCGCACCCTCCTCCTCGACCAGTACGCCAGCCACCAGCACTACGACCTCTTCATGCACGACCGGCCGCGTTTCTCCTTCTGCAAGACCTGCGCCACCCCGTCCGACGTGATCAACCTGTACTTCCTGGACCGGATCACCGAGGAGGAGATCGGTGCGACGCACCTCTACTCGGGCGAGCGGTCCCGTGCCCGCCTCAGGGAGCTGAAGGCCGCCTTCCGGCCCGCTCTTCCCGGCGACGCCCCGGCGGGCACGGGTGGTCAGAGCGCCGGCTCCCGGTCGACGACGGCCAGGGCGTAGAGCCCGGCGATCAGTTCCTGGACCTCCAGGGCCTGGGCCGGTCCCGCGGTGCGGCCGGTGGGCCGCCCCGCGGTCGCGTCCAGGAAGCCGCGGATCGCCGCGAGTTCGGGCCGCCGGTCCTCGGCGGTGACGGTGCCCGCGGGGCCGCGGACCTCGCCGCGCCGCAGGTCCAGCACCGCGCTCCCGCCGCTCGCGCCGGTCGCCTCGACGCTCAGCCCCAGCACCCGGCTGCGGCGGTCGATCCGCACCCGGGCCGGTCCGGCCGCGAACTCCAGCTCCGCGACGACCCGTTCCTCCACGCCCGGCGCGTCGACCCGGCAGGCCAGCGGGCGGGCGGCGCCGAACAGCGTGACGAGCAGGTCCAGGGCGTGGGCGCCGAGGTCCACCAGCGCGCCCCCGCCCGCCCGTGCGGCGTCGCCGTACCAGTCGGTCACCGGCCGCCACAGGCGCTGCCCGGCGGTGGTGAACGTCAGGCTGATCTCCAAGGGCCCGGCGGGCAGCGCGGCACGGAAGGCGGGGAGCAACTCGTGGAAGCGGTACGGCAGGTTGACCGCGAGCCGCTCGTCGGCGCCCGGCGACTCGGCGAGGCGGCGGGCCTCGTCCGGGTCGGCGGCGAGCGGCTTCTCGCACAGGACGCGGGCACCGGCGGCGAGGGCGGCCGACACGGGTGCGGCGTGGGCGTCGTTGGGTGTGCACACGGCCACCGCGTCGGGTCTGCCGACGGTGAGGAACTCCGCCAGCGAGGACGTGATCAGGACGCCGTCGGCGGCGGCGCCGAGCAGGCCGCGCGCGCTGTCGGGGTCGGTGTCGCAGACCGCGACCAGCCGGTGGTCCGGGTCCTCGGTGACGACGGGCAGGTGGTAGCGCTGGAAGACCCGGCCGCAGCCGACGACGCCGTATCTGGGGCTCATCCGGCCGCTCCCGCCGCGAGGAGGGCCTCGGCGCCGCAGATGCGTTCCACGCGGTCACCGAACTCCGCGAAGGACTCGCCGAGATGCTCGGTGTCGTACTCGGCGACCAGGTCCCGCAGATCGGCGGTGAGCCGGGCGGCGAGGTCCGGCGGGTCGCTCTCGGCGAGGACCAGCCCGTAGTTCATGAACGCGAGGAACAGTTCGGGCAGGCCGTTGCGCCAGGCCCGCAGGCGGCTGAGCAGGCCGCGCGGGTTGTAGGGGCCGCCGCGGAGTCTGCGCGCGCCGAGGGCGATCTTCTGCGCGACGAACGGCAGGACGTTCTCCTTGCGGTCGCTGATCTCCTCGCCGACCTCGCTCCAGGCCGCCCAGAGCGCCTCGACCCGCGGGTCGGGCACCCGGTAGTCGCGGCGCGCGGTGCGCAGGATCTCGTAGGCGTCGCCCTCCAGGCCCTCGATGTCGGCGAGCGGCAGCGGGTCCTCGATGCGGTCGTACATCTCGGTGCCGCGCAGGGCGATGGCCCGGTTGATGAGGAAGAACGGGTTGTCGGCCTCGTGGATGCGGGCGGCGACGATGAACTCCAGGTTCTCCCAGAGTTCCGCGAGCGAGGTCTTGGGCTCGATCATGATCCAGCCGGGGTCGAGGCCGAGGCCCTTGCGTTTGAACATGCGGGCCGCGTCGAGGTTGTAGGCGACGGTGGTGCCCTTCTTGAACCGGCGGAGCATCGCCGGTGAGCCCGACTCGATGCCGAGCAGCGCCGAGGAGAGCCCGGCCCGGTGCAGCAGGTCGAGGGCCTCGTGGTCGATGAGCCCCGAGTCGACCCGGAACTCGCAGTGGAACTGGAACTTCAGGCCGCGGGACAGGACGGTCTCGGCGAACTCGACGGCGTGCGCGAAGCCGTCGCCGAAGGCGCCGCCGAAGTTGTCGTCGTTGAACCAGATGAAGCGGGTGCCGAACTCCCGCTGGAGGTGGGCGATCTCGTCGACGACGTCGGCGGGCGGCCGCATCCGCCAGAACCCGTCGACCACGCCGGGCTGGCGGGGGGCGTAGCAGAAGGTGCACTTGGCGTGGCAGCCGCGGCTGGTGAAGGTGGACGCGACCGGGGTGGCGATGCCCGCCGCGCGGTGGTACTCCAGGACGTCGCGGGCGGGCCACACGAGGGTGCCGAGGTCGGGCAGGACGGGCATGCCGCTGCCGCGCACCCGGTCGCCGTCGCGGTAGAAGACGCCGGGGGTGCGCCGCCAGTCCTCGCCCAAGGTCAGCCGGTCCATGAGGCCGACGACGGTCAACTCGCCCTCGCCGAAGGTGACGCAGTCCGCCTCGGGGACCTGTTCCGCGATCAGCCGGGCGTTGTAGGTGCAGAAGGCGCCGCCGATGGCGATGAACACGTCGGGGTCGGCGGTGCGGGCGCAGCGGATGAGCCGGATGGCGTCGATGATGTGCAGGTCGTACATGATGCTGATGCCGACGAACCGCGGGCGTTCGCGGCGGATGAGGTCCACGATGGCCTCGTCGGAGGGTGCCCGGCCGTGCAGGTTCAGGGACTTGACGGTGTATCCGGCGTTCCGTAAGTAGCCGGTGATGCAGGCGAGGCCGAGGTTCTCGCGGACCTTCTCGTAGAAGATCCGCAGGGCGGGGTCGAGTTGGACGTACTCCTCGTCGGTGACGGTCACGTTCTGGTTGTTGAGACTCGTGGCCCCGGTGGTGATCTCACGCGGGGTCAGCAGCACGACGTCCGACATCTCTCCTTGCCCTTCTCCGTCGTTCACGAGCGGACGAGCCGGGTGGTCCGCCGTTCGGTGCGGGTCTGTGGTGCGGGTCTGAAGTGCGGTGGGGGTCTGAAGTGCGGTGGGGGTCCGCGGTGCGGTCCGAGGTGCGGTGCGGGAGTCGTGCGGCTACCGGCGGGCGCGCAGGGCGCCCGGTGCGGGGTGCTGGACGAGGGACACCTCGGTGGTGCCGGTGACCGCCACCGACGCGGGATGTGTCTCCCCGGCCAGGGTGTCCGCCATGCGTACCTCGCGGCGGACGCCGATCTTCTCGGGGAGGGCCAGCACGGCGGGTGCGAGGGCCGGGTCGGTGACGTGGAGTCGGCGCGGCGGCACGCGCAGGCCGACACCGAGTGCCTTGAGGACCGCCTCCTTGCGGGTCCAGTAGCGCAGGAAGGCGGCGGGGCGTTCGGCGGGCGGCCGGGCGCGCAGGGCCGCCAGTTCGGTGGCGCCGAGCGTGCGGGGCGCGACCGCCTCGACGTCCGTGGCGGTCCGCGCGTCCTCCACGTCGAGGCCGACGTCCGCGCCGCGGCAGACGGCGAGCCCGACGACGTCGCCGCTGTGGGAGATGTTGAACCGGAGGTCCGTGCCGGTGTCGGCGGTCACCTTGCCGTGCGGTCCGGAGCAGCGCGGGCACACGCGGCGCAGCGGGACGGCGGCGGGGCCGATGCCGAGGAGGTCGCCGAGGACGATCCGGGTCAGGGCGCAACCGGCGAGGAAACGTTGTCGGTTGGCCGGGTCGGGCGTGGCGTCGTGGCGGGCGCGCTCGACGGGGTCGAGCAGGTCCACGAGGCTCTCGGGCACGTCGGCGGGCCGCGCCCACCACACGTCGACGGGGCGGAGGTCCGTCCGGGCCGGGCGGGCAGGGGCGTTCACGCGGCCGTTTTCCGGCGGACCTCGCCGACGAGCCGGAATCCCATGTGGGGCACCTTGAGGATCTGCGCGCCCGAGCCGACCTCCCGGAACCGGCGGCGCAGCGCCTCGACGAGGTCTCTGGGGTCCTCGCCGGTGAGGCGCAGCAGGTCGGGGCGGGCCACGATGGTGGCCCGGCGGTCGCCGAGCGCGCGCAGGGCCCGCGCCTCCGCCGGGGTGAGCCGTACCGAGGCGGAGGGCGTGGTGAGCGTGCCGTCGTCGTCGAGGTCGAGGACCTGTGCGGCGGCGGGGGCAGCGACGTCGCGCAGATATGTCAGGAACGCCTCCAGGCGGGCGGTGTCCAGCGGTGCCGCCATCACGAACCCGGCGCCCGAGCGGACCGCCGCGAGCGTGGATCTGGCGGTGGGCGCGGACTGCACGAGGACCGCGTAGGCCCCGTCGCGGGTGAGGGCGGGCAGCAGCAGCGGGGACGCGCCGTCGGCGCAGGCGGCCACGAAGGCGACGAGGAGGTCGGGCGTCAGGTGGTCGGCCGGGTCGCCGTGCTCGGGAAGGGACTTCAGCGGCAGCTCGGTCCTTCGACACGCCTCGCCCAGGACCGTGGTCTCCGCCGTGCCGAGTCCCCGCGCGAGTACGTACATGCCATCGAGCCTCTCGTCGTGTACCGACCACAGACGTGCCATGTGCTCATGCCATCCTTCCACAAACACCCTGTGGCCTACACTCATGCGCATGTCGGAGAGCGCCTCCGTCGTGCGCTTCACACGGCGGACACAGAGAGAACTCACGGCGGTGGACCGGCCGTTACGGCTTCCTCACGGCGAGTTCGACGGCGGTGGCGCACGCTTCCTCGGGGAGCCGGTCCCCGAACTCCTCCCGGATTCGGCGGCGGCGCTCTGGGCGGCCTGCGACGGCGGCCGGGCGTTCGGCTCCTTCCCGCCCGCCGAGGCCGAGCGGATCGCCCGCTGGCACGCGGCGGGTCTGGTCGTGGCGGCCCCCGCTCCGCGTACGGCGCCCGCGGGGTCGCCGGTCTGTCTCTCGCCGCACCCGGACGACGCCACGCTGGCCGTGGGCGCGCTCCTGGCCCGGTCCGGGGGCCGGGTGGTGAACGTCTTCTCGCACGAGACGTGGACGCGGCGCCCCTACTACCGGGAACGCCCGGCCCTGGCGTCTCGGCTGCTGCTGGCGGAGGAGCGGGTGGCGTGCAGGGTGCTGGACGTGCGACCGGCCTTCCTGGGCCATGTGGACGCGGCCGACCGCGCGGCGTGGGGCGCGGACTTCCTGGTGGAGCCGGACGCGGAGGTGTCGGCCGTGGCGGCGGAACCGGACCTGTTCGCGCGGGTGACCGCGGACCTGGCGGCCGAGGTCGCGGGGGCGCCGCTGGTGCTGGTCCCGCTGGGCGTCGGCGGGCACGTGGACCACGTCCTCACCCGGCAGGCGGCCCTCGCTCTGGTCGACCGGGGGGTGTGGGAGCCCGGACGCGTCGCGTTCTACGAGGACATGCCGTACGCCCTGTTCACGGAGGCGGCCCAGGCGGCGGGCCGACTGGACCGGCCGGGCGGGTTGTCGGGCGCGGGGCGGTCCGGCGGCGGGGTCCGACCCGTGCGGGTGCCGGGGACCGAGGAGGCGGCGCTCGCCAAGCAAGAAGCCTTGTGGGCCTACCGGTTGCAGGTGCTGGACGCCGTGGTGCGACGTGTCGACCGGTACGGGCGGAAGGCCGGGGACCCTGGAACGGCGGCCGGGGTGGCTGGTGCCGCGGGCGCGGCGCACTCGGTGGGTCCGGTGAGGTTCGCGGAGCGGCTGTGGGTGTGGCCGGAGGCGGAGGCCGCGGTGCGTGAACTGGCCGCGGAACACGGGGACTCGAAAGGGTGGGGCGGCGACGGGCCGTCCTCCACCGGCGGCTGAGGGAGGACCACGAGGTGCGTCTCGACACGCGGGAGTGGGGCGCGGGCGATCGGCTCGCGGTCCTCGTCCACGGCCTGATGTCCGACCACCGCACCTGGGACGAGCTGGTGCCCGTCCTGACGGGGCGCGGCTACCGGGTGCTCGCCGTGGACCTACGCGGCCACGGCACCAGCGCCCGCGGCCCGTACGCACCGCACCTGTTCGCCGAGGACCTCGTCGAAACACTGCCGCGCGGGGCCGAGTTGGCGCTCGGTCACTCGCTGGGCGCGCTCGCGCTCTCGCTGGCGGTGGAGGAACTGCGCCCGGAACGGGTGGTGTACTCGGAGCCCGCCTGGCGGCTCGGCGGACCGGACGGCGCCCTCGATCCGGCCCAGTTCGTCCTCTTCAAGCGGTCGCCCCAGTTGCTGGTCAGCATGTTGCGGCCCGGCTGGCCGGAGTCGCGGGTGGCCGCCGAGGTGGCGGCCCTGCGGGCGTGGGACGAGGAGTCCGCCGTGGCCCTGTCCGCGCACCGGGCGGTCGACCACACGCCGGAGAAGGCGGTCGTGCCCTCACTCGTCCAGGTCGCCGACCCCAGCACCCTGGTGGACGCGGAGATGCGCGCGGAGTTCGGCCGACGGGGGTTCACGGTGCGGACGGTGCCGGGGGCCACCCACGCGATCCACCGCGACGGCCTGGACACCTTCGTGTCGTCCCTGGCGGGCTGGCTGTGACGCTCCGCGAGGACGACGAGGGAGCGGCGGCGGCAGCACCGGGAGCGGAGGGTCTCGTGACGGAACAGGCATCCGCACAGGCGGAGTTCACGGACACGGAGTCCAGGGGTGCGGTGTCCAGGGGGGTGTCCTGGGACACGGAGTTCTCTGCTCTGGACTGCATCTCGGCGACCTTCGGCGTGGTGGCGGCCCGGCTCGGTCACGATCCGAGCGTGCTCGGGGACCAGTGGGGCTACCACCGCCGCGCGGACGCGGTCGGGACCGAGTGGCCCGTGGAACTGCTCGGCATCCACCGCCGTACGCCGGAGGAGATCCTGCGCGACTGGTACGGGCTGGACACCGCCGTCCGCGAACACGGTTCGTCCGAGGAGGCGTTGGCGTGGGTACGGGAGCAACTCGCCGCCGGGGTGCCGGTGGTCGCCTGGGTGGACACGTTCCACATCCCGTACAGCTCCTTCCACGGCCGTCAGCACCACGCCCACCGGATGGTGGTCTGCGGCTACGGCGAGGGCGGGAGCGGGGACGGAGACGGCCGCGTCGGGTCCGCGCAGGCGGCGGCCTCCGGACGCCCGGACCGGCCGTTCCATGTGATCGACTGCTACCAGGGCTTCCCCTACGACGGTCCGCTGGACGCGGGCACCCTCGCGGCGGCGATGTCCTCGGCGGCGCTCGGTGAGGCGCGGCGGGGAGATCCCGACTGGCGGAACAGAACCCTCGTCGTCCGGCCCGGACGTGCGGGCGGGTCCGGACCGGCCGCCGGGGAGCGCTTCAGGGCCGCCCTCGTCCGGAACACCGTGGAGGCAGCCTCCGCCGCGGGTCTGCCGACCGCCGCCGCGGACGCCCTCCGCGACGACCCGGCCCGCTACGCCGACCTGAGCCCCGTCGGTGTGATCGAGGTCAGCGCCTGGTTCGGCGAGCTGGCCAGTCAACGCGCCCTGAACGCACGGTTCCTGCGGGCGGCGGCCGAGGCGTGCGGGGTGCCGGTGCTGCGGGAGCGGGCCGCCGAGGCCGAGGCCCTGTCCCGCCGCTGGGAGATGACACGGAACGTGTTCTCCCTGCGCCTGCGGCAGGGCGCCCCGGCGGTGGTCCGGGTCGCCGGTCTCCTCACCGAGACGGTGGCCCGGGAGACCGTGTGGAACGAGCGGGTGGCGGAGGACATCGCGCCGGGGTCGTGACGGGGTCGTTGCCGACCTTCCCGTGGTCGGGAGGCCGGGCGGTACACAAGAGGGTTTCGTGTCGCGGGACTTCGGGGAGACGTCCTGCGGAGATCGCGACCGGCTACGCTGACCGGCACGGGGCATGTCCGTCGCCCGCAGGCCGCGCAGCATTCGAGGAGCAGCCCGTGAACGACCTCTCCTACCGCGACTTCGAGGACGTCCTCCGCCGCAGCCTCCCCTTCCTGGACGCGTCGGCCCCCGTCGATCCGGACGCCGGTCTCACCGAACTCGGCCTGGACTCACTGACCTTGCTCACCCTGGTCACCGAGCTGGAGGAGACGCTCGCGGTGGAACTGCCCGACGAGATGCTGGTGATGGACACGTTCTCCACACCGTCGGCGCTGTGGGAGAAGCTCTCGGAGCTGCGCCGGAGCGCCTGAGGCACCGCGTCGCCATGTCACCGCGCCGCCCGGCCCTGGTTTCGGCGTCGGGGTCGGTGTCCGCTCACGGCCCGTCGGCGGCGGCGAAGTCGGGCAGTTCGGTGGAGAGGAGGTCCTCCGCGCCGCCGTCGAGGAGGCGCTGTGTCTCGTGGGCGCGGGGGATCATGGTCTGTTCGTAGACGCGGACGGCCTCGGCGACGGTGTCCGTCCGGGCGACGGCGAGGGCGAGTTCGCAGGCGTCGAGCATGGCGAGGTTGACTCCGACGCCGAGCGGGGGCATCAGGTGGGCGGCGTCGCCGAGGAGCGTCACGGCGGGGTCCTGCCGCCAGACGTGCGGGACGGGCAGGGCGTGGAGGGGGCGGTGCACGTAGGGGCCGTCGTTGTCGGTGATCAGGCGTCGCAGGGCGGGTGACCACGCCTGGAACCGCTTCAGGAGCAGGGCGCGAATGCCCTCGGTGTCCTGGGCGGTGAGCCCGGCGTCGGTGATCCAGTCGGCGGCGGCCTTCTGGATGACGTAGACGCGGATGTGGTCGCCGCCGTTGCGCTGGGCGAACAGGCCGCGCTCGCCGTCGGCTCCGGCGGCGGAGCCCTGGCCGACGAGTGCGGCGATCTCGGGGTGGCGACGGTCGACGTCGTCGAACCAGGCTTCCAGGAAGCTGACGCCGGTGTACTCGGGGACCGCGTCGGACACGGCCCGGCGCACCTTCGACCAGGCTCCGTCGGCCCCGATGACGAGGTCGGCCTCGACGGTCGTGCCGTCGGCGAAGCGCAGCCGCCGGGGTCCGCCCCGAGGGCCGTCGACGCTGATCAGCGTGCGGCCCCACCGGACGGTTCCGGGCTGGAGCGAGTCGAGGAGGAGGTCGCGGAGGTGTCCGCGGTCGATCTCCGGCTTGAAGCGTTCGCCCTCCTCGGGCCGGTGGTGGAAGAGGACCGTGCCCGCCGGGTCCAGCTGCCGCATCTCCTGGCCCTCGGGGCGGGACGCCCGGAGGAACGCGTCGAGGAGTCCGGCCTCGCGCAGCGCGATCTGGCCGTTGTCCTCGTGCAGGTCGAGGCTGCCGCCCTGGTCGCGGACGTCGGGGCCGCTCTCCCGGTCGTGGACGGTGACGGTGACGCCGTGCCGCTGGAGGACGCGGGCGCAGGTGAGGCCGCCGGGTCCGGCGCCGACGATCGCGATACGAGGGGTGGTGGGTGTGCTGTTCATGCCTCCCACAGAAGCACACCGGTTCACTAAGTGCAACCGTTGCACTTTTTGAGTCGATGCACTTTCGGGTAGGGTGGCGGCATGCCGATGCCAGATCCCTCCGCGGCGGCGCAGCCGACGGGGCGCCGCGAGCGCAAGAAGGCCGCCACCCGCCGGGCCATCGCGGACGCCGCGCTGCGGCTCTTCCTGGAACGCGGCTACGACGCCGTCGGCATCCGGGAGATCGCCGACGCGGCGGACGTGTCCACGACCACCCTGTTCAAGCACTTCCCGGTCAAGGAGGCGCTCGTCTTCGACGAGGAGGCCGACCAGGAGCAGCAGCTCCTCGCCGCCGTGCGGGAGCGCCCCGCGGGCCTGTCGATCCCGGCGGCGCTGCGCGAGCACGCTCTGCGGCACCGGGTGGCGCCGCCCGACCGCGGCAGCGACTTCCGTACGTTCGCGGCGCTCGTCGACGCCACCCCGGCGCTGCGGGAGTACCTCCAGGCGATGTGGCTGCGGCACACCGACGCCCTGGCCCGGACCGTCGCGCGGGAGTGCGGCCTGCCGCCCGGCGACGCCACCTGCACGGCCCTGGCCCACTTCGCCCTGGAGGCCCCGCGCGTCGCCCGCACGCACGACGACCCCCGCGCGGCCCTGGTCAGCGCCTTCGATCTGCTCGAACAAGGCTGGGCGGGAGTCGCCGACGGCCGCTGACGGCAGGGCTCGACAGCCGTCCCGTGGGCGGGTGTTCAGCGAGCCGGGGTGACGCGCCGCTCGGTCACGCGGTCGCGGTGCGGGCCAGTGTGCCCGTCAGCAGGGTGGTCAGCACGTCGCGCAGCGCGGGGGCGAAGTCCAGGCGGTACGCGGCGAGCGCGGGGTCGGCACGGTAGGCGTCCAGCATGGCGGCGGACGGGCGGGCGTGGGTCCACACCGCGCCGACCATCATGACGACCTGGGCGGTGAACACCACAGCGGCGTCACCGAGTTCGGGGAGCCGGGCGCGCAGCAGCGCGGCCATCGCGTCGACGTTGCCGAGCGCCGTCCGCTTCCATCGTCCGGCCACCTCGGCGGAGACGTTGCGCTCCAGGACACCGGCCTGGGCGCTGAACAGGTCGCACAGGACCCGGCGCCCCTCCAGGGAGCGGACGAGGACGTCGACGAGCCGTTCGGCGCGCTCCCCCACCGGGGCGTCCGCGGCGATCTCCCGGTCCAGCAGCGCGGGCAGGTCGTCCGCCCACTGCTTCCAGGCCCGGTCCAGCAGTTCCAGCAGGATGGCTTCGCGCGACTCGAAGTAGCGCAGCACGTTGGACTTGGCCAGCCCGACGCGTCGGCTCAGCTCGTTGAGACTGACCTCGCCGACCGGCGTCTCGTCGAGCATGGCGGCCGTGGTGTCCAGGATCGCCCGCCTCCGCAGCTCGCGCTGCTCCTCGCTGCGCGCACGTTGAAAGGTAGGCATCGGTTCATCGTACAGACCGTCGGGCTGTTGCGATCGGGCCGCCGACGCCCCGCGGACCTCCGTCAGGCGGGACGGGCCCGCCTCACGCGAGCGAGCGCCACGTGCGGTGCAGGGCGTCCCGGAACGCGGCCACCTCCGGGGTCGTCAGGTCGGCGACCATGCGGGCCTCCAGGTCGCGGGCGGGGGCGGCGTACGCGGCCAGCAGGCCGCGGCCCTCGCCGGTGAGGTGGATCAGGCGTTCACGCCGGTTGGCCGGGTTGGGCTCGCGCCGGATCAGGGCGCGGCCCTCCAGCGCGCGGACCATGTCGGCCATCGACTGGGCCGTGACGAACGAGTCCCGCGCGAGCTGCGCCGCGGAGACGCCGTCGTGCCGCTCCAGGACCGTGAGGGCCGTGTACTGGAGCGCCGTGATGCCCGCGGGCTTGAGCAGCTCCTCCAGGCGGGCCCGGACCGCCAGTTCCGTCCTCTTGACCAGGTAGAGCAGCGACGTGCCCACGGTTGTCCCCTCTCCCCCGCGGCGGTGCGCCCGGCGGGCCGCGCCACCGCGCGGGATGTGCGGGCGGCGCGGTCGACACTCTAGACCATTGACAGGAATCCTGTCGGTTCCCCAGACTGTCGATTATCAGGAATCCTGTCGATCGAGGCCCGTCGAGGGCTGAACCCTCCGGTCGAGGTCCGGTCGCCAGGTTCATGGGCCCCGCACGCCGTTCGGGAAGTCCATGAAGTCCGGGAAGTCCAGGAAGTTCAGGAAAGGCACCTCCATGGATCTGCAAGGGAAAGTCGCCGTCGTCACGGGCAGCGGCCGTGGTCTGGGGCTCGGGTACGCCCGAGCCCTCGCCGCCGCGGGTGCGGCCGTCGTCGTCAACGACGTCGCACCGGACGTGGTCGGCGCCGCCGTGGACGCCCTCCGCTCCGAGGGCGGCCGGGCGGCCGGTGTCGTGGCCGCGGTGGGCGACAGCGCGGTGGCCGAGGAGCTGGTGGACGCGGCGGTCGACGCGTTCGGACGCCTCGACGTGCTCGTCACCAACGCGGGCATCCTCCGCGACCGCGTGCTGTGGAAGATGACCGACGACGACTTCGACGCGGTGGTCCGCGTCCACCTCCGCGGCACCTTCACCTGTGCGCGGGCCGCGGCGGTCCGGATGCGCGAGCAGGGCACCGGAGGCCGCCTGGTCCTCATCTCGTCCCCCGCCGGGCAGCGCGGCAACTTCGGGCAGACCAACTACGCGGCGGCCAAGGCGGGCATCGTCGCCATGGCCCGCACCTGGGCCATGGAGCTGGCGCGCGCGGGCGTCACCGTCAACGCCGTCGTCCCGGTGGCCGCCACCGAGATGACCCGCACGATCCCCGCGTTCGCCCCCTTCGTCGACGCGGCCGAACGCACCGGCGCGCCGCTGCCGCGGTGGCTGCGCCGGGACGAGGGTCTCGGCACCGTCGAGGACGTCGCCGCGCTGATCACCTTCCTGGCCTCGGACGCCTCCGCCGGCGTCACCGGGCAGGCCATCGGCATCGGCGGCGACCGGCTCGCGCTGTGGGCGCACCCCGCGGAGAAGGCGGTCGCCTTCGCCGACGGCGGCTGGAGCGCCGACGCGATCGCCGCCGGGTGGCGGGACGGCGTGGGCTCCGAGCCCGAGACGTACGGCATCCCCGCGCCCACCGCCCCGGAGGCGTGACATGACCGACCTCCCCCGCGCCACCGACCGGCCGCCCGCCACCGGCACACGCACCGACACCGGCACCAGCGCCAGCACCACCCCCGCCCCCAGCCCTCGTACCGCCCTCGACGTCGACCGGCTCGTCGCCATCGACGTGCACACCCACGCCGAGGTGTCCAAGGACGGCCACGGCGCGCTGAGCCCGGAGCTGTTGGCGGCGTCCGCGACGTACTTCAAGGCGCACGGGCACCGGCAGCCGACGATCGACGAGACGGCCGCCCACTACCGCGAACGCCGCATGGCGGCCGTGGTGTTCACCGTCGACGCCGAGCACGCCACCGGCCATCCGCGGATCGCCAACGAGGAGATCGCGGAGAGCTGCGCCGCGCACGCCGACGTGCTGATCCCCTTCGCGAGCGTCGACCCGCACAAGGGCCGCGCGGGCGCGCGGGAGGCGCGGCGGCTGGTCGAGGAGCACGGGGTGCGCGGCTTCAAGTTCCACCCGAGCGTCCAGGCGTTCGCCCCGAACGACCGGATGGCGTACCCGCTGTACGAGGTGATCGAGGGGCTGGGCGTGCCCGCGCTCTTCCACACCGGTCAGACGGGGATCGGCGCGGGCGTGCCGGGCGGTGGCGGCATCCGGCTGGCGTACTCCGACCCGATGCTGGTCGACGACGTCGCCGCCGACTTCCCCGAGCTGCGGATCGTCCTCGCGCACCCGTCGTTCCCCTGGCAGGACGAGGCGCTCGCGGTCGCCACGCACAAGCCGTACGTGTACATCGACCTGTCCGGCTGGTCCCCGAAGTACTTCCCGCCGCAGCTCGTCCGGTACGCCGACACGCTGCTCCAGGACAAGGTCCTCTTCGGCTCCGACTACCCCGTCATCACCCCGGACCGGTGGCTCGCGGACTTCGAGAAGCTCCCGGTCAGGCCCGAGGTCCGGCCGAAGATCCTCAAGGAGAACGCGGCACGGCTGCTCGGCCTGCGGGCGGGGTGACGGACGTGGAGGAGTCGTACGTGGTGAACCGGGGCATCGGCTCCTGGTCGGCGCGCCGGGCCCGCAGGAGCCCCGACCGGGTGGCCGTCGTCCACGAGGAACGGACGCTGACCTACCGGGAGTTGGACGAGCGGGTGGGGCGGCTCGCGCACGCCCTGCGGGAGCGGGGGGTGGGCCGGGGCGACCGGGTCGCGTATCTGGGGCCCAACCATCCCGCCTTCCTGGAGACCCTGTTCGCGGCGGGCGTCCTCGGGGCGGTCTTCGTCCCGTTGAACATCCGGCTCGCGGCGCCGGAGTTGGCGTACAACCTGGCCGACTCGGGCAGCGCCGTCCTCGTGCACGGGCCCGAGCAGGAGGCGGGGGCCCGTGCGGCGGCCGTCGAGGCGGGGGTGGCGCACAGGATCGCGCTCGCCGGACCCGACGGCGACGCCCCCGGCTACGAGGAGTTGCTCGCCGCCGCCGGGACCGCCCCGCCGGACGAGGACGTGGCGCCCGAGGACCCGTGCATGATCATGTACACCTCGGGGACGACGGGCCGGCCCAAGGGTGCCGTCCTCTCCCACGGCAACATCGCCTGGAACAGCGTCAACGTCCTCGTCGACACGGATCTGCGCGCGGACGAGGTGGCGCTCGTCGTCGCCCCGCTGTTCCACACCGCCGGTCTGAACATGTCCTGTCTGCCGACCCTGCTCAAGGGCGGCCGGGTGGTGCTGCTCGGCGCGTTCGACGCCGACCGGGTGCTGGAGGTGATCGAGGAGCGGCGGGTGACCTCGATGTTCGGCGTGCCGACGATGTTCGACGCGCTCGCCGCGCGGCCCCGCTGGGCGACCGCGGACCTGTCCAGCCTGCGCACGCTGAACTGCGGCGGCGCGCCCGTCCCCGCCCGGACGCTCGCCGCGTACCGCGAGCGCGGCCTGGCCGTCAGCCAGGGCTACGGCATGACGGAGGCCTCCCCCGGTGTCCTCTTCCTGGACCGGGAGCGGGCGGCGGACCGGGCCGGGTCCGCCGGGGTGCCGCACTTCTTCACCGACGTCCGGGTGGTCCGGCCCGACGGGCGGGACGCCCGGCCGGGGGAACACGGCGAGATCCTCGTCCGCGGCCCGCACGTCATGACCGGCTACTGGCGGCGGCCCGAGGACACCGCGGCCGCGTTCGCCGACGGCCGGTGGCTGCGGACCGGCGACGTCGCCCGCACCGACGACGACGGGTACGCGTACCTCGTCGACCGGGTCAAGGACATGTTCGTGTCGGGCGGCGAGAACGTGTACCCGGCGGAGGTGGAGCAGGCGCTCCTCACCCACCCGGCGGTCGCCGAGTGCGCGGTCTTCGGCGTGCCCGACCCGGTGTGGGGCGAGGTCGGCCGCGCCGTCGTCGTCCCGCGGTCCGGCGCCCGCGCCGACGCGGAGGAGCTGCTCGGCCATCTCCGGGGGCGGCTCGCCAAGTACAAGATCCCGCGCTCCCTCGTCCTGACCGACGCGCTGCCCCGCACCGGCTCCGGGAAGATCGTCAAGCACGTCGTACGCGCCCGGTACACGGACGGTCCCGGCGACGACGGCAATGACGGCGGCTGACGGCGCCCCTTGACCGCCCCGCACCCACCCCGGTGCGAACTCCCACTCCCACTCCCTCTCGTGGGCGGCGTTCCGAGCCGCCCACGCCCTCGGAAGGATCGACCATGACCGCACCCACGCCGACGCCCACGCCCGCGCCCCTGACCGCCGACGGTCTCGACGCGCTGAAGGCCCTCGCCGGAACCGACCTCGGGCGGACCGGGTGGCGGGAGATCACCCAGGAACGGGTGGACACCTTCGCCGACGCCACCGACGACCACCAGTGGCTGCACACCGACCCGGAGCGCGCCGCGGACGGCCCCTTCGGCGGGACCATCGCGCACGGCTACCTCACCCTCTCCCTCCTCATCCCGCTCTTCGGCGAGCTGCTGGAGATCACCGGTACGCGGATGAGCGTCAACTACGGCCTGGAGAAGGTCCGTTTCCCCAGCCCCGTGCGGGTCGGGTCGAGAATCCGCCTGCACGGTGCCGTCGGCGCGGTCGAGGAGGTGAAGGGCGACGGGGTGCAGATGGCCCTGACGTTCACCGTCGAGACGGAGGGCGGCGACAAGCCCGCCTGTGTCGCCGAGGCGGTGTACCGCCACTACGCCTGACCCGGCCGCCGCGCCCGAGCGGTCCCGCGCCCGACCCGGCCGTCGCCCCTGGGCGGCCGGGTCAGTGGGCGCGGGTGGGCCAGCCCGTGTACTGCTCGGCGAGGTAGGTCTGTCCGGCGGGGGTGCCGACCACGTTGTCCAGTTCGCCGAGCTGACGCCGCAGGTCGAACGCGGAACCGCCGGGCGGCGTGTGCAGCAGCTGGGTCATCCAGTACGAGAAGTTCTGCGCCCGCCAGACCCTGCGCAGGGCCTGCGGCTGGTAGTCGTCCAGCGCGGTCCCGCCCTCCCGGCCGAGGGCCCGCAGCAGCACGGGGGCGAGGACCTTCACGTCGTGCAGGGCCAGGTTGAGGCCGCGCGCCCCGGTCGGGGGGACCGTGTGGGCGGCGTCGCCCGCGAGGACCAGCGAGCCCCAGCGCATCGGCTCCTGCACGAACGAGCGGAACCGCAGGACCGTCTTCTCCAGGACCGGCCCCTCCTGGAGGCGGAATCCGTCGTCCCCGGCCACCCGGTCCTGGAGCGTCTTCCAGACGCGGTCGTCGGACCATGCCTCGGGGGACTCGTCGGGGGCGCACTGGAAGTACATGCGCTGCACGGTCTCGGTCCGCCGGCTGATCAGGGCGAAGCCGTGCGCGGAGTGGGCGTAGACCAGTTCGGGGGCGCTCGGGGGCGCCTCGGCGAGGATGCCGAACCAGGCGAAGGGGTACTCCCGGCCGTAGCGCGTCCGCCGGTCCCCGGGGACCAGGTCGCGGCACATGCTCCGTGACCCGTCGGCGCCGACGACATACCGGGCGCGGACCTCGTGGCGGGTGCCGTCGGGTGCCGTCCAGCGCACGCGGGGCGTGGCCGTCGTGACGTCGAGGACCTCGGTGTCGGTGACGCCGAAGTGCACGGTGCCGCCGTCGCGGGCGCGGGCGTCGGCGAGGTCGGTGAAGACGTCGGTCTGCGGGTAGAGCCAGACCGACGCGCCGACCAGGCGCTTGAAGTGGACGCGGTGCGGCCGTCCGCCGAAGCGGAGTTCCAGGCCCTCGTGCTCGTCGCCGTCGCGCAGGACACGGTCGGAGACACCGGTGCCGACGAGGTCGTGGGCGACGTCGGCCTCCAGTATCCCGGCCCGCTGGGTGGTCTCGATCGCGTGCCGGGTGCGGGTGTCGACGACGACGGTGTCGACCCCGGCCCGCCCGAGCAGGTGCGCCAGCATCAGACCGGCGGGACCGGCTCCGATGACGGCGACGGGAACCGAGGTGACGGTGTCGACGGCGGTGTCGGTCATGGCATCTCCTGTACGGGGGTGATCGGTGCCCTCGCCCCGAACGGTGGCAGGGGCCGGGGCCCGCGGTCGCGGGGGTTTCCGCCGAGCGGAAACCCCCGTGCGGGCGCCCGCACGGGGGCGTGGGCACCGGGTGGGACGGCGCTCGGGTCAGGTCGTGGCGGCGCGGCGGACGTGGGCCGCGAGGACGGCGTACATCTCCTTCGTGACCTCGGGCTTCTCGCCGGTGATGTCGTAGCCGTGGTCGACGTCCGGCAGGTCGTGATGGGCGACCAGGGCCCCGGCGTGCGCGAGGCGTGCCGCGTAGACGAGGCCCTCGGCGCGGAGCCGGTCGCGTCCGGCGGTCACCAGGACGGCGGGGGCGATGCCGGTGATGTCGTCGCTGTTGGCGCCCCAGGCCGGGGAGACCCGCGGGTCGGTGCGCTGCCGGGGGTCGGGGACGTAGGCGGCGTCGAGGAACTGGCTGAGCGAGGGGCGCAGCATGGGTTCGTGGTCGGTGGGCGCGGCCTTGCTGCGGGCGGGGGTGACGAGGTCGAGCGGCGGATACTGCAGGACCTGGAGGGCGATCTCGGGTCCGCCTTCGGTGAGGGCGGTGCGGCAGGCCGCCGCGGCGAGCGAGCCGCCCGCGCTCTGTCCGCCGACGAGCAGCGCGGCCCCGACCCACGGGCGGGTGTCGTCGGCCGCCCAGAGCAGGGCGTCGTACACCTGCTCGACGGGGACCGGGAAGCGGGCGTGCGGGGTGCGCCGGTAGTCGACGTTGACGACGAACACGCCCGCCTCGTGGGCCAGGTAGCGGCAGAGGGAGTCGTCCATGGCGGGTGCGCCCGCCGAGAAGCCGCCGCCGTGGACGTTGACGTACACACCGCGGGCGGTGTCGGCGGTGCGCGGCCGGTAGAGGGTGGCGGGCATGTCGCCGTGCCGGGTGGGGACGGTGACGGGCGCGGTGTCGGCGGGGACGGCGGCGAACGGGGACTCCCTGCGCTGCCGGGCCTCGGCCACGGCCAGGAGGCGGGCCATGCCGTCGGCGACGAACTGCCGGGGGCGGACGGAACGCGGCGGAGGGGACGACGGGGGCAACGGTGACGAGGGGGTCATGGGGCGGCTCATTTCTCCGGGCGTCCCTCGGGGGCCCGGTGTTCGGTGACGCGGTGGAAGGCGAGGGAGACGCCGCTCGGGGTGTCGGCGCCGGTGAGGGGGGTGAGGGTGCCGACGAGCACGGCGTCGTTCAGCCAGGCGTAGGGGCCTTCGGGGGCCTCGATCCGCGGGGTGGTGACGAAGCCGTGGTCGGTGAGGGCCCCGGAGTTGGTGACGGAGAGGACGACGCCGTCGTCGGTGCGGACGAGGTAGGTGGCGTCGACGGTGGGCACGCCGTCCTCGCGGATCAGGCTCCAGTCGGCGCCCAGCGGCAGCACCTCGCCGTGCACGCGGGGGCCGGTGACGGTGCCGCCGGTGAGGGGGATGACGCGCCGCAGGCCGCGCGGGGTGCGGCCGACCACGATGGGCTCGCCGACGAACACGGTGAGCCGGGCGACGAGTTCCCGCACCAGCCGCGGGCCGGGCGCCCCGGCGGCTTCCGTCGTTCCCGTGTCGTGCGCGGTGTGCGGCGGCTCGGGCGGCGGCTGGTCCGCGGCGGTGCGGGGATCGGACGTGTTCGGCATCGCTGCCCCTTTCCACATCAGGTGCACAGCACCCTGCATTGACAGGATTCCTGTCATTCACGGCAGTGTGGCGTCACGCAGGATTCCTGTCAATGCAGGGTGAGCGAGCCCCGGCGAGGCGCCTCCGATTGCACAATAGACCGCCGGTCCGTTAACGTGAAGGCAATAAGAGACCGACAGTCTTTAAGGGGATCGATCCGATGTACGTCGTACCCGACCAGTCCGGGACGTCCGCCGTGGTGACCGGCGCCAACAGCGGCACCGGCAAGGAGACGGCCCGCCGTCTCGCCGAGGCCGGTGCGCACGTCGTCCTCGCCGTCCGCACCCCGGCCAAGGGCGAGCAGGCCCGGCGGGACATCCTGGCCCGCCATCCGGCGGCGCGGCTGGAGGTGCGCCCCCTCGACCTCGCCGACCTGGCGTCGGTCCGGGCCTTCGCCGACCGGCTGACCGCCGACGGGACCCCGCTCGACCTGCTGATCAACAACGCGGGCGTGATGGCCCCGCCGCGCCGGATGACCACCGCCGACGGCTTCGAGCTGCAACTGGGCAGCAACTACCTCGGCCCGTTCGCGCTGACCCTGCGCCTGCTGCCGCTGCTGCTGGCCGCCGACCGGCCGCGGGTCGTGACGATGAGCAGCGGAACGGCCGCCTTCGGGCGCGTCCGCTTCGACGACCTCCAGTGGGAGCGCCGCCGCTACAGTCCGATGCTGTCCTACGGGCAGTCGAAGCTGGCCGACCTGATGTTCACCCGGCAGCTCGCGGCCGTCGCCGAGGAGCGCGGCTGGGACCTGCTCAGCGTGGCCGCGCACCCCGGCTCCACCCGCACCAACCTCCAGACGGCCGGGGCGAGTCTCGGCCGCGACCGCACCACGCGCCCCTGGTTCGCGCGCTTCGACGTCGTCCCGACCCAGGACGTCGAACAGGGCGCCGAGCCGCAGCTGTACGCCGCGACGGCCCCGGACGTCTCCCCCGGCGACTACTACGGGCCGACCGGCCGCATGGGCCTGGTCGGCCCGGCGGGCAAGGTCCGCCCGACCCGCCGCGCACTCGACGCCACCGCCAACGCCCGCCTCTGGACCGCGTCGGAGCGGCTCACGGGGGTCACCCTGGCCGACTGCGTGTCGTGAGGCGCGGCGGCCGACGTGACGGCGGGACCTGGCGCCCGCCCGGCGGGGCGGCGGGGGCGGGCGCCAGGAGGGTGGGGGTCAGGTGACCTTGGTGAACCTCCACTGCTGGTTGGTGCCGCCGTGGCAGGTCCACTGGATCAACTGGACCTCGTTCTCGGTGGAGTGGCCCGGCACGTCGAGGCACTTGCCGCTGGGCGCCGACAGCACGCGGTAGACGTCCGTACCGGCGGACTGCACCTTCCACTTCTGGTTGCCGCCGCCGTTGCAGGACCACTGGCGGAGCTGGGCGCCCTCCGTGTCGCCTTGGCCGCCCGGCACTTCGAGGCACTTGCCGCTGACCTCGGCGACCAGCGTGAACGTGCCGTCGCCCGCGTCGTTCAGCTTCCAGCGCTGGGCGGCGCTGTTGTTCGGCGTGTACTGGATCACCGGCGCGCCGTCGTCCGTGGCGGCGTGCTTCACGTCCATGGCCTTGGAGCTGCCGACTCCCGTGACCGTGTAGGTGCTTCCGTCCTCGGGGGCCGAACCGGAGCCGACGCCGCGGCCGTTGAACGTGAACGCGTCGAGGTCGAAGGTGAGGTTGCCGTCGGCCCGGAACACCGCGTAGAGCTTGCCGGTCCCCACGGGGTCGGTGAGGTCGGTGGCCGGGAGGTCGACGTAGGTGTCCCAACTGCCCGTCACCGGGATACGGGTGGTGGCGAGGAGCTGTCCGGTCGGGGAGCCGGAGCGCAGTTCGACGGTGCCGCCGCCGTTCTCCGGCGAGGACACCCGGTACGACACCGAGGTGATGCCGGAGAGGTTGACCGGGTCGAAGGAGATCCAGTCGCCGGGGCTGATGTCGCCGATGCGGCGGCCGCCCTCGGCGCCGCCCTGGCTGACGATCCGGACGCCGGACTGCGCGGTGAAGTACTCCGCCTGCTTGTGCTTGGGGTGGAGCGCGGCGCTGGTGGTGCCGGTCAGGCCGCCCGCGTCGGTGTAGTCCGCGGAGAGCACGAAGTAGGTGTTGGCGTCGGCGTCGTGGCCGGAGGCGCTGGTGCGGATCGTGCCCGTGCAGCCGGTGTACTGGCCGGTGTCGTGGCTGTGGCTGTCGTGGCCGAGGGCGGCGGTGACCTTGACCTTGGAGCAGTCGACGGTGCCGTCCTCGGGGTCGGTGACGTTCACCTTGTAGCTGATGGTGTCGCCGTAGGAGATGAAGCCGCCGTTCGGCGGGCTGGCGAAGGTCACCTTCGGCCGGGTGTTGCCGACGGTGACGGGCACGTTCACGCTGCCCGTCTTCCCGGCGGCGTCGGAGACCGTGAGGGTCGCGGTGTAGGCCCCGTTGGCCGTGTAGCGGTGGGTGGGGTTCGCGGCCGTGGAGGTGTCGCCGTCACCGAAGTCCCAGCGGAAGCTGAGCGCGTCGCCGTCGGGGTCCGTGGAGCCCTGGGAGGAGAACTCGACCTCCAGCGGCGGCTGTCCGGCGTCGGGGGTGGCCTTCGCCTTCGCCAGGGGCGCGCGGTTCCCGGCGACGTAGTCGATGCGGTAGATCCCGTCGTCGGTGTTGGCGTGACCGAAGCCGTTGCCCCACTCGGCGATGTACATCGCGCCGTCCGGGCCGAACTTCATGTCGATCAGCGCGCGGGGGCTGATCTGCGCCGCCAGGGAACTGATCTTCAGGAGCTTGCCGGTGTCGTCGAGGCGCATCTCCTTGACGAGGTTGCGGCTCCACTCGTAGAAGAACGGCGTCTTGTCGAAGTAGGCGGGGAACTTGCGCTCGGAGGTGCTGTCCGGGTCGAAGTGGTAGAAGGGGCCGCCCATGGGGGCCGCGCCGCCCGCGAGGTCGATCTCGGGGAACTCGGCGGAGGCGTGGTAGTCGTACCAGACCGTGGCGGGCTTGGCGGCGGGCAGCTCGGTGCGGCCGGTGTTGTTGGGCGAGTCGTTGACCGGCGCCCCGCAGTCGAACTTGGCGCCGGAGGTGCCGGTGGCGAAGTCGTAGTCGTTGAACGGGGTGTTGTCTCCCGTGCAGTACGGCCAGCCGTAGAAGCCGGGCTCCTTGATCAGGTCCCACTCCACGGTGCCCTCGGGGCCGCGGTTCGGGTCGGCGGCGCCCGCGTCGGGCCCGTAGTCGCCCGCGGATATCCAGCCGGTCTCCTTGTCGACGGCGAACCGGAAGGAGTTGCGGAAGCCCATGGCGTAGATCTCGGGCTTCGTCTTCGCCGTGCCCGGGGCGAACAGGTTCCCCGACGGAACGGTGTACGTGCCGTCGTCCTCGGGGTGGATGCGCAGGATCTTGCCGCGCAGGTCGTTGGTGTTCGCGGAGGAACGCTGGGCGTCGAAGCGCTCACGGCCCGGACGTTCGTCGATGGGCGTGTAGCCGTTGGACTGGAACGGGTTGGTGTCGTCGCCGGTGCCGATGTAGAGGTTGCCGCCCGGCCCGAAGGCGAGGTTGCCGCCGGTGTGGCCGGGCTCGTCGACGTCGCGGAAGTCCGGCACCTCCAGGAGCTTCTTCTCGCTGCCCAGGTCGAGCGTGTCGTCCGCCTTGACGGTGAACCGGGAGATCCGGTTGATCTCGGCGCCACCGGCCGGGGCGTAGTTGACGTAGATCCAGCGGTTGGTGGCGTAGCCCGGGTCGAGGGCCAGGCCGATGCCGCCGCCCTCGCCGCCGTCGTAGACCTCCAGACGGGCCGCGACATGCGTCTCGTGCGTGTCGCCGTGGGTGTGGATCACGTTGACGGCGCCGGAGCGGGACAGGTAGAAGACGTCGCCGTCCGGCGCGACGTCGAGCTGCATCGGCTGGTCGGGGGTCCCGTCGAGGACGACCTTCTGGTAGCGGTTGGACACCGTGCCGCCGCAGTCGCCCGCCGCGGCGCCCGCCGCCCACTTCACCCCGCCGAGGAGGTGCTGCCGGAAGAACGGCTCGGAGTAGGCGGACGCCTGGTGGCCCATCGCGGTCGCCCAGACCTTGCCGCCCTCGGCGTTGCGGCACCAGGAGATCGGGTGGTCGGCGCCCATCCGGCCCGGCCCGGGGTCGTACGTCGTCTCGTCGGCGGTGACCAGGACGTGCACGTCGCCGCGGGTGTTCTTGTCGAAGTTGTACCACTCCTCGCTGCGGGTCCAGCGCTCCGGCAGCCCCTTGGTCGAGGGGTGCACGCGGTCCGCGACCTTGGCGGTGCCCTGCACGATCGAGGAGTGCTGCGTCATGTGGGCGCCGGCCATCACGACCTGGTCCCACCAGGGGAACTCGGCCTCGATGTTCATGTCGGTGGTGTTGTGGACCGCGACGATGCCGTGGCCGCTGCGCACGTAGTCCTGGGCCGCCTTGCGCTGGGCGTCGGTGTCCCAGACCATGCCGGAGTTCTGGAGCATGATGACGGCGTCGTAGGTGTTGAGGGTCGCCGTGTCGAAGACGGCGGAGTCCTCGCTCCTGACGACCTCGAAGTTGTTGTCGGCGGCGAGCTGTTCGACCATCTGGACGCCGGCGGCGATGGAGTCGTGGCGGTAGGCGCCGGGGGCGGTCTTGGTGAAGAGCAGCACCTTGAAGTCGGCGGCGTCGGGGGCCGCCTGGGCGGGGGGTGCCTGGAGGAACGCCAGGCCCAGGGCGAGGGCGCTCAGCGCGGTCAGGGCGCGCTTCGGCCAGGGTCTTCTCACGGGTGGTCTCCTAGCAGGGGGCAGGAGGGGTGGGGGTGAGGGGGGGGTTCAGAGGGTGCGCAGGAACGCCAGTCCGTCGGCGGCCAAGGCGTCCTGGGTGGCGGCGAGGGGCCGCCAGACGGACGCCGCGACGGCGATCGACGTGTTGTCCGGGGTGAAGGACTCGATGACCAGCGGGCCGTCGTAGCCGATGTCGCGCAGGACGGCGGTGAGCGCGGCCCAGTCGAAGTGGTCGCCGCCCGGAGCGCCGCGGTCGGTGCCGCAGACCTGGAGGTGCACGAGGCGTGCTCCGGCCGCCCGGACGGCCTGGTGGGGGCTCCTCTCCTCGATGTTGAGGTGGTACGTGTCGAGCGCGAGGCCGCACTCCTCGGGGAGGGCGTCCAGAGCCTGGTCGACGGTGTTGATCAGGCTGGTCTCGTAGCGGTTGAGGGGTTCCACGCCGACCCGTACGCCGTGCTGCCCGGCGTGGTCGAGGACGGGCTTCAGGTTCTCCCGCAACTCCGCGTAGGCGGCCTTGCGTTGGGCCGTGTCCAGCCGCCAGGTGCGGCCGACCGAGGCGTAGGCGGGGCCGCTGATCGCCGGGGCGCCGACGGCGGCGGCGACGTCCACGCAGTAGCGGAGGTAGTCCTGGGTGGCGCGGACGGTTCCCGGCAGGGCGGTGACGAGTTCCCGGCCGGGCGGCATGACGAGGACGACGGAGGCGGCGAGGCCGAGGGAGGCGAGCAGTTCGGCCGCCCGGTGGGGGTCCCACAACCCGATCTGCTCCACCGGGAGTTCGATGACGTCGAAGCCCAGAGCGGCGACGTGGGGGGCGAGTTCGGCGAGGGACTCGTCGGTGAGCGGCGAGTTCCACACCCAGGTGTTGACGCCGATCGCCGTCACTGCTTGCCACCCCACTTCTGCGGGTAGCCCGGCAGGTCCTCGCAGCCGCAGAGGGCGTAGTGCAGCGGGGGCATGCCGGGCCGGAGGTAGGTGTCGAGGGTGTCCTCGGTGACGGTGGGCTGCGGCAGGTTCCAGGTCTTCGGCACGCTCTCGCCCTTGAGGATCTTCAGGGCGGCGATGACCGGGGTGCGCCACTGGTAGGTGGGGTAGGTCGGGGCGACCGCGGTGAGCTCGGCCTCCTTCCACTTGGTGAGGAAGTCCTGCTGGTCCTCGCCGTTGATCGGCGGGACGGGCACCCCGGCGTCCTCGAACGCCTCCACGGCGGCGACGGACGTCGCGCCCGCGTCCATCCAGACGCCGTCGAGGGTGCCGTGGCGCTGGAGGTAGTTGCTGACGATGCTCTTGGTCTTGGCGGCGTCGCCGTCGGTGTACTCCACGCCCACGATGTCGAGATCGCTCCTGTCGAAGACGATCTTCGCGGCGGACCAGCGGGTCTCCAGGACGTCGACGCCGGGCAGGATGCGCAGGGCGAGGACCTTCCCGCCGGGCTTCACCCGGTCGACGAGGAACTCGGCGGCGTCCGCGCCGAAGGCGTAGCCGCCGATCGGCTTGATGAAGGTGACCGGGCAGTCGGTGGCGACGCCGCGGTCGAAGACGATGACGGGGACCTTCGGGCAGGCGCCCTTGACCGCCGGGGTGAGGGTGGCGGTGGTGTTGGGGGACACGATGAGCGCGTCGCAGTCCTTGGCCTGGAGTTCGGCGATGTCGGAGATCTGCTTGTCGTCCTTGCCCTCGGCGTCGAGGACCGTGAACTTCTCGATCTCCTTGTGCAGGGAGACCTCGGCCTGCATGGACTTCCAGCCGACCTGGCGCCACGGGTTGTCGGTCGCCGCGTTGGAGAAGCACAGGTGGTAGGGGCCGTCCTTGGCGTACCGGGCGGTGTCGGTGGGCTGCGGGTCGATGGCCTGCTCCCAGGGCTTGCCCGCGGGTCCGGTGGGCTGCTGGGTGCGCATGGCGAGCTGGGCGTCGTGGTCGGCCTGGACGAAGAACGCGGACCGGCCGTCCGTCGCGGCCGACGTGCCCGGGGTGCCGGACGCGGCGGCGCCGTCCTGCGGCAGGTCGGAGGTGCAGGCGGTCAGGGACGCCGTCAGCGACAGCGCGGCGGCCAGCGCGGCGGCGGCTCTGGTGAGCGTGGGGGCGGGGGTGGCGGGGAGTCTCATGGTGGTCTCTCAGGTGGTGGAGGAACGGGGGCGGCGGCGCGGGAGGACCGGGCGGGTGAGCTGGAGGGAGCCCAGGGCGACGGCGGCGATGAGGATGACTCCCTGGACGGTGAACTCCAGCGCGCCGGAGACGCCGTGCAGGTTGAGCAGGGTGAACAGGGCCTGGAGGGTGAAGGCGCCCGCGACGGCGGCGACGACGGAGCCGCGCCCGCCGCCGAGGGCGACGCCGCCGAGGACGACGGAGGTGATCGCCTGGAACTCCAGGCCCTCGCCGACCTGCGCGGACACCCCGGCGAACCCGCCGAGGAGGAGGGCGCAGACGGCGGCGGAGAGCCCGGAGATCACGAAGGCGAGGGTCTTGACCCGGTGGACGCGGACGCCGGACAGGGCCGCCGCGCGTTCGTTGTCGCCGGTGGCGACGAGGAGGCGGCCGAAGTCGGCCCGCATGAGGGCGACCACCGCGGCGACCACGACGGCGAGGACGATCACCGACCAGGGCACCGGTCCGAGGCTGCCCCGGCCGAACTCCCGGAACCGCTCGGACAGCGCGCCGCGCGGCGCTCCGTCCGTCCACAGGAAGACGGCACCGGAGAGCACCAGCAGCATGCCGAGGGTGACGATGAACGACGGCACCCGCAGCCGGGTCGTCACCAGCCCGTTGACGACGCCGACCAGGGCGCCGAAGGCGAGCAGCAGGGCGATCACGGGCCAGGTCGCGCCCGCGTCGCCGTCGATGAGCCGGGCGGCGATCACGACCTCGGCGGTGACCAGGGAACCCACCGACAGGTCGAACTCGCCGGAGACGATCACGAAGTACTGGCCCGCGGCGAGGATCGCGAGCGGCGCCGCCCGTTTGACGAAGGCGAGGAAGCCCTGGGGTTCCAGGAAGTGCGGGTTGGCCGCGGCGATCGCGACGAGCAGGATCGCGAGGACCGCGAAGAGGGGCAGGGTGCGTCTCATCGGGCGCTCCTCCGGCGGGCGTAGATCGCCAGGGCGGCGACGAGGACGATGCCGCGGACCACGTCCTTGGCGAAGGAGTTGATCTCCAGCTGGTTGAAGACGCTGTCGAGGACGGCGAGGAGGAGGACGCCGCCGACCGTGCCGGCGACGCCGCCCTTGCCGCCCGCGAGGGCGGTGCCGCCGAGGACGACGGCGGCGATCGACTCAAGGTCGTAGCCGCCGTCGGTGCCGACGGTGGGCGCCCCGGCGCCGAGCCGGGCGGCGAGGAGGAGCCCGGCGGCGCCCGCGGTGAGCGAGCACAGGACGTGGGTGGTGACCAGGACGCGGTCGGTGCGGACGCCGGAGAGCCGGGCGACCTCGGGGCTGCCGCCGACGGCGTGGATGTGGTGGCCGAGGGGGGTGCGGCGGAGCAGGAACCAGGCGGCCGCGGCGATGGCGAGCCAGAGCAGCGCGGAGACGGGGACGGGCCCGACGCGGTCGTAGCCGAGGCGTTGGAAGGAGGTGGGGACGCTGCCCGCGGGGCCGTCCCAGCGGTTCTCCAGGATTCCCTTGATGATGAGCGTGACGCCGAGGGTGGCGATGAAGGCGTGCACCTTCAGCTTGGTGATGACGAGGCCGTTGACGAGGCCGGTGAGGGCGCTGACGACGAGGACGGCGCCGATGGCGGGCAGGACGCCGTACGCGGCCATGGTCTCGGCGGCGACCAGGGAGCACAGGCTCATCAGGACGGCGACGGAGAGGTCCAGCGAACCGGCGAGGATCGCCAGGGTCTGGCCGACGGCGACGATGCCGAGGGCGGTGGAGCGCTGCTGGATGCCGACGACGTTGGCCTCGCCGAAGAACTGGCCGCCGTCGACGGCGAAGAGGAGCCAGCCGAGCACGAGCAGACAGCCGAGGGCGACGAAGACGGGCCGGGCGGGACTGTCCGCGCCGAGGTCGCGCAGGACGGGTCTACCCAGGGCGGGTTTCTGTATCTGGAAGGTCATGATCCGGCCGCCAGGTGCATCACGGCTTCCTCGGAGGAGCCTGCGGGGAGGTGGCCGGTGATCCGCCCGTCGCGCAGGACGACGACGCGGTCACTCATGCCGATGAGTTCGGGGAGTTCGGAGGAGATCATCAGGACGGCCATGCCGTCGTCGGCGAGTTCGCGGACGAGGTCGTGGATCGCGGCCTTCGCGCCGACGTCGACGCCGCGGGTGGGTTCGTCGAACAGCAGGACGCGGGGGGCGACGGTGAGCCACTTGGCGAGGACGACCTTCTGCTGGTTGCCGCCGGAGAGGTGGCGTACCTCCTGTTCGGGCCGCGGCGGTGCCAGGCGCACCCGCTCCAGCAGGCGCAGGACCGGGGCGGCCGGGTTCCCGCGGCGGGTGCGGGCGACCAGGAGCGCGTTGTCGCGGACGGACTGGTGCAGGGCGAGCCCCTCGGATTTGCGGTCCTCGGTGACGAGGCCGATCCCGGCGGCGATGCCCTCGCGCACCGACCGGGGGCGCCTCGGGGTCATCTCGCCGCGGGTGAAGGGGTCGGCGCCGAAGAGCGCCTTGGCCAGTTCGGTGCGGCCCGCGCCCTGGAGTCCGGCGAGGCCGACGATCTCCCCGGCGCGCAGGTCGAGGTCGACGCCGTCGAGTTTCGCGTTGCCGCCGCCGCGCACGGAGAGCAGGACGTCCCCGGCGGGGCGGGTCGCGCGCGGCGGGTAGTAGTCGGTGAGGTCGCGGCCGACCATGAGGCGGACCAGGTCGGCGGTGGTGAGCCGGTCGACGGTCTCGGTGGTGACCTTGACGCCGTCCTTGAGGACGGTGACGCGGTCGGCGAGGGCGAAGATCTCGCGCAGCCGGTGGGAGATGTACAGGACGGCGATGCCCCGCTCCCGCAGCCGCCGCACCAGTGCGTGCAGGAGTTCGGCCTCGTGTTCGGCGAGGGCGGCCGTCGGCTCGTCCATGACGACGATCCGGGCGTCCACGGAGAGCGCCTTGACGATCTCGACGACCTGCTGCTGCGCCACGGACAGGCGGCGGACGAGGTCGCGGGGGCGGAAGGAGCGTTCGCCGATCTCCTCCAGCAGCCGGGCGGTGGTGGTCTCCATCGCGGCCCGGTCGACGAGGCCGCGGGACCGCGGCTCACGGCCGAGGAAGACGTTCTCGGCGACCGTGCGGTCGGGCAGGAGGGTGAGTTCCTGGTAGATGATCGACACCCCGGCCCGCTGGGCGTCGAGCGGATGCCGGAAGTGCCGGGCCCGGTCGTCGATCTCGACGGTGCCCTCGTCGGGGACGTGGACCCCGGCGAGGATCTTCATCAGGGTGGACTTGCCCGCGCCGTTCTCGCCGACCAGCGCGTGCACCTCGCCGGGCCGCACCTCCAGGTCGACGCCGGACAGCACGCGGGTGCCGGAGAAGCTCTTGCCGATGCCGGTCATCCTCAGCATGTGACCCACCCGCCGTCCCGGGCGGAGCGCAGGGCCGCGTCGGTGAGGTGGCCGGCGCGGGCGCCGTCCTCGAACGTGGGTAGCCCGTCGGGCCGTTCGCCGCCCAGGGCCGCGTAGGTGTCGGCGACGAAGGCGTCGAAGGCGTCGTGGAAGCCCTGCGGGTGCCCCGCGGGTAACGGGGCGTAGCGGCGGGCCGCGTCGGAGAGGGTGAGGGGGTCGCGGACCAGGGTGCGGGAGCCGTCCCGGCCGCCGAGCCAGAGCCGCTCCGGGTCCTCCTGGTCGAAGGCGAGGCTGCCGGACGCGGCGGACACCTCCAGGAAGAGGCGGTTCTTGCGGCCGGGGGCGACCTGGCTGACGGCGGCCACGCCGAGCGCGCCGGAACCGGTGACGAACTGGACGACGGCCAGGTCCTCGGTGGTGACGGGCCCACTGGTCACCCGCTCGGTGACGACGGTCGACGTCCGCGCGGCGAGGCCGGTGATCCGCTCCCCCGTCACGAACTCGACGAGGTCGAACCAGTGGGAGCCCAGGTCGCCGGTGGTGCGGCCCGGTCCGCCCTGCCCGGGGTCCACCCGCCAGTTGTCGTCGGTCGGCCGCAGCAGCCAGTCCTGGAGGTAGCCGCCGTGGATCAGGCTCAGCCGGCCGAGTCCGGCGAGCCGCGCCCGTGCCTCACGGATCATCGGATGGAAGCGGTAGACGAAGGGCACCGTGGCGACGGTCCCCGCGCCCTGCGCCCGCTCCGCCATCAGCGCGGCGGTCGGCGCGTCCGTCGCCAGCGGCTTCTCGCAGACCACGGCCAGCCCCGCGTCGATGGCCTTGAGGGCGAGGGGGGCGTGCAGGTGGTTCGGGGTGCAGACGTGGAGCACGTCGATGAGGCCGGACGCGATCAGCTCCTCCGCCGACGTGAACGCCCGCTCCGCGCCCAGTGCCTCGGCGCCTTCTGCGGCGCTCGCCGGGGTCGCTCCCGCGATCCCCACGAGGCGGGCGCCGGACTGCCGGACGGCTCGGGCGTGGATCCGCCCGATGAAACCAGTTCCGACAACACCTACCCTGACTTCCGATTTTCGTCGTCGTATATCGAGCATGTTGCGGGAGTCTAGGGACGTCATTTGAGTCGGTCAAGATTAATATCGCGCTAGTTATAGTTGATGTGGAGCCTGCTTCAACGGCTCTCACGGCGATAGCGATCCGACACCGAGGAGACGGAGTTGACCAACGCACCGGTAGGCGCGGGGAGCCTTCTGACGATCCTGCGCGACGGCCAACCTCGGACCCGCACCGAGTTGCAGCAGCTCACCGGCCTGGCCAGGTCGACGGTGTCGCAACGACTGGACGCCCTGCTGGACCGGCGGTGGATCACCCCCGCCGACGACGCCATCGCCTCCGGCGGCAGACCGGCGACGGCGTTCTCCTTCAACAGCGGTGCCCGGACGGTGCTCGCCGCCGACCTCGGGGCCACGCACGCCCGGCTCGCCGTCACCGACCTCTCCGCGCGTGTCCTGGCGGAACGCGGACGGGACATGCCGATCACCGACGGTCCGGAGGCGGTGCTGAGCTGGCTGGTCGGCGAACTCACCGAGATGCTGGCCGAATGCGGGCAGTCCCTCGCGGACGTGTGCGGGGTGGGCATCGGCCTGCCCGGCCCCGTCGAGCACACCACCGGTCGCCCGGTGAACCCGCCGATCATGCCGGGCTGGGACGGCTTCGACGTACCCGGCTGGCTCGAACCCCGCCTGGGGGCCAGCGTGTTGGTTGACAACGACGTCAACATCATGGCGCTGGGCGAACACTGGGTCGCGAGCCCCAAGGTCGAGCATCTGCTCTTCGTGAAGGTCGGCACCGGCATCGGCAGTGGCATCATCAGCGAGCACCGGCTGCACCGGGGCGCGCAGGGCTCGGCGGGGGACATCGGGCACGTCCCGGTGGCCAGCGCCGCCGACAAGCTGTGCCGCTGCGGCAACACCGGCTGCCTCGAGGCAGTCGCCGGGGGCGCCGCCCTCGCCGCCCGGCTGCGGGAGGAGGGCACGCCCGCGACGGACGGCCGTGACGTGGTGCGGCTGGTCCGCGCGGGCAACCCCCGGGCGATCCAGCTGGTCCGGCAGGCGGGCCGGGACATCGGCGACGTGCTGGCGACGCTGGTGAACTTCTTCAATCCCGGCGTGATCATCATGGGCGGCGATCTCTCCGAGGCGGGCGAGCACCTTCTCGCGGGCATCCGCGAGGTCATCTACAGCCGCTCCCTCCCCCTCGCCACCCAGCACCTGGTCATCCGCGAACGGGACCTGGGCGACAGCGCCGGCATCATCGGCGCGTCCGTCATGGTCATCGAGCACGTCCTCAGCCCTCCGGCGATCGACCTGGAGGTGGGCGGCCCCGCGTAGGCGGCCCGGACGGCGGCTCCGGGACGACCGGCCGACCACCGCCGACCCGGCCGACCACCCTCACTCCAATCGAATATCGGATACCATCGTGGCATGACTGCGATCCCATGGACGGCGGGCAGGCTTCCCGCCGTCAAGAGCAAGGCCGACCTGGTCTACGAGAAGCTGCACGCGGCGATCGCGTCGGGCACCTTGCACCCCGGGGAGCGCATCAACATGGACGAGTTCGCCCGCGCGTTCGGCGTCAGCAAGATCCCGGTGCGGGAGGCCGTCAAGCGCCTGGAGTCGGAGGGCCTGGTCACCTCGCGCGTGCACTCGGGGGTGACGGTGACGGAGATCGACCGGGCCGAGATCAGGGGCGTGTTCCTGGCCCGGGAGGCCATCGAGGGGCTGGTCGGCCGCCTCGCCGCCGAGAACGCCGAGGCCTCCCGCGCCTCCCGCGCCCCGCTGCTCCCCGGGCTCCGGCGGACGCACGACGAGATGCGGGCGGCCGTCGCGGCCGGGGACGCGCGGCTGCTGTCGGAGCTGAACGCGCGCTTCCACCGCCAACTCGCGGAGGCGACCGGGTACCGCATCCTCACCGAACTGACCGAACAGCTCCTGCTGGCCGTCCAGCGGTACCGCGTGGTCACCCCGAAGAACACGGCCGACTGGCCGTCGGTCCTGGCGGAGCACGAGGCGATCCTCGAAGCGCTGGACGGCGGCGACCCGGCGTCGGTCGCCGAGGCGGCCCGACGGCACGCCGCCTCCCAGGCACGCAAGGAGGCCGCGCCCGCGCTCCGGGCGGCACCGGAGGCGCGATAGGCGTCGGCCGTTCCCGGTGGGGGCGGTCCGGAGACCGGGGAGACCCCCCGACGGCCGGCCGCCCTCACAGCGGCCCCAGCCCCATCCGCTCCCGGTGCGCGTCCCGCAGCAGGCTCGCCGGGCTCACCACCGAGGCGCCGCCGTCCAGGACCAGTTCGGAGCCCGTGAGGAGGGCTCCCGCGGGTGAGGCGGCGAAGGCCACCGCGTCGGCGATCCGGTCCGGACCGCACAGCGCGCGCAGCGGGTTGCTCTGCCGCAGCCGGTCGAGGTCGTCCGACCCGCCGTCCAGCCGCGCCTCCGTCGCGGGCGTGCGGACCCAGCCCGGTGACACCGTGACGAACGAGATGCCGTACTGCCCGTAGTCGACGGCGAGTTGTCGGGTGAGCGCGGCGACCGCCCCCTTGGCGGCGGCGTAGGCGGGCAGGCCCGGCGCGGCGGTGCGGTGCAGGACGGACCCGATCGTGACGACCGCCCCAGCGCCCGCCTCGATCATCGCGGGCAGCACGGCGCGCGTCACGAGGTAGACCGAGGTGAGGTTGACGCGCAGCACGGCCTCCCACGCGTCCGGCGGCGTCTCGTGCAGGGGCCGCCCGGAGGTGACACCGGCGCAGTTGACGAGCACCCCGACGGGACCCGCAGCTGCCTCGGCGGCCTGTACGGCGGACGCCACCTGGTCCTCGTCGGTGACGTCGGCACGCAGGGGGGTGACGCCGGGCAGGTCCGGGGTGTCCCGGTCGAGCCCGAGGACGCGGTGTCCGTCACGGACGAAGCGGGCGGCGACGGCGCCGCCGATCCCGCCCGCCGCTCCGGTGACCAGGACGGTCTCGGCCATGTCGCCACACCTCGCAGTCGATCCGCCGCGCGGCACCCACGGGACGCTCCCGGCGGAGGGTTGAAGTCGGAGACTAAGAGTATACGATCTACGAAACATCCTCAACGTACGTCGGAGGCCTCCGTGCACCCAGTGGAACTCCTGTCCGCGCTGCGGACCCGGCGTCTCGTCGCCATCGTGCGCGGCGCGGACGCCGACGCGGCGCTGGACACCGTCCTCGTCCTCGTCCGCGCGGGTATCGACCTGGTCGAGATATCGCTGAGCGGCAGCGACGCCCTGCGGGTCATCGAGCGGGCCCGCGCCGCGCTCGGTCCCGGGGCAGCGCTCGGCGCCGGGACGGTCCTCACCGCGCGGGACGCGCGGCGGGCGGCCGAGGCGGGCGCCGCGTACACGGTCACGCCCGGTGTGACGGACGCGGTGGCCGCGTCCCGGCAGCTCGGTCTGCCCGTCCTCGCGGGGGCGTTGACCCCGACGGAGGTGGCGGCCGCGATGTCGGAGGGCGCCACCGCGGTGAAGCTCTTCCCCGCCGGCCCCGACGGCGTCCCCCTCCTCCGCGCCCTGCGCGCCCCCTTCCCGGACGTCCCGTTCGTCCCCGTGGGCGGCATCGACGCCACCGCCGCCCGCGCCTACCTCGCGGCAGGCGCCCTGGCCGTGGGCGTAGGCACCCCCCTCATCGGCCCCGCGGCAGACGGCGACCCCACCGGCCTCCTGGACCGAGCAGCACAGTTCCGCACCCTGGCGACAACCACCCCCGAGGGGGCGCGAGGAACCGCGCACATGACGGACACCGACCCGCACACCCGAACACCGCCCACGGCACCCCCCTCAGGGGCGCGGGGAACAGCGCACGTCACAGACACCGACCCGCACACCCGAACACCGCCCACGGCAACTCCCCCAGGGGCGCGAGGAACCGCGCACCCCACGCACACCGACCCGCACCCCCCGACTCCCCCGTCCCCCCAGACCGCACCCCGCACCCCCGCCCGGAGGGCCACCTCATGATCGACGTACTCGGACTCGGGGAGGCGATGGTCGCACTCCGGGCGGACCAGCCCCTGCTCACCGGCGGCTCCCTGCGGATGTCCGTCGCGGGCGCGGAGGCCAACGTCTGCATAGGTCTGGCCCGCCTGGGCCACACGGCCCGCTGGACAGGCCTCACCGGCAAGGACGCGTTCGGCGGCTACGTCCGGCGGACCCTGCGGGCGGAGGGCGTCGACCTGACGTACGCGGAGGAGGCCGACGCCCCGACCGGCCTGGTCGTCTTCGAACCACGGATCGCCCACCTGACCCGCGTGGCGTACTACCGGACGGGCTCGGCCGGTTCCCGACTCGGCCCGGACCACGTCCACCGCGCGCTCACCGAGCCCCCCAGGGTCATCCACGCGACGGGCGTCACCGCGGCCCTCGGCCCGGACCCGCTGGCCGCGGTCCGGGCGGCGGCGGACGCGGCGGCGGGGAGCGGCGCGCTGCTGTGTCTGGACGTCAACCACCGGGAGCGGCTGTGGTCACGGGAGGCCGCCGCGGCGGCGCTGCGCCCGCTGATGGGGCGGGTGGACATCCTGGTCGCGTCGGACGACGAACTCCCGCTGGCCGCGCCCGCCGGGGCCCGGTCGGAGCGGGAGCGGGTGGCGGCCCTGCTGGCGGCGGGCGTGCGCGAGGTCGTCGTGAAGCGCGGGGCGGACGGCGCGGAGGTGTTCGACGCGTCGGGGGCGGTGCGGCGGGCGGCCGTGCCGGTGCCGGTGAGGGACACCGTCGGCGCCGGTGACGCGTTCGTCGCGGGCTATCTGTCCGCGCTGCTGGACGGTGAGCCCGTCGCGGCGCGGCTGGAGCGGGCGGTGACGACGGGCGCGTTCGCGGTGGCGTCAGCAGGGGACTGGGAGGGCCTGCCGGACCGCGACGAGCTGGGCCTGCTGGGCGTGGCTCCCGGCAGCACGATCCGGTGAGCGGCGTCGGCGGCGCGGGGCCGTGGCGCCTGTGCACCCCCGACCGGTACCGGCTGGCGGAGGGAGCCCGCTGGTCCGGGGACCGCCTGCACTTCGTCGACCTCCCGCACGGGGTCCTGTACCGGTGCGGGAGACCACCGGAACCGGCACCGAGAACACCGGGAGCGCCGGAAGCACCGGGAGCACCGGGAGCACCGGGAGCACCGGCCCAGGCACCCTCACCCGTCCCACCCGCCGCCCCTCCCGCCGTCCTGCTGGACGTGGGCATGCCGCTCGGCGCGGTGGCCCCGGCCCGCCTCGGCGAGGGGGCGTGGGTGCTCGCCACCGGCCCCGGCATCGCGCTGGCGGAAGGTCGCGGACGGCTCGACTGGCTGGACCGTCCGGAGGACCGGCCCGGCCGGACGATGCGGATGAACGACGGGGTGTGCGATCCGGCGGGCCGGTTCTGGGCGGGCAGCATGGACGTCGGCGCCGCTCCCGGCGCCGGGTCGCTGTACCGGGCCGACCCGGACGGCCGGGTGCACCGGGTCCTGGAGGGCCTGACCGTGCCCAACGGCCCCGCCTTCACGGCCGACGGCGCGGTCATGTACCTGGCCGACAGCGCCCGCGGCACCGTCACCCGGTACGAGGTCGACCCCGCGACGGGCCGCCTCGGGCGGGCGGAGCCGTTCACGCGGCTCGCTCCGGGCGAGGGCCGCCCCGACGGGATGACCGTGGACGACGAGGGGAACCTCTGGGTCGCCCTGTGGGGCGCGGGCCGGGTCCGCTGCCACGCTCCGGACGGCCGGGTGGTGGGGACGGTGACCGTGCCGACGCCGCAGGTCAGCAGCGTCGTGTTCGGCGGCGGCCGGATGTCCGTCACGACGGCCCGCCACGGCCTGGCCCGCCCGGACCCGCTCGCGGGCGCGGTCCTGGCCCGCCCGTCCCCGGTCACCGCGCCACCCGCCCGCCCCTACGGCCCGAGTCCCACCCCGTAGACCACGCGGCCCCCCCGCCCCCCAGAAAACGGAGCGGAACTTCTCGCCGCACCCCTAGAAGTTATTTCGTATATGGAATACCTTCGCTTCGCCGGGCCGCCCCCGTGTCCGGTTTTCGTTCCCCAGGTGGTGTGATGCCGATGAGTACGTCCGCGATCGCAGAGAGCCCCTCGATGACCCGACCCCCGTCCGCGAGCCGACGCCGCACGATGGTCGCCGGCACGGTCGGCACGGTCATGGAGTGGTACGACTTCAACCTCTACGGTCTGGCCTCGGCCCTGGTCTTCGGGCCGCTCTTCTTCGGGTCCGACTCGACCGGCGCGACCCTGGCCTCGTTCGCCACGTTCGCGGTCGGTTTCGCCGCGCGGCCGGTCGGCGGGATCGTGTTCGGGCATCTCGGCGACCGGGTCGGCCGCAAGCACGTCCTGCTGCTGACCATGCTGATCATGGGGCTGGCGACGGCGCTCGTCGGCCTGCTGCCGGCGCACGCGGCGATCGGCGTCTGGGCGCCGGTCCTGCTGATCGTCCTCAGGGTCGTCCAGGGCGTCGCCGTCGGCGGCGAGTTCGCGGGCGCCACCCTGCTCACCGTCGAGAACGCGCCACCGGGCCGCCGCGGCCTGTACGGCGCGATCCCGGCGATGGGCACGGGCGCGGGCTTCGTCCTGGCCAGCGCCGTCTTCGGCCTGGTCTCCCTGCTCCCGGAGGACGCCTTCCTCAGCTGGGGCTGGCGGGTGCCGTTCCTGCTCAGCTTCGGCCTGGTGGTCTTCGGTGTGTGGGCGCGGCGCGGCATCGTGGAGACCCCCGTGTTCACGGAGGTGGAGGAGCGGGGCGAGACGGTCCGCTTCCCGCTGCTGCACACGCTGCGGACGCAGCCCGGCGCGGTGGTGCGGACCATGGGCATCACCGTCTCCGGCTTCGTCTGGGGCTATCTCATCCAGGCGTTCACCCTGGCCTACGCGACCAGCGCGCTGGACATCCCGAAGGCGACGCTGCTGTGGGCGATCGCCCTGGCCGCGACGCTGGAGATCGGCGCGATCCCGCTGTGGGGCCTGGTCTCCGACCGGATCGGACGGCGTACGACGGTGGGGATCGGCCTGGTGGCCACGGCGGCGTTCGCCTTCCCGTTCTTCCGGATGCTGGAGAGCCGCGACACCGCCCTGATCGTCCTCGCGTACGTCATCGCGATGCCGGTCTGCAAGGACCTGGTCTTCGGGCCGCAGGCGGCGCTGGTGGCCGAGCAGTTCGACGCGAAGGTGCGGTTCAGCGGGGTCAGCACCGGCCGGGAGGTCGGCGGCGCGCTCTTCGGCGGCACCGCCCCCTTCATCGGGACCGCGCTGTACGCCGCGACGGACTCCGTCGTCCCCATCGTCCTCTACGTCCTCGCCGCCTGCGCCCTGTCCGCCGCGGCGGTCCTCACCGGCCGCGAGACCTCCCGCGACTGACCGGCACCCACCCGCTACCGCCCGCCCGTCCCCTCCGAGGCCTGTCTCCGACCCGCCTCGTCCCGCCCCGTCCCACCTCTTCCGGCCACATCCCGTTCTCCCGCCTCATCCCGCCGGTCGGCGCCCGTTCCCTCCGTGGCGCACCGCGCCCGGCGGCACGATCCTCTGGAGCACCCCCTCATGTCCTCGCCCGCCGTGCGCATCGCCAAGATCGAGGCCCTGGCCCTGTCGGCCAGCTTCGACGACCTGTACGACTCCCCCGACGACGTGCCGGACTGGCTGCGCCACCCCGCCGCCAGCCACCTCGTGCTCCCCCGGCGCGGGCAGTACGCCACCCTCGTCAAGGTCCACGCCGACGACGGTACCGTGGGCATAGGCGAGTGCTACGGGCTGCCGTCGCCGCAGGTCACCGCGACGGTCGTGGCGACGGTCCTGGCGCCGCTGCTCATCGGCCAGGACGCGACGGCCACCACCGCGGTGTGGGAGCGGCTGTACCGGGGGCAGGCCGCGGGCGGCCACAACCGGGGCTTCTACCTGGAGGCCGTCGCCGGGGTCGACCTCGCCCTGTGGGACCTGCGCGGCAAGCTCGCGGGCGTGCCGGTGCACCGGCTGCTCGGCGGACCGCTCCGGGAACGCGTCGACTGCTACGCCAGCCCGGTCGCGCTGCACGCCGACCCGGCGGACTCGGCGCGCCAGGCCCTGGGGTTCGTCGCGGACGGCTTCAAGGCGCTCAAGGTGAAGATCGGCCGCGGTGAGCGCACCGACCGCGCGCACCTCACCGCCGTCCGGGAGGCCGTCGGCGAGGACGTGGAGATCCTCACCGACGCCAACTGCGCCTACGACCTCGACCGTGCGACCCGCGTCGGCGGGGTCCTGCGCGACCTCGGCATCTCCTGGTACGAGGAGCCGCTCCAGGTCGACGACCTCGCGGGCCTCGGCGAGCTGCGCCGCCGGACCGGTCTCACCGTGGTCAACGGCGAGACCCACTTCACCCGCTTCGACCTGCGGGACTCGCTGCTGCACCGGGCGATCGACGTCTTCATGCCGAACGTCGCGCGCTGCGGCGGCATCACCGAGGCCGTCCGGCTGGCCGCCCTGGCGTCGGCCTTCCACGTCGACATCGCCCCGCACGGCGTCGGCTCCGGGGTGAGCCTGTGCGCGGCGCTCCAGTTGTGCGCGGCCACCCCGAACCTGCGCACCTACGAGTACAACCGGCTCCCCAACCCGATCCGGGAGCGGATTCTCCGCAACCCGCCGGAGTTCACCGACGGCGCCCTCCTGGTCCCCCAGGGACCCGGACTCGGCGCCGACCTCGACGAGGCGGTCGTGGACCGCTACACGATCGCCGCCTACTGACCCGCCGAGCCCTACCGCCCCACGAGCCCTTCCGCACCACGAGCCCTTCCGCACCACGGGGCCTTCTGCCCCACGGAGCCCTCTGCCCCACGTGGCCTTCCGGCCCGTGGGACGGGCGGTGGCAGGCGCCGGGACGGCGTGCCACCGCCAGGCGGAGAACCCCCGCCGCCCACCCCAACCAGGTCATCGAAGGAGATGCCCCATGTCCGCACCCCGTCCGAGCCGCCGGTCGCTGCTGCGCGGCGCGGCCGTCACCGGAACCGCGGCGGCGCTGTCGCCGCTCGTCAGCTTCTCCCCCGCGCGGGCCGCGACCGCCGGGAGCTACACCCTCCGCTACGACCTCGCCCGCCAGCAGACGATCCTCGGCCTGGGCTTCGAGATCCAGTCGGACTCCATCGGGTCGGGCAACAACGGCCTCCCCGACGAGGTCAACGGCGTGCCGTACGACCTCACCGACTCCGAGCGCACCAGGTTCATCGAGCAGATGCTGAAGGGGGGACGCGCCGACCGCGGCTTCCGCTACTGCCGTCTCGCGATGGGCCTGTACTACCGGGGCCTCGACCCCACCCGGAAGTTCCTGCGCGGCCGCTACCCGGGGCAGACGGCGCAGCTCGCCGACATGATCCGGCGGGCGGGCATCGAGGGCACCTCGGTCGAGTACTGGTCCCCGGCGCCCGGCTGGAAGTCCAACGACTCGTACATAGGCGGCAAGCTCGCCTCGTTCGACCCCGTATTCCTCGGGCAGTTCGGGGACGCCCTGGTGGCCGACCTCGACTACCTGAGGGCGGGCGGGGTCCCGGTGTCGATGTGGGGCCTCCAGAACGAGCCCCGGTTCAGCACCCCGTACTCGTCCTGCGTCTACAGCCCGTCGGAGTACGTGGCCGCCTTCAAGGCCGCGGCCTCCCGCATCCGCGCGAAGTACCCGGAGGTGATGATCACCGCCGACAGCCTCGACGGCTGGCACGGGGCGATCGGACAGGCGATCAAGCAGGACAGCACCGCGCTGTCGTACGTGGACGCGTGGACGTACCACCACATCGGCGCGGACAGCAAGCAGCACCAGAACCCGGACGAGTACACCGTGGGCGCCGCCGGGAAGCCGGTGTTCAACAACGAGTTCGAGTACCTGGACAACCAGACCTCGGACTGGCGGACCATCAACACCGCGCAGTCGATCATGAACTGGATGGTGTTCCAGGACGCGCCCACCTGGTTCTGGCTGCACGCGCTCAAGCCCACCACCAACGCCGAGTCGCCGGGCTACTCGCTGGGCTTCTGGCGTCCCCCGTCCGACACCGACTTCTCGCACTTCCCGGACCTCCCGGTCGGCCACTGGACGTGGAACCCGCGGAACTGGAACGGCGTCGCCGGGTTCGTCAAGTACCTGCCCTGGGACTCGGTGCGCTACATGGTGGACGAGTCCGCCCGGCTGGAGAACCAGCGGATCATGGCGTGGAAGACGCCCGCGGGCAAGCCGGTCTTCGCCGTCACCAACCGCTCCGCCACCGAGTCGTTCACCTACACCGTGGACACGCAGACGGCCGCCCCGTTCGAGGGCCACCGGTACGGGCCGAGCACCAACAACCTCGGGCTCGGCTTCAAGACCGGGCCGCAGCTGACGATCACCGTGCCGCCGCTGTCCGTCGAGTTCTGGGTCCGCACCCCCTGACCGTGCCCCGCCCCCCGGCCGCGTGGTGCCACCGCGCGGCCCGCATCCCGGCTCTCCCCTTTCGGCACCCAGTACAAGGAGAACGCACCATGGCAAGACCCAGGCGCCGCCTGCTCACCGCTGTTTCCCTGGCCTCCGCATGCGCGCTCACCGCGACCGCCTGCGCCGGCGGCTCCGGTTCCGGTTCCGGCGCGGCGGGCGACGGGAAGGGCACCGTCGAGTTCTGGTCCATGCCGTACTGGATCGGGCAGGACGACAAGGTCAAGTCCCTCGTCGACGAGTTCAACGCCTCCCAGGACGACGTGAAGGTCAACCTGACCCAGCTGGAGTGGAAGGACGGCCGGGACAAGATCAAGCAGGCCGTCGCCGCCGGGAAGGGCCCCGACGTGTGGCTGATGAACAACGGCCTGGAGCTGGACTACCTGACGGCGGGCTCGCTCGCCCCGCTGGACGACCTCGGCTACACCAAGGCGGACACGGACCGGTTCCTCGACCTCGCGAAGGTCGACGAGTACGACGGCAAGCTCTACGGCGCCCCCCTCTACTTCGACGTCGGCGTGATGCTGTACCGCACGGACGTCCTGCGGAAGTACGGGCACACCGCCCCGCCCACGACGTGGGAGGAGCTGAAGTCGACCGCCGCCGACATCACCGAGAAGTCCGCCGCCGACGGCCGCAAGGTCAGCGGATGGCAGTTCAAGGGCATGGACGACCACGTCAACGCCATCAACTCGACCTGGGAGAGCTTCCTCTGCCAGGCGGGCGGCAGCCTCACCTCCGCCGACGGCACCAGGTCGACGCAGAACTCCGCGGCCGGCCGTACGGCCATGGAGTACATGAAGTCCTTCTACACCGAGAAGATCTCGCCGGTGGGCACGAGCGCCCTGAACGGCTTCGTCGACGGCACGGTGGCGATGTTCCCGTTCTTCCAGTCGGTCATCGCCAACGTCGAGGCGGGCGGCGCGAAGACGGCGGGCAAGTGGGCGGTCGCGCCCATGCCGACGGGCCCGAAGAGCGGCTGCTCGATGGTCGGCGGGCACAGCCTGGTCGCGAGCGCGGGCAGCGAGGACCTGCTGGCCGCGGGCACGTTCATGAAGTGGCTGGCCTCGCCCGAACGCAGCGCCCGGTACATGGACTTCCACGCGATCTTCCCGTACAAGCCGGACGCGGTCGACCCCGCGGTGAGGGCGACGTACAAGAAGAAGGTCCAGGGCGATCCCCGATGGAAGCCGATCCTGGAGCAGTTGGGGCGCAACACGCCCGATCTGGTGCTCCAGGACCGGCACGGCTGGGCGACCCGCTGGGAGGCGCAGAAGGCCTCGGTCGTGGCGGGCGTCAACGGTTCGGTCCCCGTCGAGAAGGCCCTCGCCTCCCTCGACGACCAGGTCGGCAAGGCCCTGAGCACGGAGAAGTAGCGATTCCGATGCCCCTCACCACCGAGCTTCCCGCGAAGCTCTCCCCGGACCGCGCGGGCGGCACCGCCCGCCCGCGCGGCGGCGGACGGACCGGACGGCGGCGGCGCCCCACCGGCGCCCTGGCCGGCTGGCTGTCCGTCGCCCCCGCCCTGCTGATCATCCTCGGCTTCACCTTCTACCCGATGGTCCAGTCGATGCTGCTGAGCACCGACCGCTGGAACATGCTCGGACCGCGGCGGTACGTCGGCGCCGAGAACTACACCACCATCCTCGCGCCCGGCACGTTCCGCGAAAGCCTCCTCAACACGCTGGTGTTCACGGTCCTGACCCTCGTCGGGACGTACGTCCTGGCACTGGCCACGGCCCTGGCGGCGAACCGGGAACTGGCCTCGGCCCGCTTCGTGCGCACCGTCACCGTGCTGCCCGCCGTCATCCCCATGGTCGTGGCCGGACTCATCTGGAAGTGGCTCTACGAGCCCGACCACGGCCTGGTCAACACCCTGACCGGCCTGGTCGGCGTCGACGGCGCCCGCTGGCTCTTCGACCAGGACCTCGCCCTGCCCGCCGTCGCGCTGGTCAGCGTCTGGAAGGACTTCGGCATCTACGCCCTGATCCTGCTCGGCGGACTCCAGCGCATCCCCGCGGAGCTGTACGAGGCGGCCACCCTCGACCGGGCCGGTCCCTGGCGGCAGTTCCGCTCCGTCACCCTGCCCCTCCTGCGCCCGGCCGGGGCCGCGGTGTTCCTGCTCCTCGTCTTCAACTCCTTCAAGGTCTTCGACCAGGTCTGGGTGATGACCGAGGGCGGCCCCGGCACGGCCACCACGACCGTGGTCACCTTCATCTACACCAAGCTCCTGACCGACGTGGGCGTGGCCTCGGCGGCCTCCGTGGTGCTCTTCGTGATCCTGCTGCTCATCACCGTCGTCCGGCTGTGGCTGACCTCCCGGGAGGAGTCATGAGACGCACCGCCGGGACCCTGCCCCGGGCCCTGTGGCTGACGCTGGTCTGCCTCTTCGCGGGGGTGCCGGTGCTGTGGATGGCGCTGACCTCGCTCCAGCCGATGGAGGACCTCCTCGGCACCGACACGAGCCTCGTGCCCCGGTCGGCGTCGCTGGACGCCTACCGGGAGGTCGTCACCCGCTTCCCGTTCTGGCGCTGGTTCGGCAACTCGGTGCTCGTGGCCGTCGCCGTCGTCGCCGGGAACCTGGTGTGCGACACGCTCGCCGCGTACGGTCTCAGCCGGATCAGGTTCCGCGGCCGTCAGGCGGTCCTCACGCTGATCCTCGCCACTTTGATGATCCCCACCCAGGTCATCCTGGTCCCGCTGTACCTGGTGATGCGCGACCTGGGCTGGATCGACACCTACTGGGCGCTGATCGTGCCGTTCCTGGCCAGCCCCACCGGGATCTTCCTGCTGCGCCAGCACTTCGTCACGCTGCCGGTCCAGCTCGACGAGGCCGCGGCGATCGACGGCGCCGGACGGCTGCGCACCCTGTGGAGCGTGCTGCTGCCCAGTTCGTGGCCCGCGCTCGGCACGGTCGCCGTCCTCAAGTTCATGTGGACCTGGGGCGAGTTCGCCTGGCCGTCGCTGGTCACCAACAACGAGCTGCTGCGGACCCTGCCGGTCGGACTGGCCCGGTTCCAGAACCAGTTCGACCCGCGCTGGGACCTGCTGATGGCGGGCTCGGTCATGGCGGCCGTCCCGGTCGTCCTCGGCTTCGTCGTCCTCCAGCGCTTCTTCGTCCGCGGCCTCACGGGCGGCGCGGTCAAGGAGTAGACGCCGGTGGCCGGGCGCCCGGCGGCGTACCGGCCTCCTGACCAGGCGGCGGGCCCCCTGCCGGAGGGGGCCCGCCCGACCGGTGAGGGATATCGGATACGATGACGGTATGACGGAGAACAGCTGGGCTGGGCGGCTGCCGGCCGTGAAGAGCAAGGCCGACCTCGTCTACGACAGTCTGCGGGCCGCCGTCGCCGACGGCAGGCTCCGGCCGGGCGAGCGCATCAACATGGACGAGCTGGCACGCAACTTCGGGGTGAGCAAGATCCCCGTCCGGGAGGCGGTCAAGCGGCTGGAGTCGGAGGGGCTCCTCGTCTCGCGCGTGCACTCCGGTGTCTCCGTCGCCGAGGTCGACAAGAACGAGATGCGGGGCGTCTTCCTCGCCCGCGAGGCCATCGAGGGACTGGTCGGCCGGCTCGCCGCCGAGAACGCCGACGAACACCTGCTGGCCCGGCTGTCCGCCGTGCAGGACCAGATGCGCGACGCCCTGGACCGCGGGGCCGTCGACGAACTCCCGTCCCTGAACTCGGCGTTCCACCGCGCGCTGGCGACCGCGAGCGGCTACCGCATCCTCGCCGAGCTGACCGAGCAACTGCTGCTCACCATCCGCCGGTACCGCCTGGTGGCCCCCGTCGACACCATGAACTGGCGGTCCGTGGTCAGCGAACACGACGAGATCATCGCGGCCCTGCGCTCGGGCGACGCCGAGGCGGCGGCGGAGGCGGCCCGCGCCCACACGTCCTCGCAGGCACGCCACGAGGTCGTCGACGAGGACTGACCGCCGCGGGAGCGTCCCGGTCCGGCCGTCCGGGTGTCAGAGGGCTCTGGCAGCATCGCGCCCATGACCGACACCGACGACCTCCTGCGCCGCGTCGCCCTCCGGGCCGCGGCGGACGCCGACGACCTCCCCGCCCCCGTCGACGACGCCCGGCTCCGGGAGGCCGAGGAGCGGCTGGGCTTCGCGCTGCACCCGCTGCTCGCGCGCCTGTACCGGGAGGTCGCCGACGGCGGCTTCGGCCCCGACTACCGTCTGCTGCCGCTGCTCGGCACGGGGTCCGGCGTCGTCGGCGAGTACGTCGCACGGCGCGCGGCGTCCGCGGGGGCGGAGCACCCGCAGTGGCCCGCGGGCGTCCTCCCGATCCTGACCTGGGGCTGCGGCATGTACGCGGGCGTGGACTGCCGCAGCACGGACGGCCAGGTCCTGCTCTTCGAGCCGAACCCGTACAGCGGCGGCTCGTGGGAGGAGTGCTGGTTCCTCGACGCGCCCGGTCTCGCCGGATGGCTGGAGACCTGGCTCGCGGGAACGGGCTGGTTCGAGGAGGACGCGTACGGCCGCGACGACGTGACCGAACCCCAGCCCTGGGAGAAGGCCGCGACCCGGCTCACGTCCGGCGCGTAGACGCCGCCCGAGGACGGCCGCGGGCTCCCTGTCACTCCGGAATCTTCCGGATGCCGGACCCCGCCGCACCCGCCGTACCTTCCAGACACACCGGTCCGCTCAGGACGACGCGGCGCCGGTCACAGCGACCTCACGGCCCGCGAACGCGGCCGGAAGCTCTGGGAGGAACACTCGTGCGTCACCGTACCCTCGGCCGTGTCCTGCGCGGCGGTCTGCCCGTCGCGTCCGCGGTGCTGCTGCCGCTCGCCGCGGCCGCCCCCAGCCAGGCCGCCCCGCCCGCCGCACCCGTCAAGGCCGCCACGAAGGCGCCCGCCGCGGCCGCCGCATTCACCGGGGCGTGTCCGGCCGCGGGCAGCGTCTCGCAGTGGTACAGCTCCGGCCACGACGGCGTCGACATCGCCAACGGCCGCGGCACCCCGATCCACGCGGTCGGCCCCGGCCGGGTCATCAACTCCGGCCCCGCGCAGGGCTACGGGCAGTGGATCCGCATCCAGCACCCCGACGGCACCGTCAGCGAGTACGGCCACATGTACCAGCGGGACGTGGCCGTCGGTGACAACGTCGTCGCCGGTCAGCGCATCGCCCTCATGGGCAGCGAGGGCGACTCCACCGGCAACCACCTGCACCTGCGCATCCGCACCAGCACCTCCACCACCGTCCGGGGCATCGACCCCGTCCCCTACCTGCGCGACCGCGGCGTCAGCCTGCCCTGCACGCCCGGCGGCGGAGGCGGCGGGGGCGACACCACGGTCACCGCCTGGGCGCAGGCCAACGTCCGCGCGTGCGCCTCCACCAGCTGCGACGACAAGAGCGACGTCTACCCCGGCCAGACCTACACGGCGGTCTGCTGGACCAAGGGCGAGCTGATCACGGACTCGGGCTACACGAACGACAACTGGGTCATGCTCCGCCTCAACGCGGGCGGCTTCGGCTACGTCAACGCGATCTACCTCAAGGGCGACGACAAGGGCAACGTCAGCGTCCGCTGCTAGGGCCTGTCGTTTGGATCACGCCTGGGCCGCGGGGTGTGGCACGCACATCTGCGGCGTTGTCGTCGGTTGCCGACGCTCCGCGTCGACGCCCTCCTCCGCCTTGCAGCTGCACGCACCACACCCCGCTCACCGGCACTCACCAGGCACCCAGGCCCGCAGCCGGCATGATCCAAACGACAGACCCTAGGCCGCACTCGCACCCGCACGCCCTCCTCTCTCATCGCTTCTCTTTCCCTTTCCCTTTCCCGCGCGGCGGGACGAGCAAGGAGACCCCATGATCCGCGATCACCTCAGGACGGTGGCGGCCACCGCCACCACGGCCGCCGCACTGGTCGGCATCCTGGCCGCCCCTTCGGCGCAGGCCGCGTCGAAGGCACCGGCCGCTCCCGCGAAGGCGGCGAAGGCGGCGGCCGAGTGCGGCGTACGCGCCCACGACGGGCGGCTGTGGTGCAGCAACCTGGGCCAGGCGCCGACCCGTGTGGAGCCGTTCCACGAGAGCCCCATCACCGGGCTGCTGACGTCGACGTTCAGCTACTTCACCTGCTGGTCGCCGGGCGGCCTGCACGGCGGCGGCAACACCACCTGGTACCGGACGGTCCCGGACTGGAGCAGCGACGGCCGCGAGGGCTACGTGCCCGGCGACTGGGTGATGACCCCGAGCTGGTTCGACGCCAACCCCAGCGCGTACGGCCTGCGCCGCTGCTGACCCGGCCCCGGCCGCCGACCACGGCCGGGACCGCGCAGCGCACCGACCCGACACCCACTTGACCTGACGTCACGTCACATCGGTTTTCCAGCAACGGAGTCGACCATGTCCGGGAAGGACCTGCGGCGCGCTGTCGCGACGCTCGCCCTGCTGCTCGCCACGGCCTGTTCGGGCCCGGCCACCGGCTCCGGCGCGCCGGTGTCCGACGCGGAGCCGCGGACCGGACTGACCGACCGGGAGAGCGGGCTCCTCGCGGACGCCGAGGAGAAGCTGATCACCGCGTGCATGAAGGGGAAGGGCTTCGCCTACACGGTCGACGCCCCGCCCGCGGGCCACGACCGGGCGCCGGAGCGGCCGTTCGGCCTCGACGACGTCGCCTGGGCACGCGCCCACGGCTACGGACTCGACGCCGCCGGGCCGGGGGACGACGGACGAACCACCGTCGCGGCGAGCACGCAGGACCGCTACCTCGCCTCGCTCACCGCGGACCGCAGGCGCGCCTTCGGCACGGCGCTGAACGGCACCGACCGGGCGGCGATCACCGTCGAGGTGCCGGGGCGCGGCAAGATCTTCACCAGTGCCGACGGCTGCATGGCCGACGCCCGCCGCAGGTTGTACGGGGATCTGCGGACGTGGACCGAGGCCAAGGCGATCGTCGTCAACCTCCGCTATCTCACCTGGGACCAGGTCGTCTCCGACCCGAAGTACAAGGCGGCGCTGGTGTCCTGGCGGACCTGCATGGCCGACAAGGGCTTCGCGTACGCGAGTTCCTCCGACGCCATCGCCGCCGTCGCCGCCCGCGACGGGGCCGGGGGCGGGACGGCGGCGCGCGAGCGGGAGGTGCGCACCGCCGTGGCCGACGCCGAGTGCAACCGCGACGCGGGGCTCGCCCGCACCGGCGCCCGTCTCCAGCGTGAGCGCGTCCGGGAGGCGGCGACGACCCGCTTCGCCCGCCAGGCACGGCACTTCACCGCCGCGGTCACCGAGGCCCTGACCGAGGCCCGCGCCTTGACCGCAGACGGCGCCGGGGGCGGCGACCGCGCCCGATAGCGCCCCGATCGCACCACCCACCACCGAACGAACCCTTCACAGACAAGGACCGCACACCCATGCGCAAGTCGACCCGCTTCACCCTGGGGCTCGCCCTCGCCGCGTCGTTCATGCTGCCCGTGGCCGCCGCGGGCACCGCCCACGCGGACGGCACCAACCCGACGTACTCGACCGACAACCCGGGCAACTGCGACGCCGGATACCTGTGCGTCTACAAGGGCATCAACTACGACCAGGCGGGCTGGGGGATCGCGAAGTTCAAGTTCGACAACCCGATCTGGTCGGACACCGCCAACGCGTTCATCGCGCACGAGGACTCGTCCTGGTTCAACAACGGCACCGGTACCTCGTTCAGCTCCGTGGTCGTCTACCACGACAACGGCTACGGCGGCCGCTCGTTCTGTCTCGACAAGGGCTGGGGCAACAAGTGGGACAGCGTCGCCAACGACCAGGGCGAGGCCAACCGCTGGGTGAACAGCTGCTGATCCCGGCACCGCCGGTCGCCGTGGTGCGCGCCGGGCCCGACCGGCCCGCGCGCACCGCGCCCGGCCGCCCGCACCACCCCAGGAAGACGACCGCCCGGCACGGCGCCGGGCGGGCAAGGAGGAGACCCATGCGCACACCCCGCGGCGGACGGACCCCGGTGGCGTCGCCGCCCCGGCCGTTCGTCCTCGCCGTCGCGGCCCTGCTCGCCCTGCTCGGGCTGTGGACGACCGCCGGGGCGGCCCCCGCGGTCGCCGCGCCGGGCCAAGTGGCGGGTGCCCGGCCCGACTTCCGGCTGCCGTTCGCCTGCGGCGAGACCTGGCAGTTGCAGACGTACGCGGGACACGCGCCCGACGACAAGAAGCTCGACCTGTACCGGGTGGGCGGGCAGACCCTCGGTGCCTCGGTCGTGGCCTCGGCCGCGGGGACGGTGACCGAGTTCTTCGAGCCGGGCGGTGTGGAGATCAACCACGGCGGCGGCTGGTTCTCCGTGTATCTCCACATGGACCGTATCGATGTGCGGCTCGGTCAGCAGGTCGCCTCGGGCACGCCGGTCGGGCGGCTCGGACTCGTCGGGACGACCTCGGCGCACCTGCACTACGAGCAGCTCTACGACACCAACGGCGACAACGACGGCGAGACGGACGAGATGGTGCACCCGGTGATCCAGGGCACCGAGTACCGGCTCACCCCCGCCGGGCCGTTCCCCCGCGTCACCAGCACCAACGCCTGTGGCGGCACGCCCTCCCCGGACAAGTTCTGGGTGGACACCTTCGCCGACGCCCCCGGGTACGCGGCCGTGGACTGCGTCGGCGACACGAGCCCCCGCTGCGCGGTCCAAGGCAAGCTGCTCAAGGGCACCAACTACGTGCTGTGCAAGAAGAAGGGCGCCGAGGTGCGCGTGGGCTCCTCGTACAACCACTGGTGGCTGCTGACCGACCTCGACGAGGTGACGCCGGGCGGTTCGGGGCGCGCCTACGTGTCGGCGTACTACCTCCAGCGCTGGGGGAACAACGAGGCGAAGGACAACGACGGGCGCGACATCAAGCTCTGCTGATCCGCGACCGGCGCCCTCGCGCCGGGGCCGGGCCCGGTCGGGGGACGGGCCCGGCCCCGGCGCGCCGTCCCACCCGGCCGGGGACGGGCCGGGTCAGCGCGGACCGGGCCCGGCCGGGCACGCGGCGAGGGCGGGCCGGTCCTTGGTCCGCACCTCCGGCAGCCAGGCCGTGGTCCGGCCCTCCTCCCCCGTCAGCCGCACCCGGTACCAGGCCACCGACCGGGTGCCCGCCTCGTCGGCCACCGGCATCCCCTGGTGGAACCGGCAGTCGGCGGTCAGCACGTCGCCGTCCCACACGCGGGTCCGGACGACGTTGTCGATGTCGTACGGCAGCAGCGGATCGACGGCGAGGCCGAGACTGCACAGCTTGTCCCGTTCGGGGAGCCGGTGGCAGATCCGTTCGGCGTTGTACACCGTGACCCGCGCGCTCGCCACGACGCTCGCCGTCGGTGTGCCCCGGCCCGCGGCCGGGCCGCCGGCCGGCGAGCGGTCGTCGTCGTCCAGGTGGAGCCATCCGGCGGCGCCCGCCCCGCCGACCGCGACCGCGACGGCGGCGGCCGACAGGACCGTCCGCGCCCGCCGGGTCCGCGGGCGGGACGCGGACGGTTCCCGTTCGGCGCGGATGCGGCGCAGCAGGGTCTCGGGGGTGTGCTCGGCGCGGTCGGCGTGCGCCGCGGCGAGGCAGTCGGACGCGAGGTCGCGCCAGAAGGGCGGTACGCGCGGGTCCATGCGCAGCGGGGCGCGTCCGTCGGCGTACTCCTGGGCGGCCGCGGCGCGGGCGGCGGGGGTGGCGCCGGGGAACGGTGAGGCGCCCGCGGCGAAGAGCTGGTGGATCATCACGCCGAGCGCCCAGATGTCGGTGCTCTGCCGGATCTGGACGCCTCGTTCGCCGAGCGCGGCCCGCCAGCGCTCCGGGGGCAGGTAGTCGGGGGTGCCCAGCGGCGGGACGTAGGCGTGGGTGCCGGTCAGCTCCACCGACAGGCCGAAGTCGGCGAGGCGGGCCGAGCCGTCGGCCATGAGGAGAACGTTGTCGGGCTTGAGGTCGCCGTGCACCCAGCCCAGCCCGTGCAGGTGCGCGAGCCCCTCACAGACCTCGGTGAGCAGCCGCGCGGCCTCGCCGACCGGGAGCGCGGGGCCGTCCGGCGTGTCCGTGAGCCGGTCGCGCAGGCTGCGTTCGGCGCGTTCCATGACGAGCACCACGGCCCCGTCGAAGGCGGGGCCCGCGGCGGCGTCGAGGGTGAGGGAGTCGTACAGGCGGATCAGACGCGGATGGCGGGTGCGGCGGCTCAACTCGGTCTCGCGCCGGGCGGTCTCCACGAGTCCGCGGGCCTGGCGCGGCGCGAGTCCCGCCGTGGGCAGGAACTTGAGCGCGACCTCGTCGGGGACGGCCTCCTCCTCGTCCGGGACAGCCACTTCCCCGTCCGGGACGGCCTCCTCCCCGCCCGTACCCGTGTCTTCGTCCGGCGGGGTGGCGCGGCGGGCCGCGTACACCGTGCCCCAGCCGCCGGTGCCGATGAGTTCGGTGATCTCCCAGGCGCCGGCCCGGTGGCCGCGCGGGAGCAGTTCGGCGGAGTCGTCGCTCATGCCCGTGCTCCTTCCGTCCGCTGGAGGACCGCTGTGCGGGGCGGCAGGAGACACAGGTGTTCCTCGCGCACGAGCCCGAACCGCAGGGCGAGTCCGGCCAGGGCCTCCCGCTTGCCGGTGCGGCGCGCGCCGTTTCCGGGTGCGGCGGCCGGGGCGGCGATGCGGAGCTTCTCGTCGGCGAGGTAGTCGATGTGGGAGCTGACCGCGCGGGCGGTGAGCCGTTCGCAGCCCGGCCGCCCGCGCAGCCGTTCGACGATCTGCGGGGTGGTGGCGAGCGCCACGGTCGACTCGTCGCGCAGCCGCGGTTCGCAGAGCGCGACCAGGACGAGGAAGTACGTGGCGGTCTCGTCCAGGGAGAACCCGGCGAGGGTGCCGGTGCCCGCCAGGGCCGGGGTGCGTCCGCCGCCGACGTAGACGTGGTCGGGGGCGAACACCTGGAAGCTGACGGTGGCGCCGCGGGCCGGGAGGACGACGCGGGCGAACTCGAACGGCACGGGCGCCCCGGCTCTGCGGGGCGGGACCCTGAAGTACTCCCCCGCGCCCTCCGGGTTCTCCACGAGGTAGGTCTGCGAGGTGCTGAGGTTGCTCAACTGCCAGTGGTCGTCGGTCACCCGGATCTCACCGGCGAGGCGGGACACCGCCGGGTTCGCCAGCCGCAGGTCGACGGGGACGGACGCGGAGCCGCGGCCGAAGCGGGCCACGTCCCCGGGGCCGAGCCGCAGGCTGACCGGCTCCGCGGCGGGGGTGGTGTCCGTCCTGTCGTCCGACGGCAGGTGAACCAGTAGGCCGCTCATGTGCTCCTTCTCCTGACGGCTTGTGGGGGTGTCAGTGGTGGTGGGGTCGGGGGTCGGTGGGGCCCGTGACGGGGCCGGAGGGGCGGGTCGCGGCGGGGGCGTCCGGCGGGTTCCGCTGCTAAGAGAGCACAGGGGCCGTCAGCGGTTCCCGTGCCCGCGCGGCGGTTCCCACCTGCGCGTTCGCCCGCCGTGCGGGCCCGGACAGGGGTGCCCGCGGGCAGGCGGTACGCCACGGACGGCGCACTGCCGGGCCCGTACGGACGACAGCCGGAGCGGCGCCGACGGCACCCCGGAGCACCGCGTAGGGCGCACGGCGCAGGCGCGGCGCGCGCGACGTACGGCGTGCGGGGTCGGCCGCGAAGGGCGGGCTGCGAAAGGCGGGATGTGAAGGGTGCGGTGTGCGGGGCTGAGTGGTCCTCAGGCCCTGCCCGCGCGCGGTATGCGCCGCGGGCCCGTCCGCGGGAGCGCGGGGTCCGCGGCTCGGCGGTGGTCGGGCGGCGGCGCGCTGTGGTCGGTCAAGCTCGGTCCCCCGGTCTGGTCCCCGGACTGATGCTCCGGTCTGGTCTCCGCGTCGCGCGGGCGCGGCGGTGCCCCGCCCTGTTCCGGGAGGTCGGTCCGGCGGCCGGGCGGCGCTCAGAACAGTCACACGGCGGCACCCGCGTTGTCAGCAGGCCCGAGCATGCGGAATACGATCCCTCCGATAAGGAATTCCCCATGCATGGCGCCCTGTCGACGGGGTGCGCGTGCGCCGGGACAGCGGGAGGACCCCATGACCGGCAGCGGACCGGAACGGCAGACGGAACCGTCCGTCCACCAACTGCGCCTGTTCGTCGCGCTCAGTGAGGACCTGCACTTCGGGCGGACCGCCGCCCGTCTGTTCATCACACAGTCCGCGCTGAGCCAGCAGATCCGGGACCTCGAACAGCGCCTGCGGATTCGCCTGTTCGAGCGAACCAGCCGTACGGTCGCGCTCACCTCCGCCGGGCAGGCCCTGCTCCCCGAGGCCCGCGCGGCCGTCGACGCGGTCGCCCGGGTGCGGCGGATCGCCGCCGCCCAGGCGCGGCAGCTGTCCGGCGAACTCGTCGTGGGCACCATCGGCGCCGAGGCCGCCATGCCGACCACGCGGGCCGTGCTGCGCGCGCTGCTGGAGCGGCACCCCGGGATCACCGTGCGGGTGGTGAGCCTGAACTTCGCCGACCATCTCGCCGCGCTCGTCCGGCAGGAGGTCGACGTGATGTTCCTGCGGCCGCCCGTCCCGGCCGGGATCGAGACGCGCCGCCTCGCCACCGAGCCGCGGGTGGCGTGCCTGCCCGCCACCGACCCGCTCGCCGACGCGACCGCGGTGACGCTCGCTCAGCTCGCCGGGCGGACCGTGGTGGACATGCCCGCGCAGGTGCCGCGGGTGTGGTGGGACTTCTGGGCCGTGGACCCGCGCCCCGACGGCAGCCCGGTGCGGTACGGGCCCGTCGTCACCGACATGGAGTCCCTGCTGCACGCCGTGGCGGACAGCGAGGCGATGTGTTTCCTCCCGGCCGCCGCGCGCGACCTGTTCCCGCGGCCCGGCATCCGCTACGTCGACGTGACGGACCTCTTCCCGTGCAGTTCGGCCGTCGCCTGGCTGGCCGCGCGGCGCGACGAACCGACCGTCGCGGCCGTGCGGGAGGCGGCGCACAGCGCCGTGCGGAGTCCGCTGGACGCCGTGTGACGGCGTCCAGCGGTCCGGGGGCCCGGCCGCCGTCCGCGGCCGGGCCGGTCAGGTGGCGGTCAGGCCGCCCGTGCAGGCGGCGCCGGGCTCGGGGGTCTGCGCGCCCTGGACGTACTTGGTCAGGAACTGCTGCACGCGGGCGTCGGAGGCCTTCTCCACGGTGAGCTGGTGGCCCCACGCCGACAGCATGATCGTCCCGGACTGGGTGGTGTTGGGGCTCATCAGCGTGTACGGCGTCCTGTCGACCTTCTCGGCGAGGGCCTTGACGTCGGCGTCGGCGGCCTTGTCGTTGTAGGTGATCCAGACGGCGCCGTGTTCGAGGGAGTGGACGGCGCTCTCGTTCGCTATCGCCTGGGTGTAGACGGTGCCGTCGCACGTCATCCACGCCTGGCTGTGGTCGCCGCCGACGGGCGGCTGCATCGGGTACGTCACCTTGTCGGCGACGTGGTTGCGGCCGAGCTTCTTCGCGTCCCAGCTCTTCTCGCCGCGGACCGGCTTCTTCGCCGCGGCGGCCTGCTGCTCCTCCTTCTCGTTGGCGTTGTCGATCGCGTACGCGCCCCAGCCGACGAGCCCGGCCACGATGACCGTGCCGAGGGTGAGGGTGAGGATGCGGTTCCTGCGGTCGCGGGCCTTCTCCGCGCGCCGCATCTCCTCGATGCGGGCCTTGCGGGAGGCGGCGGCCGCCTTCTTGCTGGTCTTGCTCATGCCGATGTCGTCCTCGTCTCCGCCGTCCGGCGGTGCGTGCGGTGTCCTGGGGGCCGGGCGGTCCGGACCGCCCGGTGGTGCGGGCGGTCCGGTGCTCCGGTGGGTACGGGTGACGGACGGACGCCGGTGCGCGCGTGGGCGCGGGCGTCCGTCCGGAGGGCCCCACCGGGCCGGGGACGAGGTCTAGATCCGCTGGATCTGGAGGACGTGGAGATCGGGGGCGCCGCGCGCCGACGGCAGGCCGGGAGCGTGCGGGGCCGCGGCCCCGGCGGCGTGGACGGGCAGGCGGGGCAGGACGACGGGGACGGGCTGGGGTGCCGCCGGGAGGACGGCGTGCGCGCCGTGCGGGGACCGGGTGCAGCACTCGCCGTCGGAGGGGCAGGGCCCGGGGTGCGCCGCCACCGGGTGGTGGTCGGTGCGGTGGCCGCCGGCCGACGGCGCCTCGGACGCCGGGTGCGGGCCGGTGGCCCCGGCCGGTGCGGCGGCGGTCGTGGCGGTGTCCCGGTCCGCCGCCGCGTGGCCCGCGGGACCGAGGCAGAGGAGCAGGGCGGCGATCAGGACCGCGAGGACAGGACAGAGCGCCGCGAGCCGGGGGGTCCCCCACGCGTCGCGCCGCCCGTCCTGCCCTCGGCCGTTCATCACGGTGATGCTAGACGGTGTCCGCGCCCCTGATCACCGCCGGGACGGAACGGGTCCGCCGGTTCAGCCCGTTCCGCCGGTTCCGCCGGTTCCGTCGGCGAGGCGGGCCTCGATCAGTGCGGCGAACTCCTCGTAGGAGGCCGGGGTGGGGATGCGGGCGCCGTCGACGAAGAAGGTCGGGGTGCCCTGGACGCCGAGTCCGAGTCCGTCGCGCTGGTCGTCGCGGACGCGGTCGGCGACCTCGGGGGCGGCGAGGTCGGCGTCGTAGCGGTCGAGGTCGAGGCCCAGGTCCTCGGCGTAGCCGCGGAACACGTCCGCCTTCGGCTCCCGCGACTCGCCCCACTGGCGCTGGGTGGTGAAGAGCCTGCCGTACATGTCGGCGAAGCGGCCCTGCCGGGCGGCTGCCTCGGCGGCGCGGGCGGCGGGCTCGGCGTTGCGGTGGCCGGGCAGGGGGAAGTAGCGGGCGACGAAGGTGACGCGGTCGCCGTACTCCTCGCGCAGCCGCTCGACGACGGGGTACACCGCTCCGCACGCCTCGCACTCGAAGTCGAGGAACTCCACGACCGTCAGCTCGCTCCGCGCCGGGTCGGTGAGGCGGTGGCTGGAGTCGCGCAGGGGCAGGGCCTCGGCGGCGGGCCGAACGTCGAGGCCGCCGCCGTCGCGGTTGTCGGGGGCGAGCAGCAGGTACGAGCCGAGGGCGGCGGCGAGTCCGGCGGCCAGTACGGCGGCGACGATCAGGTGCTTGTAGAGCCTCTTCACGGGCGGCGTCTTCATGGGCGGTTTCCTCCTGGACGGCGCCGTCTTCATCGGCGGCCTCTCGGGGCGGGACGGGTCGGGGTGGTACGGGTCGGGGTGGTACGGGTCGGGGTGGGGCTTGTTCGCGCGGGGCTGCGGGGTCACGGGTGGGTGCCGCCTGTTCCGGGGTGGTCGGGGGGACGGGGAGCGGCCGGGCGGCGGTCGCGGGCGTGGAGGCTCGCCAGGTAGGCGTTGTACGCGGCGAGCGGGTCGTTGTGGTCGCCGCGGTCGATCTGCCGGTCGACGCGGCGGGCCTCGCGCCGGTCGGAGCGGACCCACTGGACGGCGAGGACGAGGGTGGTGGCGAGGACGGGGAGGTCGCCGGTGGCCCAGGCGATGGCCCCGGCGTCGTACTGGTCGTCCATGGCGTCCACCCACGGCCGGTCCAGGAGCGACCACCAGCCTTCGCCGATGAGGGCGCTGGAACTCATCAGGGAGATGCTGAACCAGGAGTGGAACGGCATCGTCAGGATCAGCGCGAACAGGCGGCCGAGGTGCGGCGGGCGGCGCGGGCCCGGGTCGACGCCGATGATCACCCAGAAGAACAGCAGTCCCACGGCGAGGAAGTGCGCCAGCATGAACAGGTGTCCGAGGTGGCTGCGCATCAGCGTCTCGAAGAGCGAGGTGTGGTACACGGCGAAGGCGCTGCCGACGAAGAGGGCGCTCGCCACGACCGGATGGGAGACGAACCGGACGTAGCGGCTGTGCAGGAGCCGTACGAGCAGTTCACGCGGGCCGTCCGGCGCACCGCGGGGCGCTGGGGGCAGTGCGCGCAGGGCGAGCGTGGCGGGGGCGCCGAGGACGAGCAGGATGGGCACCGTCATCGCGAGGATCATGTGCTGGCCCATGTGGACGCTGAACAGGACCCTGCCGTAGACGGCGAGGCCGCTCGTCGTGGCGAGCACGGTGACGGCGAGGCCCAGCAGCCAGGAGAGCGTGCGGCCCACGGGCCAGGTGTCGCCGCGCGCCCGGACCTTCCGTACGCCCGCCAGGTACAGGAGCGCGGCGGCGGCCGTGCCGAAGGCGAACAGCGGGTCGAAGTGCCAGCGGGTGAACAGCGGCGTCCACGGGAAGTCGCCGAGCGGGGGCGGCATGGCGAAGCCGAGCAGTTCCTCCGCGGGTGAGCGCGTGCCGTCGGCGACGCCCGGTGCCGGGGTGCGGGCGAGCCCGACGGCGAGACCCATGGCGGCGGCCATCAGCAGGAGTTCGCCCGCCGCGAGCCGGACGAACGCGTGGCGGCGACCGGCCCGCAGGGCGGGCAGGGTGCGCCTCCGGTGCCACGCCCCGGCCGCGCCGAGGAGGGCGAGGGCCGCCGTCTTGGCGAGCAGGAGCAGGCCGTACCGGCTGGTGAACAGGTCGGCGGCGGACGGCAGTCGGACCGCCGCGCCGACCAGTCCGCTCGCCGCGACCGCCAGGAACGCCGCCGCGGCGAGCGGGCCGAAGCGGCGGACGGCGACCTCCGCGCCGTCCTCCCGGCGGGCGACGGCGACCAGCACGGACAGCAGCCCGCCGACCCAGACGGCGACGCCGGTCAGGTGGAGGGCGAGGGCGGTGACCGCGGTGTCGTGGCCGCCCGCGGCGGCGGAGTGCCCGGTGAACGCGGGCGGCAGCATCCCCGCGAGGGCGAGCAGCAGCGCGAGGCGCGCCCAGCGCGTGGTGCCGCTTCCGACGCACAGCGTCGCGACGAGACCGGCCGCCGCCGTGGTGAGGGCGTACGCGCGGCCCCGGACGTCGGTGGCGACGAAGTCGGCCGCCACGGCCGGGGAGGCGATCTCCGTGACCGGCTGGGCGAACAGGTCCGACAGGGTCAGCAGGAGCGTGGCCGCCGAGGCGAGCGCCCACACGGCCGCGGTGACGGCGGCCCAGGTGAGGTGGCGCTGCCGGGCGGGGCCGAGGACACGTCCGCCCGGCAGCAGGACGGCGGCCAGGAGCAGCGCGCCGACGGTGGCGACGGCGGCGCCGTCCGCGACGGTACGGGCGACCGGCAGGCCCCGGGCCGTGAGCGCGCCCGCGTCCGGGACACCGGGGACAGCAGGGACGCCGACCGCGCCACCGCCGCCGATCCGCACGGCGACCAGGGCGGCGACGACGGCGAGGCCCGCGGCGGCGGCGAGGAGGAGGGGAAGCCGGACGGTCCGACTCCGCGCGGGCGGCTGGTCATGGGGGGTCGGCTGGTCATGAGGGATCGTCGGTTGGTCGTGGACGGGGCCGGTCGTGGTCTCAGCCGCCATGACCGGCCCGCTTCCGCCGTGCCGCGAAGGCGGCGACGGCCGCCACGGCGAGGAGCAGTGCCCCGGCGACGAGGAGGGTGGTGGGCCGGTCCGACCGGGGCGCCGCGCTCGGGGCGGTGCTCGCGCCGGGGCTCGGTGCCGCGGGTCGCGTCGCGGGCGCAGCTGGGTGCGGGGCGGTGGCCGACGGGGTGGGCCGATGGTCGGGGGCCGCTGTGACGGTGAACGTGTACGAGCCCGCGACCGGGTGGCCGTCGGCGGAGACGACCCGGTAGCCGACGGTGTAGCGGCCCGCGGATGCGGCGGGGTCGAGGGGGAGGGTGACGGTCCGGCCGCGGACCGCCGGGTCACCGGTGGCGGCCGAGGTGCCGTCGGGGCCGGTGACGGCGACCCGTGCGTACCGCTGGGTCATGGCGTCGGTGAAGGTGAGCGTGACGCTCGGCGGAGGTCCGGCGAGCGTGGCGCCGGAGGCCGGGCTGCGGGCGTCGAGCCCGGTGTGGGCGGCGGCCGCCGGGGCGGTGGCCGGCAGGGTCAGCGCGGCGGCGGGCAGGAGGAGTCCGCGTGCCGCCGAGCGGGCGGCACGCCGGGGGAAGGCGTTCATGAAGGGGCACTCGCTGTCTCCCGGCGCGGGGTGTCGCGGCGGGACGGAAGGGGGAACCGGCCCGACGGGCGGTCACCCCTCGTGCGAGGCCCGTCGGAACGGGTGAGGGGGGCCGGTCAGCGCGGGCCGATGAAGGAGAGGGCCGGGTGGGCGGGCAGGGCGCGCGGGGGTGCCCGTCCCGCGTCCGGCCGTACGGCGGGCGCCTGCCGGGGCGGCACGGCGCTCGCGGGCTCCGGCGGGCGGGGGCCGGTGTCGCCGTGACCGCGGCCGAGCAGCGGCCGGAGGAACACCAGCAGGCGCCGTACGGCCGTCAGGAGCGACCGGCTGCGCCACAGCAGCCGCTCGGTCAGGCCCAGCAGACGGGCCACCAGCAGCAGCGTGACGAGGTGCCCGGCGAGCAGCACGCTCTCCGGCGGACCGGCGGCGGCGTCGTGGTCGACCAGCCGCGACAGCCCGGCGGGACCGCCCGGCTCGGCCATCGCCGCGCAGGCCCCGGGCAGCGAGTAGGCGCCGTGATAGGCGAGTTGCGCCACGGCCAGGACGGCCAGGAGCTGTGTGTCCGTCAGCCGCCGCCGGGTCAGCGCCACCGCGCCGGGCAGTGCCACGGCGGCCAGTGCGGCCAGGACCGCCCACCGGGGCGCGTGGCCGCGCGCCAGTACGTGCCCGGCCAGCGGCAGCAGCACACACAGCACCGCCAGCACCCCGGCCCGGACGCCGCGCAGCACACCGGACGCCGGTGAGGCGCCGGAGGGCGGGCGGGTGGGACGCATGGGGGCGGGCGCTGCCTTCGGGAGGCCGACCGCGCGGGGCCGGGTCGGACGGGAGGTCGGCGGGCGGATCGTGTCCCGCCCACCGGGCAGCGTACCGAGCGCCCTTCCCGCCGGTTCACCACAGGGTGCCCTGCCCTGCCGGGGGGTGGCGGGTGGGCGTCGTGACCGGCCCGTCGGGGTGGGCGGTGCTTGACCTTCGAGTCGGGTGGAAGGTCTACCGTCGGGAGGGTGACGACGTACCGGATAGCGCAGGTGGCCGAGCGGTCGGGGATGACGGCCGGGACGTTGCGGTTCTACGAGGGGGCCGGGCTGCTGGCGCCGGGGCGGACCGCGTCCGGGTACCGGGCGTACGGGGAGGACGTGCTCGGGCGGCTGGCGTTCATCGGGGCGGCCAAGCGGCTGGGGCTGACGCTGGCGGAGATCCGGGAGCTGCTCGCGGTGTGGGACGGCGGGGTCTGCCGGGAGGTCCGGGCCGATCTGCGGCCGCGGCTCGCCGCGCGGCTGGCCGACGCCGAGCGGCGGGCCGCCGCACTGGCCGCGTTCACCGACGCGTTGCGGACGGCGCTCGCCCGGCTGGACGCCCTGCCGGAGCGGGACGACGCGTGCGGCCCCGCGTGCGGGGTCACCGCACCGCCGACTGCGGCGGCCGATCCGGCGGCCGTCCCCGCGACCGCTCCGGTGCCCCTGCCCGACGAGGCGTGGCGTACGGCTCCGGTGGCGTGCTCGCTGACGGGCGACGGGGTGCGGGAGCGGGCCGCCGCGTGGCACGAGCTGGTCGCCGGTGCGGCGCGGGCCGGGATCGACGCGGGGGTGCGGCTGACGCTGCCCGTGGAGCGGGTCGGGCGGGTGGCGGAGCTGGCGGCGGCCGAGCAGCGGTGCTGCCCCTTCTTCGACTTCCGGCTGCGCCTCGACGGTCCGCGCCTGCACCTGGAGGTGCGCGCGCCCGCCGAGGGCAGGGGGCTGCTCGGGGAGCTGTTCGGCGGGGGCGAGGGGCTTACGGGGTGAGGCAGGGGCCGCCGGGTCGCGCTCAGTGCGCGCAGCCGCAGCCGTCCTGGCAGGCCGGTGCCGGGACGGCGACGGCCCCGGCGTGGGCGGTGGGGGCGCAGCAGCCCTTGCCCTGCCAGGCGTCGCGGCTCTCCTTGAGGGCGATGCCCGCGATGGCCAGGGCGGCGACGGGGTCGGCCCAGGACCAGCCCAGGGTGGCGTTGAGGAGGAGGCCGAGGAGGAGGACGGCGGAGAGGTAGGTGCAGAGCAGGGTCTGCCGGGAGTCGGCGACCGCGGAGGCGGAGCCGAGTTCGCGGCCCGCGCGGCGCTGGGCGGCGGACAGGAACGGCATGACCGCCAGGGAGAGGGCGGCGAGGGCGATCCCGGTGACGGAACGGTCGGCCTCCCCGGCGCCGGTCAGGGCGCGCAGGGCGTCGACGGTGACGTAGGCGGCGAGGGCGAGGAAGGAGACGGCGATGACGCGCAGCGCGGTGCGTTCGCGGGCGTCGCGGACGGCGTGGTCGCGGGCGGAGAACTGCCAGGCGACGGCCGCCGCGGAGGACACCTCGATGACGGAGTCGAGGCCGAAGCCGAGCAGGGCGGTGGAGGAGGCGGCCGTGCCGGCGGTGATGGCGACGACGGCCTCGACGACGTTGTAGGCGATGGTGGCGGCGACCAGGAGCCGTATGCGCCGGGCGAGCGTGTCGCGGCGGGCCGGGGAGGGGACGGTGGCTGGGGAGGTCACTCAGCAGCAGCCCTTCTCGGCGGTGTCCGGGCAGGAGCCGTCCGGTCCGGGGGCCGTTCCCGGTGGGGTCCCGGGCCCGGACCCGACGGCGATCACGGCGGCGACGAGGTGGTCCAGGGCGTGGCCGAGGCGGGCGTCGGCCAGTTCGTACCGGGTGCGGCGCCCGTCGGGGACCGTGACGACGAGACCGCAGTCGCGCAGGCAGGCCAGGTGGTTGGAGAGACGGGTCCGGGAGACGCCGAGGATGTCGGCGAGGTCGGCCGGGTACGCCGGTGCCGCGCGCAGGGCGAGCAGGACGCGGCAGCGGATCGGGTCGGCGAGCGCGCGCCCGAAGCGGGCGAGCACGTCGATGTCGGAGGCGACGGCGAGGTCGGTGAGCACCCCCCGACAGTACATCGCATCCTGAATTCAGGAAAGCGTGAACTCAGCTGGATGTGGCGTGGCTCCGGTCGTCCTCGGACCCGGTGGCGGCGAGGGCGCGGTTGCGGCGGACGGAGGACCAGAAGGACCAGCCGATCAGGACGACGCCGACCAGGCCCGTGACGACCTCGTTGATCTCGTACTGGATGGTGACGAGGAGGATCACGGCGAGGGCGCCGATGGCGTAGTGCGCGCCGTGCTCCAGGTAGACGTAGTCGTCCAGCGTGCCCTGGCGGACCAGGTACACCGTCAGCGACCGGACGTACATCGCGCCGATGCCCAGGCCCAGCGCCATCAGCACGATGTCGTTGGTGATGGCGAACGCGCCGATGACCCCGTCGAAGGAGAACGAGGCGTCCAGGACCTCCAGGTACAGGAACATGAAGAACGCCGCTTTGCCCGCCAGCAGCGCCACCGACCGCTGCCCGCCGGTGCGCCTGGCCGCCTCCTCGGCCTCCTCCTCCCGCTCCTCGTCCTCCTCCAGCCGGTTCTCGAAGAAGCCGGAGAGTCCGCCGACGATCATGTACGTGATGAGGCCGCCGATGCCGGAGAGCAGGACGGTCTCGGCCTTGTCGGCGGAACCGGCGTGCAGGTGGGCGTGGGTGGCGAAGGTCATCGCGGTGATCAGCAGGACGATCAGGGCGATGCACACGGACAGCATGTCGACCTTGCCCAGCTTGGCCAGCGGGCGCTCCAGCCAGCCCAGCCACTTGATGTCCCGGTCCTCGAAGACGAAGTCCAGGAAGATCATCAGCAGGAACATGCCACCGAAGGCCGCGATCGCGGGGTGCGCGTCCGTGACGAGCTGCTGGTAGCGGTCCTTGTCGGTCAGGGCCAGGTCCACGGCCGACACCGGGTTCAGGCGGGCGCTGATCGCGACGATGACGACGGGGAAGACCAGCCGCATGCCGAAGACGGCGATCAGGATGCCGACGGTGAGGAAGATGCGCTGCCAGAAGGCGTTCATCTTCTTCAGGACCCCGGCGTTGACCACGGCGTTGTCGAAGGACAGCGAGATCTCCAGGACGGCCAGGATCGCGACGACCCCGAGGGCGGCCCAGCCGTCGTAGAGCACCGCCAGGACCAGGCCGACGGCCGTCGCCCCGAACGACCAGCGAAAAGCTTTCAGCAGCATGCCTGCCCCGTCCTCCGGAATGGATCTCGCCGACCGGCGTACCCCCGGACGGTCCCCGCATGCCGAACATACGGGGGCGGCGCCCGGGACGAGAGGCCCCCCGGGGGACGACACGGCGTTCCCGGGACGGATTTGCCGTATCGGCAACAGCGCTCGGCCCGGGAGGCGGGTGGTCCCGATGATCGATGGCAGGAGCAACCGGACCCGGACCTGAACCTGGACCGGACGCCGGACCCGGACCGGACCTGGACCTGGAGGAGAGACATGGCGGAGCGGACGGCGGAGCAGACGGCGGAGTGGGCGACGGGGATGCGGCATCGGACGGTCGCCGGGCCGGGCGGGCGCATCCATCTCGTGGAGCAGGGCAGCGGGCCGCTGGTACTGCTGGTGCACGGCTTTCCGGAGTCCTGGTACTCCTGGCGGCACCAGATGCCCGCGCTCGCGGCGGCGGGGTACCGCGCGGTCGCGCTCGACGTGCGCGGGTACGGCCGGTCCGCCCGGCCGGACGCGGTGGAGGCGTACCGGATGACGGAGTTGGTCGCGGACAACGTGGCGGTGGTGCGCGCGCTGGGTGAGGAGTCGGCGGTGGTCGTCGGCCACGACTGGGGTGCGGGGATCGCGGCGAACTCGGCGCTGCTGGAGCCCGGCGTGTTCCGCGCCGTGGGGCTGCTGAGCGTGCCGTACACCCCGCGCGGCGGGCCGCGCCCGCTGGAGGTCTTCGCCGGGATGGGGGGCGACGAGGAGTTCTACGTCGCCTACTTCCAGGAGCCCGGCCGCGCGGAGGCGGAGATCGAGCCCGACGTACGGGGGTGGCTCGCCGGTTTCTACGCGGCGCTGTCCGCCGACACGATGCCCGCGCCGGGCGCGCCCGATCCGCACTTCGTCCGCCGGGGCGGCGGGACGCTGCGCGAGCGGTTCCCGTCCGGGCCGTCGCCCGCCTGGCTCGGCGCGGACGCACTCGACTTCTACGCGGGCGAGTTCGAGCGGACCGGGCTGACGGGGGCGCTCAACCGCTACCGGAACATGGACCGCGACTGGGAGGACCTCGCCGCTCTCGACGGGGCGCCGGTGACGCAGCCGTCCCTGTTCGTCGGCGGCGCGCTGGACGCCTCGACGGCCTGGCTGGCCGACGCGATCGCCGCGTATCCGGTCACGCTCCCGGGTCTGGTCGCGTCCCACGTCCTCGACGGGTGCGGGCACTGGCTCCAGCAGGAGCGCCCGACCGAGGTCAACCGGCTGCTCGTGGAGTGGCTCGCCGCGGTGGCCCCGGTGGACAGTGCGGCGGGCGCCGCCGTGGACGGCGGCCGGGTCAGCGGGGCGCCGTCATGATCATCGTGACGCGGACCGACTTGGCGTAGTGGCGGGGCACGACCGCCCACGCGTCGACCAGCTCCGTGATGAGGCGGAAGCCGTAGCCGCCCGCCGGTCCGCGCCCCTCCGGCGGGACCAGTCGGGGCGGGACCCGGCTGCGGTCGCCGACGTCGAGCAGCAGGACGCGGCCCCGCAGCGCCATGCCGAGGTGGCGGGGGCCCGGTGTGTGGCGGCAGGCGTTGGTGACCAGCTCGGACACCACCAGCAGCGCGTGGTCGGCCTGCTCGGTGTACCGGCCGTCGGGGCCGGTCAGCAGCCCGCGGTGCCCGAGGAAGCGGGCCAGGGCCCGGCGGCCGCGGCGGACGGCCTGGAGGCCGTCGGCCAGATCGACGGTCCGGTCGGGGACCGGCTGGGGTGTCGGCATGGGCGCCGAGTCGTGCTGCACGGTTCGCTCACCGGCCTCTCCTGCCGCGGGCGGCGGGGGATCGCCCCGTTCCGCCCTGTCGGGAACTGCCGGTTCCGACCCTGCCACGGGGCGCCTCCTTCCCCTTAAGGGAAAATCCCTACAAAAACCCCGTAAACGCCCACTCCGGAGCGCGACCGGTCCGCGACTCGGGGCGACTGCCGACGCCCAGCCCTTCGGCGGCCCCTCCGTGGAGACCCGGCCACCGCCCGGCCGATGCTCGGGAAAGCGGTGAAAATAAATCAGAGAGGATATTTCGTTGACCGCATCGAGGGGTGCGTATGAACGCGATCCGCGGCTTCCGGTTCATCGGTCGCGCCGACGCCCTGGACGTCCTCCGGCACGCCGCGCGGACCGCGGCCGCGGGTGTGCCCCGGGTCGTGGTGGTCTCGGGTCCGGCGGGGATGGGGAAGACGACGCTCGTCGGGCAGTTCAGCCGTGAGGTCGAGGGGGAGTTCACCGTGGTGCGGGCCGGTGATGTGCCGCCCAAGCCGGACCTGCCCTTCCACACCGTCACCGGCCTGCTGGACAGGGCCACGCACCCGCGGCCGACCCCGCGCGACGGCGACCGTCCGGGAGCGTCCGTACCCGGCGGCTACCGTCCGCCGCCGTCCGTGCTCGGCATGGGCGCGGCGGTCATCGGTCTGCTCGACTCGCTGCTGGCGCGCGGGCCGGTGCTGTTCTGGGTGGACGACGCCCACCGGGTCGACCGCGAGTCGCTTCAGGCCGTCGGTTTCGCCCTGCTGCGGCAGGGCGCGGAGCGGGTCCTGACGGTGCTGTGCGCGCAGGACCCCGCCCGGACCCTGCGGGAGACGGGCCTCAGCGAGCTGGTGCCGGAGCCGGACCGCGTCGACCTCGGCGGGTTCACCCTGGACGAGACGCGGGACTTCGTGGAGAGCCGCACCGCCCGCCCGCACGCGGAGGGCCGGTTGCGGGACCTCGCCGTGTGGAGCCACGGCAATCCGCTGTTCCTGGAGGCCGCGCTCGGCGCGTTCGGCGGGCGGCTGCCGCAGGACCCGGCCGCGACCGCTGTGCCGTCGACCCTGAGCGAGGCCGTCGGGGCCTGGTCACGGTCGTTCCCCCCGGCGGGCCGGGCGATCCTCACCGCGCTCGCCGTCCTCGACGCCCCGGCCACCCTCCCCCTCCTCGGCCAGCTGCTGGACTCGGACACGGTGGGCGCCGACGCGGAGGCCCTTGTCGAGCAGCGCGCCGCGGTGTGGGTGCCGTCCGCCGTGCCCGCGCTGGCACTGGTGCACGCCGGTCAGCGGGACGCCCTCTACGCGGCGCTCCCCCGCGCGGAACGCGACCGGATGCACCTGCGGGTCGCCGCCTTCCTGGACCCGCCCGCGGGCTGGCGGCACCGGGTCGCGGCGGCGGAGGCCTACGACCCCGTCCTGGCGGGGCAGTTGCGCGCGGAGGCGGCGCGGGAGACGGACGAGGGGCACGCGGCGCCCGCCGCCGAGTACCTGCTCGCCGCGTCACAGGTCGACCCGGAGGCAGACCGGCGCCAGGAAGCGCTGGTGGCGGCCGTACGGCTCCAGGTGACGGGGGGTCAGGCGCGGACCGCGCTGCGGCACGAGGAGGCGGTGGCCCGGTCGCCCGAGGGGCCGTTGCGGGAAGAGGGGCTGGGCCTGCTGGGGCTGGCCCGGGGCACGGACAGCCGGGCCCGGTCACGGCTGGAACGTGCGCGGGACGGGTTCGCCGCCCGCGGCGACCTCGCCCTCGCGGCCCGCGCCGCCGCCGAACTCGCCGTCGCGGAGAACTCGTTGGGGCACGGCCCGCAGTCCCTGGCCGCCGCCGGATACGCGCTGCGGCACACACGGGACGACACGGTACGGGGCATGGCGCAGGCCGGACTCGCCTACGGCCACGCCCTCGTCGGCGGCCCCGCGGCGGGCCTCGGCTACCTGGACCGGCTGCCGGGGCCGCCCGAGCTGGTCCCGGCCACCCACACCGACGCACTCATGTACCGGGGGGTGTTCCGGGGGCTCGCCGGGGACGTCGCGGGCGCGGTGTGCGACCTGTCGGCGGCGGCCCGGCGGCGGGACGTCGGCATGTCGCGGGTCAGCAGCGTCGCCGCGCTCACCCACAGCATCTGGTGTCTGTTCGCGCTCGGCGCGTGGCAGGAGGCGCGCGGCAACCTCTCCGTCGCCCTGGACATCGCGCACACCACCGGACGGGCCGCCGACTTCTTCTCCCTGCACTGCTTCATCGCCGTTCTGCGGGCCTTCGGCGGACGCCCCGACGAGGCGGCGGCCGCGCTCGCCGAGGCCCGGTCGTACGGCGACGCCTCCGACTTCGCCGGCCCCGGCTTCCACCTCGCCGCCGCGCGGGCGATGGTCGCGTTCGCGGCGGGCGACCACGAGGCGGTGGCGGCGCTCGCGGGTCCCGCCGTACGCGACTCGGTGAACGCGAGCCGTTCCCGGCTGTACGCGCTGCGGAACCTGCCGCCGCTCGGCGTGGCGTACGCCCGCACCGGGGACACCGCGCGCGCCCGGGAGGTGCTGCGCGACCTGGGCGCGGCCGAGCCGCGCGGGGCGCTGCTGCCGGTGGCCGTGCGGTGGGTCGAGGGCGCGGTCGCGGTCGCGGAGGGCGACCCGGAGGCCGCCGCGCGCGCCTACCGCGCGGGTCTCGCCGTACCGCCCGACGGCGGCGAGCCGCTCCTGCACCGGACCTTCCTGCGCGAGGACCTGGGCACCCTCCTGCTGCACTCCGGGGCCGCCGGGCCCGGCGGTGCGGACGCGGCGGAGGGCCGCCGCCATCTGGCCGACGCCGAGGCGGTGTACGCGCGGCTCGGCGCGGAGCCGCTGCGGCTGCGGTGCCGGGCCCTGCTCAGCGGGCCGGACACCCCGCCGTCCGCTGGGACGGACGGCGGGGGCCGGGGCACCGGGGACGCCGCGCGCACCGGGGGCGGCACGGACGCGGTGGCCGGGGACGGCGCGCTGCTGACGGACCGGGAGCGGGACATCGCGGAGCTGGTCGCGCGGGGCTGGACCAACCGCGAGATCGCCGCGCGCCTGTATCTCAGCGTGAAGACGGTCGAGTACCACCTCGGCAAGGTGTACGCCAAGAACGGCATCCGGGGCCGCCGCGAGCTGCGGGACCTGATCCAGGCGGCACGGCGGGCGTGAGCGGGGCTCCTGGGCCGTGTCCGCCCCGGGCCCGGTCGGGGCTCCCCGGCCGGGGCGGGGCCGGCCCGGCCGGGGAGCGGCTCGGCCGGGAGGCGGCTCGGTCGGGGCGTTCAGGCGGAGCGGCCCGCCTGGTCGAGCAGGGACTGCCAGTACCCGGCCGGGGGCAGCTGGTCCCAGGGGTTGTCGAGGACGTCGTCGGTGACGTAGACGTGGCCCGCGTTGCGCTCCTTGGACAGGCGGACCGTCTCGGCCAGGCGGCTCTGCGGGGTGGCGTGGACGAGGTGCCAGATCCGGTCGGCGGGCACGCCCGCCTCCCAGGCCTGCGGGCGGTGTCCCTGGTAGGTGTCGGCGGTGCCCTCGAAGGTGACGAGGGTGTCGGCCGTGTCCTTGAAGCACTCCTGGGTGCCGGTGCCGGGGTTGGCGACGACGATCTCGTCGCCCTTGGCCTCGATGTGGTCGCGGAGCTGCCGGTAGCGGTCGGCGTTCACGTTGTTCGTGCCGCACTGGGCAAGGCCCTCGTCGAGGAAGACGCCGTCGAGACCCGCGCCGCCGTAGAGGCTGTACCAGGTGTCGATGTCGGCCTTGATCTGGGTCATCCACGCGGTGGGGTCGGTGGAGCCGGTGCGGGTCGTCATGCCGGTCGTGCCGAGGTAGCCGGTGGGGACGTAGCCGATGACCCGGACGCCCGCCGCGTCCGCCTTGCGCAGGGTGGCGAGGTAGGCGTCGCGCGACGGGGCGTCGGTGTGCGGGCCGTTGTTCGGGTTGGCGACGGTCAGGCCGACCGTGCCGCCGGACTGGATCAGCCGGTCCCACGTGGCGCCGGGATAGAAGTACGACGGGACGGAGACCTTCTGCGCGCCCGCCGCGGCGGCGACGGCGGGCGCGGGGGCGGCGGCCGAGGGGGCGGCGGCCGAGGGGACCGCGGTGACGGTGACGGACACCGCGAGGGCGGCGACCGTGGAGGCGAGGAGTCGGGTGCGGAGGACTCGGGTGGGGAGGCGCATGGGCATTCCTCGATGTGGGGGGGTGATGTGGGGGGGTGAGGAACGGCCGCCGGTCGCGGACGTGGGGGGAGTGTGTCCGCGACCGGCGGTGGGGCGCCCCGCCGCTTCCGAGGGGGGCGCTGTCCGCCGGGCCGCGCGGACGCGGTACCGGCGGTCCTCCGGCCGGGGCCAGTCGGCCGGGAAGTGCCCGACGACGCGCTACCGCAACGGTGGTACGACCGCTGCGACGTGGTGGACACGGGGTCTCACTCGGCTGTGCATGTGACTGACCTCCGTGACCGGTGCGGGCCGTCGGACCCAGGGGGCGGAATCATCCGTCGGTGGGACACGGATGGTCGCCGCGGCGACAGCACTCCATGGGAGCGCTCCCCTGCCCGCTTGGACGCTGAGGCTAGAGACCTGATCCACCCCGCCGCAAGCCCGGTTCCCCGGCCGTGATCGCCAACCGGCCGCTCCGTACAACGTCGTACGACATTTCGGGAGCGCTCTCATCGGTCTGGACAAATCAACCCCGGTCGGATGAGCACGGAGAACGTCGGCGGCCGGTCGGCCGGGGCGGACGGCGGGTGTCCGGTTCACGCCGTCGCGCGATGTCCGACAATCGCCGCTCACCGCACCCGCCGGGAGCGGAATCGGTCCGTCCGTTGTGGGCGGAATCCGCGGTTTCCGCAGCCAGGAGGGGGAGTTGGGGGTTCCGCGCATCTTGTGGGGATGCGGAGGGGGCGGCGGGCCGGGGCGGCTGGAAGTGACCGCCACGCCGACGGCGGGCGGTCACGGGAGGCGGGACGGGACCAGCAGGGTGGTGACGCCGCTCCGGCGGAGCGCGGCCACGAGGTCGCGGTCCGCGTGCGCGTCGGTGACCACCGTGTCGACGCTCCCCGCGTCGGCGATCCGCGCCGACCGCACCCGGCCGAGCTTCGAGCTGTCCGCGACGACGATCCTGCGCCGCGCCCGTTCCAGCATCACGCGGTCGATCTCGGCGCCGCACGCGGTGTGCCGGGTGAGCCCGTGCACGGGACACACCCCGTCCACGCCGAGCACGGCGACGTCGAAGCGGTGGGAGCGCAGGGTCCGCGCGGCGGCCGGGCCGACGAGTTCGTCGGAGAGCGGCCGGGCCACTCCCCCGGTCATCACGACCTTGACCGCCTGCCGGGCCAGCAGGGCCGTCGCCGTGCCGATGGTGTTGGTGACGACCGTGAGGTCGGCGCGGTGGACGAGGCTCCCGGCGACGAACCCGACGGTGCTGCCGCCGCCGAGGGCGATCGTGAGGGGGCGGGCCGGGAGCAGGCTCGCGGCGAGGGCGCCGATCCGGCGCTTGGCCTCGGTGTGCTGGGTACGCCGCAGACCGACCGGCAGTTCCGCGCCCTGGTGGGCGGCGGCGACCCGGCCGTAGGAGCGCCGGACCATGCCCTGCCGCTCCATCGCCGCGAGGTCCCGCCGGACCGTCGCGCCGGAGACGCCCAGCAGGGCGGGGAGCCTGCGCACCTGGAACTCCTGGTGCCCGGCCCCGGCCAGGAGGTTCACGATCGTGGCGATGCGGGCCTCGCGGGTGCGGTCGGTTCTCGGGTCGAGGGTCCGGTCACTCACCGAGGGCTCCGTCGGTCTACGTCAGTTTCCGTCACGGCTCGCTTCAGCCCCCGATCCTGTCGGTCCTGGCGGTCCCTTCCAGACTGGCGGACACCGCGCCCGGCGGGGAACGGGGAAAGTCCCCAGTGGGGTGAGGCGGCGGCAGGTGCCGCACTCACCGGACAGGCGTTCGAGACTGGCGGTTCCGGTCCGCTAATCTCACCGCATGTCACTCAGCGCACCTGATCTCGCCGGATACGTGGACCGCGGGCTCGACGCCGACCTCGCCCGCTGGTTCCCGGACGCGCCGCGCGTGGACCTGCCCGCCGACACGCGCCCGGTCGAGCCGTTCCTCGCCAGGCTGCCGCCCGCCGCCGCGACCGCCCTGGCCGCCCTCGACCGCAGGGCCCGCTCGGGCGCGCTGGCGCAGTTCCTCGACATGTACGACTGGTCGTACGCCTTCGACTTCGCGGAGAACGACTGCCAGGTCCTGGACTCCGACTACGAGACCGAGCTGGACCCCGACGACGTGTGGGCCGTCGGCTGCGACGGCTCGGGGAACTACCACGTGGTGCTGACCGACGGCCGGGTCGCGCTCTGGTCCCACGAGGAGGAGGTCGTGGAGGAGAGCACGCGCTACGACAGCCTGGACGTCTTCGTCTGGTCGGTCGTCCGCTACCAGGCGGTCCGCGCGGGCGTCCTCGACCTCGCCGAGGTGGAGGCGGACTTCCGGTCCCTCGGCCAGGACGGCGTCCTGGAACCGAACCTCGGGCTGCTCGCAGAGCTGAAGTCACGCGGCTGAGGTCACGCGGCTGAGGTCACGCAGCTGAAGGGGGCGTAGGCCTCTCCCTACTGGGTCGTGCCGGGTGCCTCGGCCGGCGTCTCGGCGGGTGCGGGGGGTGTAGCCGGAGCAGGGGTGCCGAAGCGGGCGCGGGCGCGCGGGTGGGTCGCCCGGTCCGCGGGGAAACCGGGGCCGAAGCCGGGCCGTATGGCGTCCGGGCGCAGGGGCTCGCGGCACTCCCCGCAGACGACCTCGGCGTGGACGTCGTGTCCGCACGAGGTGTGACGGAAGGTCACCGGGGGCCCCGCCTCGTCCGCGAGCCAGCGGTCCCCCCAGGCCACCATCGCCATGAGCACGCCGAAGAAGTCGCGGCCCTTCTCGGTGAGTACGTACTCGTGGCGCAGCGGCTCGCTCTGGTACGGCTCCCTGGTGAGCAGGCCGAGTTCGACCAGGCGGCGCAGCCGGTCGGTGAGCGTGCCGCGCGCGATGCCCAGCTCGCCCTGGAAGTCCTCGAACCGCCGGGTGCCGTAGAACGCCTCGCGCAGGACGAGCGGGGTCCACCAGTCGCCCAGCAGGTCGGTGGTGCGGGCGATGGAGCAGGGCCAGCTCTCGAAGGACGTCCGTCGCATGACGTCGAGCGTATAGCGGGGGCGGGGGTGTCTCCCAGGCGTGATCAGCGGTGAGGGCGGTCGGGGTGGCGGGGGTCGGGGTGGCGGGGGTCGTGGGGGTCGTCCGCCGGGCGGTGGTCGATCTTGGTGAGGAAGGCGCGGAGGTGGCCGGTGACGGCGGCGGGCTGTTCGAGGGTGGGGGTGTGTCCGGCGCCGTCGAGGACGGTGAGGCGGGCGTCGGGGAGGCGGGCGGCCAGGCGGCGGCTGTCGTCGACCGGGGTGGACACGTCCTCGGCGCCGACGAGGACGAGGGCGGGCGCGGTGATCCGGGGCAGTTCGGCGGCGACGGACGGATGGTCGGCGACGGCCCGTGCGGCGCGGGCGATGCCGACGCGGTCGCCGCGCCGCAGGTGCCGGTGCCATTCCGCGAGCACCGGCCCGCTCCGCCCGGAGGCCCGGAAGGAGCTGCCGAAGGCGAGGGCGGCGGCCTGCCGCCGTACCGGTGCGGGGCCGACGAGGCGGGAGACCGCGGCGAACTGCCGGAACAGGCGGGCGCGGTGGGCGGGCAGGCCGTCGGCGGTGGTCGCGAGCAGGGTCAGCGACCGCACCCGCTCGGGGTGGCGGGCGGCCAGTCGCAGGCCGACGAAGCCGCCCATCGAGAGGCCCACGAAGTGGACCGGGCCGGTGTCCAGGGCGGTGATGAGGGCCAGGGTGTCCGCGGTGAGGGTGTCCATGTCGTAGCCGCCGGGCGTGGCCGGGCTGTCGCCCTGCCCGCGCCAGTCCGGGCTGACGCAGCGGTAGTCGGCGCGCAGGGCCTCGGTCTGGGGCCGGAACATCCAGCCGCCGAAGAGCAGGCCGTGCCCGAGGACGACGGTCGGCGCGTGCGGGCGGCCGGGGGGTGGGCCGGTGTCGGTGTACGCCAGTGGCACGGGGGCGGTGCAGGTGGCTGCGGCGCTGCCGGTGCCTGTACGCGTGCCGGGCGGGCGGCCGTCGGGGGCGGTCACCGGGAGCCGGTCCGGGCGTGGGGCGCGGGGTCGACGCCCGGTCGCCGGAGCGTGCACGGGGCCATGGTTCTCCTTCGGGCGGGCGGACGGGAGCAGGTGGCGAAGACGGGTTCTCGGGCGGGTGGCGACCCGGACGGCAGGGCACCCGGACAGGTGGCGCCCGGCCGCAGTCCGTGGGGCGGAGTTCTGCCGGGATACCGTGCGCGGGCGGTGCTCCCCGTTCCCGGGGGCGCCGTCCCGCCGTCGCCCCGGTGATGACACGTCGTCCCCGCCCCGGTGTCAACGGCGGGCGCCGGAAACGCCGGTGGCGCGAGGCGAGTGGTCGCGCGGAAGTCCGCCAGGCGGACTCGGACGGAGGTGTCCCCATGGAGGAGTCGCGGTCCCGGCAGGCGACCGGGAAGGTGACGGCGGTGCTGACGGCGCTGGCCCGGGAGGGGGGTGAGGGGAGGCGGCTGCTGGACCTCGCCCGGGAGACCGGCATCGCCCGGCCCACCGTCCACCGCATCCTGAGCGAGCTGACCGAGGCGGGCTTCGTCGAGCAGCGGCCCTCCCGGCGCTACGGCCTGGGCCCGGCGCTCTACGTCCTCGGCCTCGGCGCGCCGTCCCCGGTGCGCGACCCGGACTCCGTACGGGAGATCGCGCGGGACCTGGCCCGGCGTACCGGCGACACGGTGTACGTCGCCGTCCGGCGGCTGGACGGGGTGCATTACCTGATCCGTGCCGACGGCGCGTACCCGGTCCGCGCGGACCTCGTGGAGGTCGGCGAGACCGTGCCGCTCGGGGCGACCTACGCGGGGATCGCGCTGCTGGCCGGGCACGGGCCGGAGGCGGTGGACGCGCGGCTGCGCGCCAACCACGCCCTGCGGCGCACGATGCGGGTGCCGGGCCCGGACCTGGACACCCTGCGCACGGCCGTGGGCCGGCAGCTGGTCCAGGTCCGTGAGTACGGCTACTGCTTCGACCGGGACAGCGTGATGCCCGGGGTGTCCGGCATGGCGGCGCCGGTGCCGACGGCGTCCGGTGAGCCGTATCTCGCGGTGACCCTCTCCGCCGTCACCGACCGGCTGCCCACGAGCCGGGTGCGGGAGCTGGCGCCGCTGCTGACGGCGGCCGCCGCCGCGATGTCCCACGCCACGACGTGACCGCGGCACGGGGCGCGGGGTACAGGGCCCCGGTGTGAATGAGTCTTGTAGATGAACGGTTGAGGTGAGGGGCTTGCTGTAGTAGAAATCTGGGCCACGGGCCGTCCGTCCGGGACGAGGCCGCCGTCCGCCCGACCAAGGAGCCGCACCATGGGGACACCCCTCGCGCCCGACCACGCCCGCTCGCCGGACGGCTCCGTCCCGGCGTCCGCGCGGGCCGCGGACCCGGCGGCCTGGGACGGGGAGACCCGGGCCGTGAACACCATCAAGACCTTCGTCCTGGTCGGGTTCGTCGGCGAGGCGTCGTTCCTCGTCCTCGGTCTGGTGCTCTTCCCCGACCACGGTCCGCTGCTGTGGCGGCTGGTGTGGACGCTGGGCCTGTGCGGCGTCGGGATGGGCGCCGCGGTCGGCGCGCTGACATTCCTCGCCACCGCGCGCCTGACCCCGGGCACGCGGTCCGCGTACGTGACGACCGCGGTGTGCGGCGCCCTGCTCTACAGCGTCTGCCAGACCCTGTGCTGGAGCCTGGACCACAACGTCGGCCTCAACTACTGGGGTTCGCGGGACCTGCCCGAACTGTTCCTCGTCAAGGGCTACGCGGGGGCCGTGCTCGGCGGGGTGTTCGGCGCCTTCCACCTCAACTCCCGCACCGGGGCTGCCCTGATGACGCGGCTCGGGGTCTTTCCGTGAACGGCGGGGCGGGGTACGCGGCGGGCGCCGGGACCGCGATCGGTCTGTCGACGGCGGCGGCGCTCGTCAATCTCGCCCTGTGGCACGGGCCGTTGCTCGCCGCGGCGCACGGAGCGGCGCCGACCGCGCTCCTGGCCGGATGGGTGCTCCTGGCGTGGGGCGCGGCGCCCGGAGCGCTGACGTTCCTGCTGCTGACCCGCCGCCGACGGCGTACGGGGCGTACGGCACCGGACCCGGCGCCTCCCGGAGTGTCACCTACGGCGACTCTGGCGAGTGTCGGCGCGGCCTGGGCGGTCAGTGCCCTGACGTACGCCTTCCTGACGGACCCGACGTTCCGGCACCAGGCGATGAGCGGCCCCGGACACGGACCCGGACCCGCCGCCGGGCACGTCCACGGGGCCGACCCGATCGGCCTGCTGCCCCTGCTCGTTCCCGTCACCTACGCCGTGGTCGGCACGGCGATCCTCCTGTCCCGACCGGCCGCCAGGACCGGCGGACGGTCCGGTGCGGAGGTGGGGTTGTCCCCACCCCCGAGCGGCGGCGCACCCCAGTGACCGGCGGGTGCGCGGCGGGTGAGGATCGGCGGACGGGGGTGCGGCGTCCGCCGGGCGCGGACGCGTGGCCCCGCCCCGTCCGAGCAGAAGGAACAGGAACATCGTGCACCGTCTCGTCTCCCCGTCCCGGTCCGCCGGTCCCCCGGCCCGCGTGCCCGCCGTCCTCGGTGGTCTCGCCGTAGTGCTCCTCGCCGCCTTCGTCCTCGCGCCGGGTCCGCTGGCGTCGATCGGCACGGACGGCTCCTTGGCCGAGCGGGACGGTCTCGTCGCCGCGGTCCGGGAGGTGTTCGTCGGCTACTGGCGGTCGGGCGGCCCGGGGTTCTCCCCGGAGCTGGAGCGGGTGGTGGACTACTGGTTCCGCTACCACGTGGTGAAGGCCGTGCTCGCGGCGCTGCTGCTGGCCGTGTTCGCCGCGCTCGGCACACACCTGTGGCGGGCGTTCCTGCGCGCGGGGGCCGCGGACGCGGACGGCGCCGGGAAGACGGCCGGAGCCACCGTCAGGGGCTCGCGTGCGGGACGGCGGGTGGCCCTCGCGTCAGGCGGAACGCTGGTGACGGGCCTCGGCCTGCTCTCGCTGCTGACGGTGATGGCGAACATCCAGGGCGCGGTGGCCCCCTTCTCGTCCCTCCTCCCCCTGCTGCCACCGGGCGCCCGCGACCGCGAACTGTCCGGCACGGTCGGCGAGGTCCGGCGCGGGCTGGCCGGATCGGCGAGCGAGAGCGGTGCGGCGCGGCCGCCCGCGCTGACCGTGATGGTCGACGACTTCTCCCGGTACCACGTGGCGATGGCCGTGATCGCCGCGGTCGTCGCCCTCGCCCTCGTCGCCCTCACCGTCCGGTTGCTGGTCGCCCGCCGCGGACTGACGGCGGCCCACCCGGCCGACCTGCGGACCCGCCGCCTGCTGACGGTGTCCGTCGCCCTCACGGCGGTGACGGCACTGGCCGTCTCCGTGGTGGTCGCCGCCAACACCACCACCGCGACCGACCCGGCCCCCGCCCTGCTGGCCTTCTTCGACGGCGGCTGGTGACCTCCGGGGGTTTTCCCGTTTCCCGTTCGGCGTCCTGGCGGTCCGTAAGTGGCCGGCCCGACCGGCTATAGAATCTGACATAGAGGATTCGACGGTCCGGAACAGGCCGGAGCGGGCCACCACCGGTCCACGCCGCCCCGTCCGGACCGGCGCCGCGCGGGCGCCGACCGGAGGGAGACAGACGGCGATGCCATCGGCCAGGACGGAGAACGGGCGCTCCAGCAAGCAGCGCATGCTGGACAGCACCGTCGCACTGCTCCAGCAGCACGGCGCGGGAGCGGTGACCGTGGACGCGGTGCTCCAGCACAGCGGGGCGCCGCGCGGCTCGGTCTACCACCACTTCCCCGGCGGCCGGAACGCCCTGCTGCTGGCGGCGATCCGCCAGGCCGGGGACGAGATGTCCGGGGCGATCGAGGCGGTGTGCCGCACCGCCGCACCGCGGGAGGCGCTGGAGCGGGTGGCCTCGCTGTGGCGGCACCGGCTGGCGTCGAGCGAGTTCGGCGCGGGGTGCGCGATCGTCGCCGCCGTCGTCGACAACCGCGCCAACCTGCCGGAGGCGGACCACGCGATCCAGGAGATCTTCACGCGCTGGCAGTCGGCTTTCGCCGACCTCCTCGTCCGCAGCGGCTACGACGAGGGCCGGGCGGGACGGCTGGCCACGATGACCGTCGCGGCGGTCGAGGGAGCGGTCGTCCTGTGCCGCGCCCAGCACAGCACGGAGCCCCTGGACGACGTCCTCGCCGAGCTGGCCCTGCTCCTCGACCGCGCCTGACGAACCGGCTCTGCCGGGCAGGGCGGTGCGGCATGCCGGCCGTCACGCTCGCATGGTTCGAACGGTACGGCGCGGTTCTCCGGGCGGGCAGCGCGAGGACGTCCGCACCAGGTCAGGAGACCCGCCGCCCGTCCGCCCGCTCCCCCGGTCCGCCGCGCGCCGTGGGCCTGCGCCAGCCCTCGCGGTAGGCGCCGGGGGTGAGGCCCTCCCAGCGGGTGAAGGCGCGGACCAGGGCGGCGGGGCTGCCCAGGCCGGTGCGGCGGGCGACGCCGGTCAGGGTCATGTCCGTCGTCCGGAGCAGGAGCGCGGCCCGTTCGTGGCGGGCGGTGTCCAGCAACTCCCGCCAGCTGGTGCCCTCTTCGCCGAGGACGCGGCGCAGGGTGCGTTCGCTGACGTGCCGGGCCGCGGCGGCGTCGGCGGCGCGGACCTCGCGCAGGTCGCCGCGGCCGAGCCAGCGGCTCACGGACAGGCGGACCGAGCCGGAGACGGCGAGTTCGGCGAGCAGCCGGTCGGCGTGCTCGCGGTGCAGCGAGGCGAGGAGGCCGTCGCCGACCGAGCGCGTCAGGTCGAGGTCTGCGGTGCGGACCACGACCTCGTCGACGTCCGCGCCGAACACGACGGCGCAGCCCAGCGCCCGTTCGTAGTCGGCGACCGTACCGGCGCACGGGTGGGTGAAGTGCACGGCCTCGGGCACCCAGCCGGGGCCCGCGACCCAGCCGCCCGCGGTGACGACGCCCGCCAGGACCGCCTCGACCTGCGGGGGGACCATGGGCCGGGCCGCCTCGACCGGGCGGTACACCAGCCGGGACAGGGCGGGCCCGCGCCGGAAGGTCACCTCTCCGGCCTCGCTGACCAGTGCGTGGTACTCGACCGCGAGGGCGGCGGCGTCGGCGAGGGTCGCGCAGTCGAGCAGCAGGTGGCCGAGGACGTGGAAGGCGCTCGGCCGGATGCCGAGGCCCACGGAGAGCCCGGTCCGGGCGTCGTCCGCGTGGTCCAGGACCTCCGCCCAGAGGCTCTGCACGTCCGAGAGGTCCAGCCGGTGGTGGGGCGGGACGGGGGCACCGTCGTGGCGGTCCGCGGTCAACAGGCTTCCGGAGGAGCGGGCTGACGATCGGTCGGCGGCGCGCTGGGCCACGGCGCGCGCGTAACTCGCGGCGACGGTGGGCCGGGAACGGTCGTGCACGCGCACCAGTGAACTCCCGGCGACCGGGGGGAGTCAACGGCGGGCGGGCCGCGGGGCGGGGGCCGGAATCCGGGCGGGTGGGGACGGAGTGGGGCGATGGTGGCGACCGCGCCGCGCCGCCTATATGGTTAGGCTTACCTAAGTAGCGTCGGCCGGTGTGTGGCCCGGCGCTCCGGGCCCTTCCGTCCTGCGGGCCCGTTCGCCGACCCCACGGAGATTCCAGGCCATGACGCCGCCCCGCACCACCGCACGCCCCGCGCGCCGTCCCGGCGCGGCCGCCCGGAAGAGCACCGGCGCGTGAGCGCCGGGCAGGACCGCGCCACCCCTGAGGGAGCGGGCGGACACGGCGACGAAAACCGTGTGGGCGTCGCGGGCGGCCGCGAGGGCGGCGGGTCGGGTACCGAGCAGGATCTCGCCGGGCGGTTCGCCCTGGTCACCGGGGCGGGGCGGGGGATCGGCGCGGCCGTGACGGACGCGCTCGTGGCACGCGGGGCGCGGGTCCTCGCCACCGATCTGGACGCCACGGCCGTGAAGGCGGCGGCCGACCGGCACGGCGACCGGGTCGTCGCCGGTGCCCTGGACGTGACGGACGCGGCGGCGGTGGAGCGGACGGTCGCGGACGCGGAGCGCGCGATCGGCCCCCTGGACATCGCGGTCAATGTGGCCGGAATTCTGCGCGGCGCCCGGGTCGTCGACCTGGACGACGCCGACTGGGCGGGCGTGTTCGCCGTCAACACGGACGGTGTCTTCCACGTCTCGCGGGCCGTCGCGCGCCGGATGACCGCGCGCGGGCGGGGCAGCATCGTCACCGTCGCCTCCAACGCGGCCGGTGTCCCCCGCGCCGGGATGGCCGCCTACGCCGCCTCCAAGGCCGCCGCCGTCATGTTCACCAAGTGTCTCGGCCTGGAGGTCGCCCCGTACGGCGTGCGGTGCAACACCGTCTCCCCCGGCTCGACCCTCACCGACATGCAGCGCGCGATGTGGGACCGGTCCCCCGGCGGCCCCGAGGCCGGGCAACGCGCCGTCATCGAGGGCGACCTGGCCGCGTACCGGACCGGCATCCCGCTCGGCCGGATCGCCGAGCCCGCCGACGTCGCGGACGCCGTCGCCTTCCTGGTCTCCGACCGCGCCCGGCACATCACCCTCCACGACCTGTACGTCGACGGGGGCGCGACCCTGCGGGCCTGAACGGGAGCGCGACCCGGCGGGCGTGACCGGCCGGGCGCGACCGGCGGCCCGCCCGACGGGCCGGCGCCCCGCGGTGTCCGCGTCCGTGTCGCCGCGTCAGCTCTCGCGCTCCGCCTCCCCTTCTCCTCTCGCCCCCTGCCCCTTCCCCGGCCCCTTCTCTCTTCTCCCGGAGCCTCGCCGTGACCCTCACCCCGACTCCCGCCGAACCGACGCCCGCCGAGGGCCGCGCCCCGGACCCGGACGGCGCCGCCGCCGCTGACGCCCTCACCCCCGGCACGGACGCGCCCACCTGGCCCGCGAAGTTCGCGGAGCGCTACCGCGCGGCGGGGCACTGGCGCGGGGAGACCTTCGGCGGCATCCTGCGCGAGCGGGCCGCCGCGCACCCCGACCGGATCGCCCTGGTCGACCCGGCGCCCGAGCGTCGCACCTGGACGTACCGCCAACTGGACGAGGCCGCCGACCGGTTGGCCGCCGGGTTCGCGGCGCGCGGTATCGGCCGCGGCGACCGGGTGGTCGTCCAGCTGCCCAACGTGGGCGAGTTCGCCGAGGTCGTGTTCGCGCTGTTCCGGATCGGCGCGCTGCCCGTCTACGCGCTGCCCGCCCACCGGGACACCGAGATCGGTCACTTCTGCGCCTTCACGGAGGCCGTCGCCTACGTCGTCCCCGACGTGCACGCGGGCTTCGACCACCGGGTCCTCGCCGGCAAGGTCCAGGAGGCGACGCCTTCCCTGCGGGAGGTGTTCGTGGTCGGCGACCCGGGTCCGCACACCGCGCTCGCCGACGTGCCCCTCGACCCGGCGGGCACCGCGCGGTGGGCGGCGTCGGCGGCCGGACCGCTCCCCCACGAACTGGCCTTCCTCCAGCTGTCCGGCGGCACGACCGGCGTGTCCAAGCTGATCCCGCGCACCCACGACGACTACGTCTACTCGCTGCGCGGCTCGAACGAGATCTGCGGCGTCGACGCGGACACCCGCTTCCTCGTCGTCCTGCCCGCCGCCCACAACTTCCCGATGAGTTCCCCGGGTTGGCTGGGCGCCCTGTACGCGGGCGGTACGGCGGTGCTGTGCCCGAAGCCGGACCCGGCGACCGCGTTCGCGCTGATCGAGCGGGAGCGGGTCACCATGACCGGACTCGTGCCGCCGCTGGCGCTGGTGTGGACGGAGGCCGCGGCGCGCGGCGAACACGACCTGTCCAGCCTGGAGTTGGTCCTGGTGGGCGGCGCCAAGTACAGCGAAGCGGCGGCACGCAGGCTGGAGCCCGCGCTGGGCTGCCGCCTGATGCAGGTGTTCGGCATGGCCGAGGGGCTGGTCAACTACACGCGGCTGGACGACGATCCGGAGACGGTCGTCACCTCGCAGGGCCGCCCGATCTCCCCGGACGACGAGATCCGGATCGTGGACGACGCCGGACAGGACGTCGAGGACGGCGCGTTCGGGCATCTGCTCACCCGCGGCCCGTACACCATCCGCGGCTACTGGCGGGCACCGGAGCACAACCGGACCGCGTTCACCGACGACGGCTTCTACCGCACCGGGGACATCGTGCGGCGGCTGCCGGGCGGGCATCTCGTGGTGGAGGGCCGGGCCAAGGACCAGATCAACCGGGGCGGCGAGAAGATCGCCCCCGAGGAGATCGAGAACATCGTCCTCGCCCACCCGGCCGTGCACGACGTGTCGTTGGTGGCGGTCCCGGACGAGTACCTCGGCGAGCGGACCCTCGCCCACGTGATCCTGCGGGAGGGCGCAGGTCTGGTGAAGGCCACCGAGATCAAGCGGTTCGTCCGCGAGCGCGGCGTCGCCGCCTTCAAGGTCCCCGACGTCGTCCGGTTCGTCGACGCGTTCCCGCAGACCGGGATCGGCAAGGTCAGCAAGAAGGGGCTGCGGTCCGCCGCGGACTCCGCCGAGCAGCACTGAAAGGCCCACTCCGCCATGGCACTTCCGAAGATCGCCGCCTATCCGGTCCCGGACGCGGACCGGCTGCCCGCCAACCGCGTCGCCTGGACCGTGGACCCGGCGCGCGCCGTGCTGCTGGTGCACGACCTCCAGCAGCACTTCCTGTCCGCGTTCCCGGCGGGCGAGCAGCCGCTGACGGGGATGCTCGCCAACACCGCCCGCCTGCTGAAGGAGGCGCGCGGCAACGGCGTTCCGGTGGTGTACTCCGTGCAGCGCGGCGGGCAGACGCCCGAGGAGCGCGGGCTGCAACTCGACTTCTGGGGGCCGGGGGTCGCGGACGATCCGGCGATGCTGGCCGTGCCGGACGAGGTCGCGCCGGAGCCCGGGGACGTCCTGCTGACGAAGTGGAAGTACAGCGCGTTCGTCCGCACCGACCTCGCGGAGCGGATGCGGGCATGGGGGCGGGACCAGCTCGTCGTCGTCGGGGTGTACGCGCACATCGGCGTGCTGATGACGGCCGCCGACGCGTGGATGCGGGACATCCAGGCGTTCGTGGTGGCCGACGCCGTCGCGGACTTCTCCCGCGAGGAGCACGAGACGGCGCTGCGCTGGGCGGCGGGCCGGTGCGCCGTGGTCACCACCACGGACGCACTCCTCCCCCTGGGCTGACACCACGTCACGTGCACGGTGCCTCGACCGGCCGCCGAGCTGACACTCCGTCACCTATGCCAGGTCGCCTTCGTCAGGGCGCCTTCCCTACGTCGCCTTCGCCGTGTCGGCGGACCGCGCGGCGGCGAAGGCGCTGGTCACGGCGTCCGTGCCGACGATGCGGGCGCAGGTGGCGGCGAGCCAGTCGAGGGCGGCGACGTGGTCGTCGGCCGTCCGGTCGACGACGGCGTCGCCGACGACGAAGGGCCGCAGGTCCTGCATCCAGGCGTCGGCGGCGGTGAGCAGCACGTCGGTGCGCGCGGCGCCGCCGGTGAGGATGACCTGGTCGCGGCCCAGTTCCTTCAGGCGTGCCCGCAGCCGGGTCCCGACGAAGGCGCTGCACCGCTTGGCGGCGAGGACGCTGTCCCCGGCCTGCGGCAGGACGGCCTCCGCGACCGCGCGGGCCTCGGCCTCACCCGTCGGCGGCTCCAGGAGCAGCCGGCCGGGTCCACCGGGCCGCCCCGCGGAGCCGGCCGGGTCCTCGGGGTGCCCCGGCACGCGTACGACGTACACGACGGGTACGCCCGCGTCGCGGGCGGCGCCGATCAACCGGGCGGCGTGGGTGAGGAGTTCGTCCACCGGCGCGCGGTGCTCCAGCGCGGTCAGGAGGTGGCGCTGCACCTGCTGCACGACGAGGGCCGCGCGGTGGGGGTGGATGCCCCACGGCGGCCCGTCGGCGTCCGTCGGCGCGACGGCGGGCATCGGGTACGGGGCGTGCGGGCGGTGGGGGGCGGCGGGCGTGGGCGCCTGCGGGTGCGGCGTCAGGGGGTTCGGCGTCATCGGGCTCGGCGTTTCTCGGTCGGGGCGAGGGCGGCGGCTCAGGTCAGCAGGTGACCGGCGTGCGATCGGCGGCGGGCCGCGGCCAGGAGGGCGTGGATCTGGGGACCGACGTGGTCGACGTGGCGTACGGGCGTGCCGAAGGGCAGCCGGACGTCGCGGTGGGTACGGGGGTGTTCGAGGCGCAGGGTGAGGCCGTAGCGGTCGACGGCCAGCGGCAGGACGCGCAGCAGGTCCTCGTCCGGGAGCGGGCGGGCGAGCCGCAGCAGCAGCGGGACCAGGGCGCCGTGGTCGTCGATCAGATGGGTGAGCATGGCGGCCTCGCAGGTCGCGAGCGGGTCGGGCTCGGCCGCCTCCAGCTCCGCGAGGCCGACGTACGCGCGTCCGTCGGCGTTCTCCAGCACGGCCTGGCCGAACTCCACGCACGTGCTCTCGCCGGGCGTGGGGTCGTGCGGGGTGGCGAGCACCCCGGTCAGGGTGAGGCGGGCGCGCAGCCGGTCCCGTACGGGGGTGGGGGCGATGTCGGTGAACTCCAGCCGTACGGGGACGCGTCGGCTCTCGGGCGCGGCGGTGCCGTCCTCGCACGGGGCGTGCAGGTGGAAGTGGCCCATGGCGCCGTCGCCGTCGAGCCGGCGCACCTCGGTGTGCCGTCCGTCGCTCACGACGGTCATCGAGTGGGCGGCGGCGAGGATCGAGCGGACCCGCTCGGCGGCCGTCGGCGCGCTGGGACGTGCAGGGGAACGACGCATCAGGACCCTCCCACCACTGGAATTTAGGTTTGCCTAACCTAACTTATTTCACGTCCTGATGACCAGACGTCACTTCCACGTCAACCACGCGCCGCCGTGGCCGGGTTGCGCGGAAGGTAAGGTTACCCTTACCTTACCTATGTTCCGGGTCGGTCTGTCCGACCCCACGACCCCGGGGGATGGCGTGCCACAGAGCGCGGTGCGGACGACGCTCACGACGCGACCGACACGACCGACGCGACCCGTTCGAAGGGTCCGGGCGACTCCGGCCGGGGGATAGCTCCGGGCCCGCGGCAGGACCGCGGCCCTCCGGCACGCCCCCGCCCCGCGCATCCCACCCGTACGACCGCGCAGGCACCCCCGCCTGTCCACCCACCGCGCCCACCGACCGTGCCCACCGACCGTGCCCGGCAACGGAGTCGGCGCACCGGACAGCCGCGCCCCGCACACGACCCCACACGGATTCCGACCGGAATCCCGGCGAAGGGACGAACACCGCGATGACGTCGACCAGCGACTCGGCGGATCATTCTGCACCCGTGCCCACGACCCCACCCGCGCCCGCATCCGGGGGCGCGTCGGGGGCGGGGAGCGGCTCCACGTCCGTGGGCAAGGTGCCACCCCCACGCCGGGCCGGTTCCCCCGCGAGAGGGGTCGGCGGGCCCGCGGGCCGCACACCCCACGCCCCCTCGGCGGCCGCGGTCGCGGAGGGGCTGGAGCGGTACCGGGGGCGGACCGTCGTCGTGAAGTTCGGCGGGAACGCGATGATCGACGACGCGCTGAAGCGCGCCTTCGCCGAGGACGTCGTCGCGCTGCGCGCGGCGGGCGCGCACCCGGTCGTGGTGCACGGCGGCGGACCGCAGATCAGCGCCCTCCTCACCCGGCTCGACCTGGAGGTCCGGTTCACCGCCGGACTGCGGGTCACGACACCCGAGGTGCTGGACGTGGCGCGGATGGTGCTGGCCGGTCAGGTCCAGCGGGAGATCGTCGGCCTCATCAACGCGCACGGACCCCTGGCCGTCGGCATGACCGGCGAGGACGCCCACACCCTCACCGCCGTGCGCCGACCCGCCTGGGTGAACGGCGAACCGGTGGACATCGGCCTGGTCGGCGACGTCGTACGGGTCGAACCGGGCACCGTCCGCGCCCTGCTCGACCAGGGCCGCGTCCCGGTCGTGTCACCGCTGGCGCGGGGCGCCGACGGCGAGGTCTACAACATCAACGCCGATCTCGCGGCGGCGGCCCTGGCGGGCGCGCTGGACGCGGAGAAACTGGTCATGCTGACCGACGTCGCCGGGCTCTACGCCGACTGGCCCGCGAGCACCGACGTCGTCGAGCGGCTCACCGCATCCGAACTGGAGGCGCTGCTGCCGGGGTTGGCGGGGGGCATGGTCCCCAAGATGGAGGGCTGCCTGCGGGCCGTACGGGACGGGGTGCGGGCCGCGCACGTCATCGACGGACGGGTGCCGCACGCCCTCCTGACCGACGTCTTCGGCGTCGGGACCGCCGACGGGACCGGCCCCGGAGCGGACGCCCCGGACACCCTGGGCGGTCCGGACACCCTGGACGCTCCGGGCGGGCCGGGTGTCCCGCCCTCGACGGCGCGCGGCACGGGGACGACCGTGACCCCGGACCCCGTCGCGGCTCCTCTCACGGACGTCTGCGTCGGCTCCTGAAAGCTCATCAGCGCCTGTTTCAGGGGCAGTTGGGGCGGGACGCCCCCGACCGGCACCCTTCAGGCCCTTCGGGCGGACGGGGCGGACTTGACACCCTTTCCCTCCATAAGAAATCTTAGGCAAGCCTTACCTAAGTAGGGTTTGGCGCGGTCCGGGCCAGGACCTGAACAAAGGACGAGCATGTCAGCAGGGCAGTCAGACGCGGGCCGGTACGACGAGCAGCCGCCCCACGACCTGGTCGGCATAGGCTTCGGGCCCGCCAACCTCGCACTGGCCATCGCGATCGAGGAGCACAACGCCCGGCGCGGGCCCGGCGGCGCGCTGCGGACGGCGTTCACGGAGCGCCAGCCGGAGTTCGGCTGGCACCAGGGCATGCTGCTCGACGGCGCGACCATGCAGGTGTCGTTCCTCAAGGACCTGGCCACGATGCGCGACCCGGGCAGCCGCTTCACGTTCCTGCGCTATCTGCACGAGCGCGGACGGCTCGCCGACTTCATCAACCAGAAGTCGTTCTTCCCGACCCGCGTCGAGTTCCACGACTACTTCCGCTGGTGCGCCGCCATGGTGACCGACCAGGTCCGCTACGGCCGCGAGGCCCACGCGGTCCGGGCGGTGGCCGCCGACGGCCCCGCCGACATCCTGGAGGTCGCGACCCGCCCCGCCCCGGACGCGTCCGGCGCCGCATCGATCCTGCGCGCCCGCAACATCGTGGTGGGGACCGGACTGCTGCCCCGCGTGCCGGAGGGCGTCACCACCGGCGCGCACGTGTGGCACAGCCGCGACCTGCTGTTCCGCGCCGCCGACCTCACCGACCGCCCGCACCGCCGGTTCGTCGTCGTCGGCGCGGGCCAGTCGGCCGCCGAGACCGCCGAGTTCCTGCACCGTGCATTCCCCGACGCGGAGGTCTGCGCGGTGTTCAGCCGCTACGGCTACAGCCCCGCCGACGACAGCCCGTTCGCCAACCGGATCTTCGACCCGGCCGCCGTGGACGACTTCTACGAGGCCCCCGACGACGTCAAGCGGACCCTCCTCGACTACCACGCGAACACCAACTACGCGGTGGTGGACGGCGATCTGATCGAGCAGCTCTACCGGACCGTCTACCAGGAGAAGGTGGCGGGCACCGAGCGGCTGCGCATCCTCAACACCACCGCCCTCACCGCCGTCGAGCAACTCCCCGACGGCGCGCGGGTGGTGCTGCGTCCGCTGATCTCGGGCGAGGCGTACACCCTCGACTGCGACGCCGTGGTCCTCGCCACCGGCTACCGGCCGTCCGACCCGCGCGACCTCCTCGGCCCGCTCGCGGACGAGTGTCTGACGGACGGTCAGGGACGCCTGGTCATCGGGCGCGACCACCGGATCGCCACCACGTCGCGGGTGCGCGCCGGGATCTACGTGCAGGGCGCCGTCACCGAGCACTCGCACGGCATCACGTCCTCCCTGCTGTCCACGCTGGCCGTGCGGGCGGGCGAGATCTGCGACGCCCTGCTGCTGGACCGGGCCGGACGGGACGTGGCGGCGGACGCCGGGACGTCCCGGAACGCCGCGTCCGGAGACCCCGCGGCCGGAGACCCCGTGAACGGGGACGCCGTGGCCGGGGCCTCCGCTTCCGACGGCCTCGCCGTACCGGCCGCGTGACCGGCGTCCACGGCACCCGCCGCGCCCCACCGGGCGCGCCGCCGCGCCGACCCCGTATCTGCCACTGTCCCCCGGCCACCGGCCGGACGACCGCGACCGCCACCGTCTGACCGCGTCCCGTACGGGGCCCTCCACGACCCGGGCCGGCCGCCGGGCATCCACCGATGCCCCGCGCGGCACGACCGGTACCGGCGGGCCCCGCATCGGCGTGCCCCGCACCCGCCCTCCGCCACCCCACCACCCTCACCCGCACGCACACCAAGGAGTACGACCATGGCCGCGACCAACCCCTTCGAGGACGACGACGCCCGCTACCTCGTCCTGGTCAACGAGGAGAACCAGCACTCGCTGTGGCCCGCCTTCGCCGAGGTCCCCGCGGGCTGGACCGCCGTCCACGGCGAGGACTCCCGGCAGGGCTGCCTCGCCTACGTCGACGAGCACTGGACCGACATGCGCCCGGCGAGCCTCGTGGCCCGCTCCTGACGCGCCGTGCGGGGGCCGCGCGGCCCCCGCACGCGGCACCCCGCGGTGCGCCTCCTCAGAGCGTCCGGCGCAGGACGTGCGACCCCGTACGGGGGTTCAGCGCGGCCGGCCAGGCGGCGGGGTCGGGCACCTCGGTGAACCCGTGGCGCAGGAACAGGGCCGCGTCACCGCTGGTCGCGGTGTACAGCGTGCCCACGGCGCGGTCCGCCGCCTCGGCGAGCAGCGCGCCGAGCAGGGCCGAGCCGACCCCGCGCCCCTGACTGGCCGCCGCCACACAGAAGTTGTAGACGACCGCGACGCTCGTCGGGACCGGTCCGTCCGGTGCGCAGGGGCCTTCCGGCGCACCGGGGACGGCCGGTACGTCAGGTCCTTCCGGTCCGTCCGGTCCGTCCGGTCCGGGAAGGCGCCGCAGGCCCACGCAGCCCGCGACGCCACCCCCGGTCGACTCCGCGACCAGGAAGTCGCGGACGTCCCGGACGTACTGCCCGTACGGGCGTTCGCGCAGCTCTCCCGTGCGCGCGAACGCCCGCGACAGGCCGTACAGCGCCGCGACGTCGGCGGGCCCGGCGGCCCGGACGACGACGGCGTGCGGGCGCGGCTGCGGCGTACCGGCGGACTTCGCGCGCGCGGGGGACGGGACGGGCGCGGACCGGAGTCCTGGACGGGGGATCACCGTGGTCATCGGTCTCTCACTCGGGGGGTCGGCGGGGCCCGCCGTGAACGGCGGGGCGGGTGCCCGGACTTGACCCGGGCAAGAATAGATTGTTAGGTAAGGCTTACCTAACCAGACATCATTCGTGATCAGGAGCCGACGCGACATGACCGACACATCCAGACCTCAGCCCTTCACCCTGGAGCGGGTGCGCAAGGACGTGGCCGAGGTGCTCTACGTCGAGACCGACGAGGTCGAGGTCGACGAGAACGTGTTCGACCAGGGGCTCGACTCCGTACGGATGATGACGCTGGTGGAGGGGTGGCGGGCGGACGGCGCCGAGGCCGGTTTCGCCGAGCTGGCCGAGCGGCCCACCCTGACCGCGTGGGTCACGCTGCTCGCCCCGGCCGGAGCCCCGCATGCGCGTGCGTGAGCTGCTGCTCGACATCGAACCCCTGCGTGCCAGCAGGGACTTCAGGGCCATCTTCGTCGCGCGCGTGGTGTCGCTGTTCGGCCTGGGCATGGCCACGGTGGCCCTGTCCTCCCAGGTGTACGACCTCACCGAGTCCACGTTCCAGGTCGCCGCGGTCAGCATGATCATGAGTGTGTCGGTGCTGCTGGGCTCGCTGTGGGGCGGCTGGATGGCCGACCGCGCGGACCGCCGCCGTCTGATCATCACCGCGCGCGCGGTCGCCGCGGTCGCCTTCGCCGGACTCGCCGCCAACGCCTTCACCGACGACCCCGGCCTCGCGGCGATCTACGCCTGTGTCGCCGTGGACGGTCTGGCGACCGGCGTCAGCGTCACCGCCCTGATGGCGGTGGCCCCGACCCTGGTGCGGCCGGACCAGCTCCCGGCGGCGGGCGCCCTGATCGCCTTCACCGGCGAGATCGGCTCGATCGGCGCCCCGTTCCTCGGCGGTGTGCTCCTCGCCGCCACCGGCCCCGGCCCGGTCTTCGCCCTCACCGCCGCCACCACCGGCGTGACCACCCTGCTCCTGCTGCGTCTGCGCCCCCTGCCGCCCGTCCCCGCCGAGGACGACGACGAAGGCGCAGGCGAAGACGGCGGGCGTGGCGAGGGCAAGGACGACGGCTCCCCGCTGGTCGCGTTCCGGTTCGCCCGGCGCAACCCGGTCGTGGGCTCCCTCCTCGCCCTGGGCGGGGTCACCGTGCTGTTCAACCTGCCGGTGGTGCTCTTCCCCGAGCTGGTCGCGACCCGCTTCGGCGGCAGCGACGTCGTGCTCGGTCTGCTCTACAGCGCGCCCGCCGTGGGCGCCGTCCTGATCTCCGCGACCAGCGGCTGGATCACGCGGGCGACCCGGCCCGGACGGCTGCTGCTGACGGCCGCGTTCACCGGCGGCCTCGCCACCGTCGGCTTCGGGCTGAGCGGCGAGATCTGGATCGCCGTCCTGGCGCTGGCGGTCGGCGGCGCGGCGGGCACGGTGTACGAGATCCTGGAGTACGCCCTCGTCCAGCACAACACCCCCGACCATCTGCGGGGCCGCATGGTGGGCGTGCTCAGCGCGCAGGGCACCACGGGCGATGTCCTCGGTGACGTCGAAGTCGCCCTGATCGCCCGCTGGTTCAACCCCGCGGGCGCGGCCGTCGTCAACGGCGCGGTGTGCGCGGTCGCGGCGGCGCTCGTCGCCGTCCTGGTGCCGGGTCTGCGGCACGCGACCCTGCCCCGCGACGACGAGGACGACGACGCGCACGAGGCCGGGGGCCCCGACGAGCGGTCCGGTCCCGGCACGCCCGCCCCCGCCGCGGCTGCCGCCGCCCCCTCCGCCGCTGCCCCCTCCGCCGCTACCGCCGCCGCTGCCGCGAAGAGCGGCCCGTCGGCGGGCCAGGACACCGCGTGTCCGGGCACCGGCCCCGAGCGGGACGCCCCGGCCGCCACCGCCTGAGCCGGCCCCGCGTCGCCCCGCCTCCCTTCCCTCCCTGCCCCCGCACTCCTGCCCCTCCCCCGCGGACGATCCTCCCGGTCGCGCCGCGCCCCTCTCTGGAGCGAGACCCATGACCGAGCGTGCCCTGCGGCGACTCCCCCTCACCGGGGCCCAGACCGGCGTCTGGTACGGCCACCGACTGGACCCCGACTCCCCGGTCTACAACGTCGGTCAGTACGTCGAGATCAGCGGGCCGGTCGACGTGGCGCTCTTCACGGAGGCCGTACGGCGCACGGTCGGCGAGTGCGCGTCGCTGACGGTCCGCTTCGAGGAGGACGCGTCGGGCGAGCCGTGGCAGGTGCTCGCCGGAGAGCCCGGTACGGACGGCGTGGAGGCGGTGGACGGCTCCGTGCTCCGGGTCGTCGACCACCGCGACGCCCCCGACCCGGACGCCGCCGCGCTGGAGGTCATGCACGCCGACATGGGCCGCCCGCTGGACCCGGCGGCCGACCCGCTGTTCGCGTTCGCGCTGCATCTCGTGGGCCCGCAGCGGTCGTTGTGGTACCAGCGGGCGCACCACATCGCGCTGGACGCGTACGGCTTCTCGCTGATCTCGCGGCGGGTCGCGCAGGTCTACACGGCGCTGGCGGCGGGCGAGGAGCCCCCGGCCTCGCCGTTCGGGTCGCTGGCCGACGTGGTCGCGGAGGAGCAGGCGTACCAGGGCTCGGAGAAGGGCGCGCGGGACCGGGCGTACTGGCTGGAGCGGCTGGCGGACCGGCCGGAGCCGGAGCTGCTGGCGGGGGCGGCGCATCCGGCGGCGTCGACGTTCCTGCGCGACGGGGCGGTGCTGACGCCGGAGGCCACGGCCGGGCTGTTCGCCATCGGCCGTGCGGCGCGCGCGAGTTGGGCCGACGCGGTGACGGCGGCGTTCGCCGCGTTCCTGCACCGCTCGACGGGTTCGCGGGACGTGCTGCTGTCGATGCCCGCGATGTCCCGCCTGGGGTCGGCCGCCCTGTGGGTGCCGACGATGGTGGTGAACGTGCTGCCGCTGCGGGTCCCGGTCCGCCCGGACCGCACCCTCGCCGAGCTGACCGCCGACGTGGCCGCCCTCGTGCGCGACCTGCGTACCCACCAGCGCCACCGGGCCGAGGACATCCGCCGCGACCTCGGCCTCGTCGGCCGGGAACAGGGCCTGCTGGGCCCGATGGTGAACATCAAGGCCTTCGACTACGCCCTCGACTTCGCGGGCGCCCCCGGCGCGACCCGCAACCTGGCCGCGGGCCCCGTCCACGACCTGACCCTCGGTCTCTACCACGACGCAGCCGACGGGCACATACGGTTCGAGCTGGACGCCAACCCCAACGCCTACGACGCCGACGAACTCGCCGCCCGCTGCGCCGAGTTCACCCGATTCCTCACCGAGGTCGCGGCCGCCGGACCGGACGCCCCGGTGGGCGGTCCGGACCTGGTGGACGACGTCACCCTGCGCGCGCTGCTCGACGCGGCCGACGGCACCGCGCGCCCGGTCGCGCCGGGCACGGTCGCGGACGCCTTCGCCGCGCAGGCGGCCCGGCACGCCGGACGGACCGCGCTGGTCGCGGGCGGCCGGGACGTCACGTACGGCGAACTCGACGAGCGGTCGGGCCGGTTGGCGCGGCTGCTGATCGGGCGGGGCGTCGGCCCGGAGACGTACGTCGGGATCGCCCTGCCCCGCACGGACGAACTCCTCGTCGCGCTGCTGGCGGTGCTGAAGGCGGGCGGCGCCTATCTGCCGCTGGACCTGGACTATCCGGCCGACCGGCTGGAGTACATGGTGCGGGACGCGCGCCCGGTGTGCGTGCTGACCACGCTGGCGGCCGCGCCGACGGCGCCGGACGTGCCGGGCAGTGACCTGGTCGTGCTGGACGCGCCGGACACCCTGGCGGCGCTGGCCCCGCTGTCCGGCGCCCCGGTGGCGGCGGCGGAGCGGCGCGCGCGGGTCGACGGCGCGCACCCGGCGTACATCATCCACACCTCGGGCTCCACCGGGCGTCCCAAGGGAGTGGTGGTGCCGCACGCGGCGCTCGCGAACTTCCTGCGGATGCAGGCGCACGAGCTGGAGCTGGCGCCCGGGGACACCCTGGTCGCGGTGACCACGATCTCGTTCGACATCGCGGCGCTGGAGCTGTGGGTGCCGCTGATCAGCGGGGCGACCGTGGTGCTCGCGGACCGGGACACGGTGCGGGACCCGGCGGCGCTGGCCGCGCTGGTGGACGCGCACCGGCCCGCGGTGATGCAGGCGACGCCGTCGCTGTGGCACGCCCTGCTCGCGGACGGCCGTCCGGCGGCGCTGGTCGGGACGTCCGTGCTGGTCGGCGGCGAGGCGGTCCCCGCGGACCTGGCCGAGCGGCTGGCCCGGGGCGCCCGGCGGGTCACCAACGTGTACGGCCCGACGGAGGTCACCGTGTGGGCGACCTCGTCCGTGCTGGCCCCGGACCACACGGGCACGCCGGACATCGGCACCCCGTTCTGGAACACCCGCGCCTACGTCCTCGACGGCGCGCTGCGGCCCGCCCCGGCCGGGCGTCCGGGCGAGCTGTACCTGGCGGGCGCGCAGCTCGCGCGCGGCTACCTGGGCCGTCACGGTCTGACGGCGGAGCGGTTCGTCGCCGACCCGTACGGGCCGCCCGGCACCCGCATGTACCGCACCGGGGACCTGGTGCGGCGGCGGGCGGACGGCCGGATCGACTACCTGGGCCGTGCCGACGACCAGGTGAAGGTGCGCGGGTTCCGGATCGAACTCGGTGAGATCGAGGCCGTGCTGGGCGCGGCGCAGAGCGTGGGCCGGGCCGTGGTCGTGGTCCGCGAGGACCAGCCGGGCACGCAGCACCTCGTGGGCTACGTGACGGCCGCGCCGGAGGAGCCCGCGCCGGAGCCGGTGGCGCTGCGGGCGCTGGCCGGGGAGCGGCTGCCCGAGTACATGGTGCCGTCGGCGGTGGTGGTGCTGGACGCGTTCCCGCTGACCGCGAACGGCAAGGTGGACCGGCGGGCGCTGCCCGCTCCCGATCTGTCCGGGCTGACGACGGCCGGGGCGCGGGCGCCGCGCGGGGCGCGGGAGGAGATCCTGACGGGCATTCTCGCGGACGCGCTGGGCCTGCCGTCGGTGGGTCCCGACGACGACTTCTTCACCCTCGGCGGGCACTCGCTGCTCGCGGCGCGGGTGATCGCCCGGGTGCGGGTGGCGCTGGGCACGGAGTGCGGTATCCGTGACGTGTTCGAGGCGCCGACGGCCGCCGCGCTGGCGGAGCGGCTGGCGGGGCGCGGCTCCAGCGGGCGGGCCGCGCTGACGGCCGCGGCGCGCCCGGAGCCGCTGCCGCTGTCGCACGCCCAGCGCCGGCTGTGGTTCCTGCACCAGATGCAGGGCCCGAGCGCCGCGTACAACATCCCGTTCGTCGCGCATTTCGCGGAGGGGCTGGACCCGGTCGTGCTCGACGCGGCGCTGGGTGACGTGGTGGGACGGCACGAGGCGCTGCGCACGGTGTTCGGCGAGACGGGCGGCGAGCCGTTCCAGCGGGTGCTGGCGCCGGAGGCCGCCGGGGTGCGGCTGCGGGTCGTGGACGTGGCGCGGGAGCGGTTCGCGGCGGAGAGCGAGCGGGCGCTCGGGCACCACTTCGACCTGGCGGCCGAGGCGCCGATCCGGGTGACCCTGCTGCGCGACCCGGCGGAAGGCGCGCCGGGCGGTGCGCAGGCGTTGGTGGTGCTGCTGCATCACATCGCGAGCGACGAGTGGTCGATGGGCCCGTTCCTGCGCGACCTGGAGCAGGCGTACGCCGCCCGTGCGGCCGGTGGCGCGCCCGAGTTCGGGCGACTGCCGGTGCAGTACGCGGACTTCGCGCTCTGGCAGCACGGCCTGCTGGGCGACCAGTCCGTCCCGACCGAGCTGAGGGACCGTCAGGTCGCGTACTGGCGTACGGCGCTGGAAGGGCTGCCGGAGGAGTTGCCGTTGCCCGTGGACCGGCCGCGCCCGGCGGTTCCGAGTCATGCGGGTGGCATGGTGCACCGGGAGCTGTCGCCCGAACTCGCCGTCGCCGTGCGGCGGCTGGCGCGGGAGAGCGGGACGAGTGTCTTCATGGTGGTGCACGCGGCGGTCGCCGCGCTCCTGCACCGCCTCGGCGCCGGGGACGACATCCCCCTCGGCACCCCCGTCGCCGGACGCACCGACACCGCCCTCGACGACCTCGTCGGCTTCTTCGTCAACACCCTCGTCCTGCGAACCGACCTCACCGGCGACCCCACCTTCACCACCCTCCTGCACCGCGTCCGCACCACCGACCTCACCGCCCTCGACCACACCGACCTCCCCTTCGACACCGTCGTCGAAGCCCTCAACCCCCACCGCACCCTCACCCGCCACCCCCTCTTCCAGACGATGGTGTCGCACAGCACCGTCACCCAGGACGTGCGGCGGCTGTTCGGCCGGGACACGCGGGCGGAGCGGGTCGATCCGGGCACCACCAAGTTCGACCTGGACTTCACGTTCTCCGACACCGCCGACCGCGACGACCTGGACCTGGAGGTGTTCTTCGCGGCGGACCTGTTCGACCGGTCCACCGTCGAGATCCTGACGGACCGTCTGATCGGCGTGCTGGCGCAGGCGGTGGCCGATCCGGAGCGCCCGGTGTCCGGGTACGAGCTGCTGGACGCCGGGGAGCGGGACCGGATCGCGGCGTGGAACGACACGGCGCGGCCGGTGCCGGTGGAGACCGTGGTGGAGCTGTTCGCCCAGCGGGCGGCGCGTGTCCCGGAGGCGACCGCCGTGGTCTGCGGCGACGTCCGGCTGACCTTCGCGGAGCTGGACGGCCGGGTGGAGCGGCTGGCACGGGTGCTGGCCGCCGAGGGCGTCGGACCGGACACGGTCGTCGCGCTCGCCCTGCCCCGCTCGGCCGACTCGGTGGTGGCCGCGTTCGCCGTGCTGCGCGCGGGCGGCGCCTACCTGCCCCTGGACCTCGACCACCCGGCGCACCGGCTGGCGTACATGCTCCAGGACGCGGCCCCCGTCTGCGTGCTGACCGCCACCGCCGTGGACGCGTCCGTGCCCGAACTCCCCGGCGCCGTACGGCTGGTGCTGGACGCCCCGGCGACCGATGCCCGCTTGTCGTCCGCGCTGGAGCTGCCCGCGCCGCGGGCCGCGGGACCGGACCATCTGGCGTACGTCATCTACACCTCCGGCTCCACCGGCCGCCCGAAGGGCGTCGGTCTGCACCACGCCGGTCTGACGCACCTGTACCGGGACCACGAGCGGGCCCTGTACCGGCCGGTCGCGGAGCGGCTGGGCCGCCGGGTGCGGGCGCTGCACACGGCGTCCTTCGCGTTCGACTCGTCCTGGGAGCAGTTGCTGTGGCTGGTCGCCGGGCACGAGCTGCACGTCCTGGACGAGTTCGGCCGCCGGGACCCGGACGCCGTGGTCGCCGCCGTCCGCGCGCACCGTGTCGACACGCTGGATGTGACGCCGTCGTACGCGCGGCAGTTGCTGGACGCGGGCCTGCTGACCGGGGAGTGGCGGCCTCCGCTGTTCCTCCTCGGCGGTGAGGCGGTGCCGCCCGCGCTGTGGGCGGAGCTGCGCGACGTGCCCGGCGTGGAGACGGTCAACTACTACGGGCCGACCGAGTTCACCGTGGACGCCCTGGTGGCCCGGGTCACGGACTGCCCGACGCCGGTCGTGGGCCGTCCCCTGGACAACACCCGCACCCACGTCCTGGACGCCCGGCTGCGCCCGGTGCCGCCGGGGGTGCCCGGCGAGCTGTACCTGTCCGGGCCGCAGAACGCGCGCGGCTACCTGGGCCGCCCGGCGCTGACGGCGGAGCGGTTCGTCGCCGACCCGTACGGGGCGCCCGGCACCCGCATGTACCGCACGGGGGACCTCGCGCGGTGGCGGCGGGACGGGCTGCTGGAGTTCCTGGGCCGCGCCGACGACCAGGTGAAGATCCGCGGTTTCCGGATCGAACTCGGCGAGATCGAGGAGGCGTTGACGGCGCGGGCCGGGGTCGCGTCGGCGGCCGTCGTGGTCCGCGAGGACACGCCGGGCGTGCCGCGTCTGGTGGCCTACGTCACCGGTTCGGCGGACCCGGCGGCGCTCCGCCGCGACCTGGCGGCCGAACTGCCGGAGTACATGGTCCCGGCGGCGGTCGTGGTGCTGGACGTCCTGCCGACGACCGTGAACGGCAAGCTGGACCGTGCCGCGCTGCCCGCGCCCGCGCTGACGGCGGCCGAGCCGTCGCGGCCCGCGCGCGGCGCGGCGGAGGAACGTCTCGCGGGGGTCTTCGCGGAGGTGCTGGGCCTGGCCTCGGTCGGCGCGGAGGACGACTTCTTCGCCCTCGGCGGGCACTCCCTGCTCGCCACCCGCGTGGTCGCCCTCGTGCGTGACCTGGGCACGGCCTGCTCGGTGCGGGACGTGTTCGAGACCCGTACGGTCGCCGCGCTCGCCGTCCGGCTGGCGGAGCGGTCGGCGTCGGCCCGGCCCGCGCTGACGCGCGCCGCCGACCGGCCCGCGCTGCTGCCGGTGTCGCACGCGCAGCGCCGGCTGTGGTTCCTGCACCGGATGGAGGGGCCGAGCGACACCTACACGGTGCCGGTGGCGCTGCGGCTGCGCGGGGCGCTGGACGTGCGGGCGCTGGAGTCGGCGTTCGCGGACGTGGTGGCCCGGCACGAGGCGCTGCGCACGGTGTTCACCGAGGTGGACGGCGAGCCCTACCAGCGGGTGCGGGCGCCCGGCGCGTCGCGGGTGCCGTTCGTGGTGCGGACGGTCGCGGCGGTAGACCTGGAGGACGAGGTGACGGCCGCCGTGGGCGGCGTGTTCGACCTGACTTCCGAACTACCGCTGCGGGTGACCCTGTTGAGTGCGGCGGACGACGACCATGTCCTGGTCGTGCTGCTGCACCACATCGTGACCGACGAGTGGTCGACGGGCCCGCTGCTGGCCGACCTGGACACCGCCTACCGGGCCCGCCTCACGGGCAAGACCCCTGACTACCCCGAACTTCCGCTCCAGTACGCGGACTTCGCCCTCTGGCAGCGCGAGCTGCTCGGAGACCCGGCCGAGGCGGGCTCGCTGGCGGCACGTCAGGCGACGTACTGGAAGCAGGCGTTGGCCGGGCAGCCGGAGGAGCTGACGCTGCCGTTCGACCGGCCGCGTCCGGCGGTCCCGAGCCACCGCGGGGACACGCTCTCCGTGGCGCTGCCCGACGGCGTGCTGACCGGTCTCGAACGGCTGGCCGCGGACTCAGGGGCGACGATGTTCATGGTGGTGCACGCGGCCGTGGCCGCGCTCCTGCACCGCCTCGGCGCCGGGGACGACATCCCCCTCGGCACCCCCGTCGCCGGACGCACCGACACCGCCCTCGACGACCTCGTCGGCTTCTTCGTCAACACCCTCGTCCTGCGCACCGACCTCACCGGCGACCCCACCTTCACCACCCTCCTGCACCGCGTCCGCACCACCGACCTCACCGCCCTCGACCACACCGACCTCCCCTTCGACACCGTCGTCGAAGCCCTCAACCCCCACCGCACCCTCACCCGCCACCCCCTCTTCCAGACGATGGTGGCCTACGAGGGCGGCGGTCCCGACCACAGCAGGCTGCTCGGGACGGACGCGGCGGAGTTCCCGGTGCGGGCCGGGGCGGCCAAGTTCGACCTGGAGATCCTGTTCCGGCGGGTGCCGGGCGCGGACGGGCCGACGCTGACCTGCGGGGTGCGGTACGCGACGGACCTGTTCGAGCGGGCGGGCGCCGAGCGCCTGATGGACCGTCTGGTGCGGCTGCTGGAGCGGGTGGTGGCGTCTCCGGACGTCCCGCTCGCGGAGTTGGACCTGCTGACCGCCGACGAGCGGGAGCGGGTGCTGCACGGCTGGAACGCCACCACGCACCCGGTCGACGGCCCGGCCACCCTCGCCGCCCTCGTCACCGAAGGCGCCCACGACCTGGACGCGACCGCCCTCGTCTTCGAGGGCGAACACCTCACCCGAGGCGCCTTCGAGGACCGCGTCAACCGCCTCGCCCACCTCCTCATAGGGCGCGGTGTGGGCCCGGAGAGCGTCGTCGCCGTCGCCCTCCCCCGCTCCCTCGACCTGCTGGTGTCGATCCACGCGGTGGTCCGCGCGGGCGCCGCCTACCTCCCGCTGGACACCACCCTCCCGACGGACCGGCTGCGTTACATGACCGGCGTCGCGGCCCCGGTCGTGGTCCTCACGCACGCCGACTCCGCGTCGCTGGCGGGCGAGATCGGCGGCGAGCGCATCGTCCTGGACGAGCCGTCCGTGGCCGGGGAGTTGGCCGCGCTGCCGTCCGCTCCGGTCACCGACGCCGACCGTACGGCGCCGCTGCTGCCGTCGCATCCGGCGTACGTCCTGTTCACCTCGGGCTCCACCGGCCGCCCCAAGGGCGTCCTGATCGAGCACGCGGCGATCGTCAACCGCCTGCGGTGGATGCAGGACACCTACACCCTCACCCCCGACGACCGGGTCCTCCAGAAGACGCCCGTCACGTTCGACGTGTCCGTCTGGGAGCTGTTCTGGCCGCTCGCGACGGGCACACCGCTCGTCGTCGCCCGGCCCGACGGCCACAAGGACCCCCGCTACCTCGCGGACCTGGTCCGCGAACAGGCCGTGAGCGTCTGCCACTTCGTGCCGTCGATGCTGGCCGCGTTCCTCGCGGACACCGACCTCACCACCTGCCCGACCCTGCGGCTGGTCGTGTGCAGCGGCGAGGCGCTCCCCACCGACCTGAGCACCCGCTTCCACACCTCGGCCGGACACGCCCCCGGCGTGGAACGCATCGCGCTGGAGAACCTGTACGGCCCCACCGAGGCCGCCGTCGACGTCACGCGCGCCCCCGCCCGCCAGGACGCGGACGCGGTGTCCGTCCCCATCGGTGCACCCGTGTGGAACACCCAGGTCTACGTCCTCGACGCCCACCTCCGCCCGGCACCCGTCGGCATCCCCGGCGAGCTGTACCTCGCCGGAACCCAGCTCGCCCGCGGCTACCTCACCCAACCCGCCCTCACCGCCGAACGCTTCACCGCCAACCCCCACAGCACCACCCCCGGCGCCCGCATGTACCGCACCGGAGACCTCGCCCGCTGGAACCCCGACGGCACCCTCACCTACCTCGGCCGCACCGACCACCAGATCAAACTCCGCGGCCAACGCATCGAACTCGGCGAAATAGAAGCCGTACTCGCCACCGCACCCGGTATCGCGCAGAACGCGGTCCTGGTGCGGGAGGACACGCCCGGTGCGCAGCGGCTGGTGGCGTACGTCGTGGCCGCGCCGGGGGCCGGGACCGATCCGCGGGTGTGGCGCGCGCACGCCGGGGAGCGGCTGCCCGAGTACATGGTGCCGACGGCGTTCGTCGTGCTCGACGCGCTGCCGCTGAGCGCCAACGGCAAGCTGGACCGGCGCGCCCTGCCCGCGCCGCCGGAGGCGGAGGCGGGTCCGTCGCGGGCGCCGCGCAACGCCCGTGAGGAGGTCGTCGCGGGGGTGTTCGCGGCGGTGCTGGACCGGGTCGCGGTCGGCGTCGAGGACGACTTCTTCGCCCTCGGCGGGCACTCGCTGCTGGCCACCCGCGCGGTGAGCCGGCTGCGGGCCGCGCTGGGCGTGGAGTGCGCGGTCCGGGACCTGTTCGAGGCCCGTACGGTCGCCGCGCTCGCGGCCCGGCTGGCGGAGCGGTCGGCGTCGGGGCGGCCCGCGCTGACACGGGCGGCGGAGCGGCCGGACCCGCTGCCGCTGTCGTACGCCCAGCGGCGGCTGTGGCTGATCGACAGCGTGCGGGAGCCGGGCACCTCGTACAACGTGCCGCTGGCGGTGCGGGTGCGCGGGGCGGTGGACGTCCGCGCGCTGGAGGCGGCGCTGGCCGACCTGGTGGCCCGGCACGAGGTGCTGCGCACCGTGTTCACCGAGGCGGACGGCGAGCCCTACCAGCGGGTGCTCCCGGCGGCGCAGGCCCAAGTGCCGCTCACCGTACGGCGGGTGGCCGCGGACCGGCTGGCGGCGGAGGCCGTCGCCGAGGGCGGGCACGTCTTCGACCTGGCGCGGGAGATCCCGCTGCGGGCGGCGCTGCTCCGCGCCGCGGACGACGACCACGTCCTCGTCGTGCTGCTGCACCACATCGCGACCGACGAGTGGTCGACGGGCCCGCTGCTCGCCGACCTGGACACCGCCTACCGGGCCCGCCTCACGGGCACGGCCCCCGACTACCCCGAACTGCCGCTCCAGTACGCCGACTTCGCCCTCTGGCAGCGGGACGTGCTCGGTGACCCGGCGGACGCGGAGTCGCCCGCGGCGCGGCAGGCCGCGCACTGGCGGGAGGCTCTGGCCGACCTGCCGGAGGAGCTGGCGCTGCCGTTCGACCGGCCGCGTCCGGCGGTCCCGTCGCACGGCGGTGACGTCGTCCTCTTTAACGTCCCGGCCCGCACGGGGCAGGGGCTGGCCCGGATCGCGCGGGAGTCCGGGGCGACGATGTTCATGGTGGTGCACGCGGCGGTCGCCGCCCTGCTGCACCGGCTCGGCGCGGGCGACGACATCCCGGTCGGCACGCCCGTGTCCGGGCGGGAGGACGAGCAGGTCGACCGGCTGGTCGGCTTCTTCCTCAACACGCTGGTGCTGCGCGCCGATCTGTCGGGCGACCCGAGCTTCACGGAACTGGTCGGGCGGGTCAGGGACGTGGGTCTCGCCGCGTTCTCCCACGCCGATCTGCCGTTGGAGGCGGTGGCCGAGGCGGTCGGCGCGGCGCGGGCGCAGTCCCGTAACCCGCTGTTCCAGACGATGGTGACCTACCACTCGGTGACCACCGAGGTGCGGGAGCTGTTCGGGGTGCCCGCCGAGGAACTCCCGGTGGAGATCGGCGGATCGAAGTTCGACCTGGAGTTCGCGTTCGGCGGGTCGGCGGCGGACGGCCGGATCAGCGGCGGCGTGCGGTACGCCACCGACGTGTTCACCCCGGCGGGCGCGGCGCGGCTGGCCGAACGGCTGGTGCGGCTGCTCGACGCGGTCGCGGACGGGCCGGAGTCGGCGCTGTCGGCGCTCCCGGTCATGGCGGCCGACGAGCGGGAGCGGGTGCTGCACGGCTGGAACGCCACCACGCACCCGGTCGACGGCCCGGCCACCCTCGCCGCCCTCGTCACCGAAGGCGCCCACGACCAGGACGCCACCGCCCTCGTCTTCGAGGGCGAACACCTCACCCGAGGCGCCTTCGAGGACCGTGTGAACCGCCTCGCCCGCCTCCTCATAGGCCGGGGCGTGGGCCCGGAGAGCGTCGTCGCCGTCGCCCTCCCCCGCTCCCCCGATCTGCTGGTCGCCCTGCACGCGGTGGTCCGCGCGGGCGCCGCCTACCTCCCGCTCGACCCGGCCCTGCCGACGGACCGGCTCGCCTACATGGCGGACACGGCCGCGCCGCGCTGTGTGCTCGCGGACGGGGGGACGCGGGACGCCCTGCCCGAGCGGCTGCGCGCCGACGCCGTCCTGCTCGACTCGGCCGTCGTCGCGGGCGAGTTGGCGGATCTGCCGCCGACGGCGGTGACCGACGCCGACCGTACGGCGCCGCTGCTGCCGTCGCATCCGGCGTACGTCCTGTTCACCTCGGGCTCCACCGGCCGCCCCAAGGGGGTGCTCGTCGAGCACGCGGCGATCGTCAACCGGCTGCGGTGGATGCAGGACACGTACGCCCTCACCCCTGACGACCGTGTGCTCCAGAAGACGCCCGTCACGTTCGACGTGTCCGTCTGGGAGCTGTTCTGGCCGTTCGCGGTGGGCGCCCCGCTGGTGGTGGCGCGGCCCGAGGGGCACAAGGACCCGGAGTATCTGGCCCGGCTGATCCGCGAACAGGCGGTCACCGTCTGCCACTTCGTGCCGTCGATGCTGGCCGCGTTCCTCGCGGACACGGACCTCACCACCTGCCCGAGCGTGCGGCTGGTCGTGTGCAGCGGCGAGGCCCTGCCGAGCGAACTCGCCACGCGGTTCCACGTGTCGGCGGGTCGTCGCGCGGTCGCGCTGGAGAACCTGTACGGGCCGACGGAGGCCGCGATCGACGTCACCCGTGCCCCGGCCCCGGCCGACCAGGACGCGGAAGCGGTGTCCGTCCCCATCGGGGCGCCCGTGTGGAACACGCAGGTCTACGTCCTCGACGCCCACCTCCGCCCGGCACCCGTCGGCATCCCCGGCGAGCTGTACCTCGCCGGAACCCAACTCGCCCGCGGCTACCTCACCCAACCCGCCCTCACCGCCGAACGCTTCACCGCCAACCCCCACAGCACCACCCCCGGCGCCCGCATGTACCGCACCGGAGACCTCGCCCGCTGGAACCCCGACGGCACCCTCACCTACCTCGGCCGCACCGACCACCAGATCAAACTCCGCGGCCAACGCATCGAACTCGGCGAGATCGAAGCCGTACTGGCGACAGGGCCCGGTGTCGCGCATGCCGTGGCCCATGTCCGGGAGGACCGGCCGGGGGTGCAGCAGCTCGTCGGCTACGCGGTGCCCGTACCGGGTGCCACGGTCGACACCGGCGAGCTGCGCGCCCACGCGGTGGAGCGGCTGCCGGAGTACATGGTGCCGACGCTGTTCGTGGAGCTGGCGGAGCTGCCGCTGACCGCGAACGGCAAGCTCGACCGGCGGGCCCTGCCCGCCCCCGCAGTCCGGGGGACGACCGGGGAGCGGGGTGCCGCGGCCGTGCCCGGGGAGGGGGCGGCGGCGGTGCTGGCCCGGCTGATGGGCGAGGTGCTCGGCGTGGAGTCCGTCGGCGCCGACGACAACTTCTTCGAGCAGGGCGGCGACAGCATCGTCTCCATCCGGCTCGTGAGCCTGGCCCGCAAGGCGGGGCTCACGGTGACGGCCCGTCAGGTGTTCCAGCACCCGACTCCGGCCGCGCTCGCGGACGTCGTCGCGCCCCGCGCGGCGGCACCGGCGGCGCGCCCGGCGGACATCGGCACGGGACCGCTGGTGCTGCCGCCGGTGGCGCACTGGCTGGCGGCGCGCGGCGGACCGTACGAGCGCTTCTGCCAGGCCCGGTTGGTGCGGCTGCCCGCCGGGGTGCGGGCCGGGGACCTGGTCGCGGCGCTCCAGGCGGTCCTGGACCGGCACGACGGTCTGCGGCAGGTGCTCGACGTGACGCGGCCGGGCCTGTGGAGCGCGGAGGTGCGCCCGGTGGGCGCGCTCGCGGCGGCCTCGGTGCTGCGCACGGTCGACGCGGCGGGCCTCGACGGGGCCGCGCTGCGCGCGCTGCTGGCGCGGGAGTCGGACCGGGCGGCCGGTGAACTCGCCCCGGCGGCGGGCGAGACGGTGCGCGCGGTGTTCTTCGACGGCGGTCCGGGCGCGCCCGGCAGGCTCCTGCTGGTCGCCCACCACCTGGTGGTCGACGAGGTGTCCTGGCAGATCCTGCTGCCCGACCTGCGGTCGGCGTGGGAGGCCCGCGCGGCGGGCCGGGAACCGGAACTGGAGCCGGTGCCGACGTCGTTGCGGACGTGGACGGCCGGGCTGCTGGCCGAGGCGCACGGCGGGCGGCGGCTGGCCGAGCTGGACCGCTGGCTGGCGGAGGCCCCGGACGGGCGGCTGCTGACCGGGCGCGCGCTGGACCCGGCGGTGGACACCGTGGCGAGCGCCCGCCAGAAGGTCGTACGGCTGTCGGCGGAGCGGACGGCGCCGCTGCTGGCACAGGTGCCGCAGGCAGTGCACGGCACGGTCAACGACATCCTGCTGACGGCGTTCGCGCTGGCCGTCGGCGGCTGGGCGGCCCGCGAGGGGCGGACGGCGGCCGCGGCCGGGTTCGCCGTCGACCTGGAGGGGCACGGCCGGGAGCAGGACCTCGTACCCGGCGCCGACCTGACCCGGACGGTCGGCTGGCTGACCTCGGTGTACCCGCTGCGGCTGGCGCCGCGCGCCTACGACCCCGCCGCCGTGCTGGCGGGCGGCGAGGACGCGGGCGCCGCCCTCAAGGAGGTCAAGGAGCTGCTGCGGGGCGTCCCCGACGGCGGGATCGGCGCGGGCCTCCTGCGGCATCTCCACGCCGGGACGGCCGCCCTGTTCGGCGGCGGGACGGGTCCCGAGGTGCTGTGGAACTACCTCGGGCGGCAGACGGCGCGGACGGCCTCCGACTGGGGTCCGGCCGCCGAGGCCGACGCGCTCGCGGTGGGTCCGGACCCGGCGATGCCGCTGTCGCACCCGCTGGAGGTCGTCGCCGAGGTGGCGAACGGCCCCGACGGCCCCGAACTGACCGCGGTGTTCCGCTGGGCGGGCGAGGCCCTGCCCGAGCACACCGTCGACGCGCTCACCGACGGCTGGACGGCCGCGCTGGACGCGCTCACCGCGTGGGCGGACGGCGGGACGACCGCCGGGCACACGCCGTCCGACCTCGACCTGCTCGACCTCGACCAGGACCAGATCACCATGCTCGAAGAAATGTGGAGGGCCCAGCAGTGAAGCAGGCTCGTATCGAGGACATGCTCCCGCTGTCCCCCCTTCAGCAGGGCATGCTGTTCCATTCCGTGTACGACGCCGCCCCGGACGCCGCCGACGTGTACACCGTGCAGGTGACGGTGGCGCTGGCGGGCCCGGTGGACGCGGACCGGCTGGAGCGGGCGGCGGCGGCGCTGCTGCGCCGGCACCCGAACCTGCGGGCCGGGTTCTGGCACGAAGGGGTGCCGCAGCCGGTGCAGTTCGTGCCCGCCGAGGTGCGGATCGCGGTGGAGCGGGCCGAGTTGGGGTCGGCGGCGGTGTCCGCGGACCCGGCGAAGGCGCTGGCCGAGCTGGAACGGGCCGAGCTGGCACGGCGGTTCGAGCTGCACCGGCCGCCGCTGCTTCGGCTGGTGCTGGCCCGGATCGCCGACGACGACCACCGGCTCGTGATCACCGTGCACCACATCCTGGTCGACGGCTGGTCGATGCCGCTGCTCGTGGGCGACCTGCTGGCGCTGTACGGCAGTGACGGCGACGCCTCCGGGCTGCCCGCCGTGCGGCCGTACCGGGACTACCTGAAGTGGCTGAAGCGGCAGGACGCCCCGGCCGCGGAGGCGGCGTGGCGGGAGGCGCTGGGCTCGCTGGAGGAGCCGTCGCTGGTGGCGCCCTCGGACGCGGTGCGCCCCGCGGTGCGGCCCGGCGTGCACGCGCTGGAGCTGTCGGCGGCGGCGACGGCCGCGCTGACGGCCGCCGCGCGGCGGCTCGGCACCACCCCGAGCACCCTGATCCAGGCCGCCTGGGGTCTGCTCGTCGGCCAGTTGACGAACCGCCAGGACGTGGTGTTCGGGCTGACGGTGTCGGGCCGCCCGGACGAGATACCCGGGGTCGAGTCGATGCTCGGCCTGTTCATCACGACCGTGCCGGTGCGGATGACGCTGCGGCACGGGGAGAGCGTCGAGGGGCTGCTGCGGCGGTTCCGGGACGAGCAGAACGCGCTGCTCGCCCACCACCACCTCGGCCTGGGCCCGATCCAGAAGCAGGCGGGCGCGCGCGAGCTGTTCGACACCCTCGTGGTGATCGAGAACTACCCGGTGGACCCGGAGGCCCGGCAGCGGGCCGGTGACGGGCTGCGGGTGGCGGGCGTCGAGGCGCGGGACGCCACGCACTACCCGCTCACCCTCGCGGTGGCGCTGGAGGAGCGGGCGCTGCTGCGCCTGGAGTACCGGCCGGACGTGTTCGACGCCCGCCAGGTCGAGCGGATCGCGGCGCGGCTGACGCTCGCCCTGGAGCGCGTGACCGGTGCGCCGCAGCGGGCGGTGGGCGCGCTGGAGCTGCTGCCCGCGGCGGAGGCGGAGCGGGTCCGCGACAGCTGGCGGGGGCCGGCGCGGGACGTTCCGGCGGGCACGGTCGCGGACCGGTTCGCCGAGCGGGCGGCGCGCACGCCGGACGCGGTGGCGGTGGTGTCGGGCGCGGTGGAGCTGACGTTCGCGGAGCTGGACGAGCGGGCGGCGCGGCTGGCCGGGCTGCTCGCGGCGCGCGGGGTGGGTCCGGAGTCGGTGGTGGCGCTGGCGGTGCCGCGCTCGGCCGCGTCGGTGGTGGCGATCCTCGCCGTGCTGAAGGCGGGCGGCGCCTATCTGCCGCTCGACCTGGACTATCCGGCGGACCGGCTGGGCTACATGCTGGCGGACGCCGACCCGGTGTGCGTGCTCACCACCACGCAGGCGGTGGGGCTGCTGCCCGCGTCGGGCGGCCCGCAGCGGCTGCTCCTCGACACCGACGGAACGCTCGCCGAACTGGCCGCCGCCGCACCGGCGTTCACGTCGCCCGAGGTGGCGGCGGAGCACCCGTCGTACGTCATCTACACCTCCGGCTCCACGGGGCGGCCCAAGGGGGTGGTGCTGACCCACGGCGGGCTGTCCAACCTGTACGCGAACCATCTGGACGAGGTGTTCGGGCCGGTGGTCGGCGCGGCGGGCGGGCGGCGGCTGCGGGCGCTGCACACGGCGTCGTTCAGCTTCGACACGTCCTGGGAGCAGCTGTTCTGGCTGATCGCCGGGCACGAGCTGCACGTCCTCGACGAAGTGGGCCGCCGCGACGCCGAGTTCGTCGTCGGCTACGTACGGCAGCGGCGGGTGGACGCGATGGACGTCACCCCGACCTACGCCCGCCAGCTCCTCGACTGGGGGCTGCTGGACGCCGCGCACCACCGTCCGGCGCTGCTGCTCCTCGGCGGCGAGGCGGTGCCGCAGGCGCTGTGGTCGGAGGTGCGGGCCGCGAGCGGCGTGCTGTCGGTGAACCTGTACGGGCCGACCGAGTACACCGTGGACGCCCTCGCCGCCGACCTCACCACAAGCGCCTCCCCGGTGGTGGGCCGCCCGATCGGCAACACCGGCGCCTACGTGCTGGACGCGGCGCTGCGCCCGGTCCCGGCGGGCACCACGGGTGAGCTGTACCTGTCGGGCCACGGCACGGCACGCGGCTACCTGGGCCGGTACGGACTGACGGCGGAACGATTCGTCGCCGACCCGTACGGCACCCCCGGCACCCGTATGTACCGCACCGGGGACCTGGTGCGGCTGCGGGCCGACGGGGAGCTGGAGTACCTGGGCCGGGCCGACGACCAGGTGAAGCTGCGCGGGTTCCGGATCGAGCTGGGCGAGGTGGAGTCGGCGCTCGCCGCGCTGGACGGGGTCGCCGCGGCGGCCGTCGTGGTCCGCGAGGACACACCCGGCGTCAAGCGCCTGGTCGGCTACGTGACCGGCGCCGCCGACCCGGAGGCGGCCCGCGAGGCGCTGTCGGCGGCGCTGCCCGACTACATGGTGCCCGCCGCCGTGGTGGTCCTGCCGGAGCTGCCGACGACCGTCAACGGCAAGCTGGACCGGGCGGCGCTGCCCGCGCCGGTGCTGGGCGGCTCGGCCGGGTCGCGGGCACCGCGCGACGCCCGCGAGGAGACCGTCTGCCGCGTCTTCGCCGACGTGCTGGGCCTGGCCTCGGCCGGCGTCGACGACGACTTCTTCGCCCTCGGCGGCGACAGCATCGTCTCCATCCAGTTCGTGACGCGCTGCCGCAAGGAGGGCCTGGTCCTCACCCCGCGCGACGTGTTCGAGCAGCGCACCCCGGCCGCGCTGGCCGCCGCCGCCCGCACCACCGAGGAGGCGGCGGCCGGAGTCCTGACCGCCGCGTCGGACGCGCCGCTGGTCGCGCTGGACGAGGCGGGCCGCACCGCCGTCGAGGGCGCCTTCCGGGGCGCCGCCGAGGTGCTGCCGCTGGCCCCGCTCCAGGAGGGCCTGTACTTCCACGCGGTGTACGACGACCGGGCGTTGGACGTCTACCTGATGCAGAACTTCGTGGAGCTGCGGCACGCCGTGGACACCACGGCGCTGCGCGCGGCGTTCGACGGGATGCTGCGCCGCCACCCCAACCTGCGCTCCGGGTTCTGGCACGAGGGTCTTCCCCAACCGGTGCAGGTCGTCCCCGCCGAGTGGGACCTGCCCTGGCACGTGGAGGACCTCACCCACCTGGACGAAGAACAACAACGGGCCGCGCAGCGGGAGTTCTCCCTCACCGACGCCGCGACCCGCTTCGACCTGGCCGCGCCGCCGCTGATGCGGGTGACGCTGCTGAAGTTCGCCGAGGACCGCTGGATGCTCTGTGTGACGCAGCATCACATCCTCACCGACGGCTGGTCGGAGTCGCTGTTCTTCGAGGAACTGTTCGCGCTGTACGGCCGCGGCGGCGACCCCGAGGGCCTGCCCCCGGTGACGCCGTACCGCGACTACCTGCGCTGGCTGGCGGGCACCGACTCCGCCGCCGCGCTGGAGGCCTGGCGGCGGCACCTGTCCGGGCTGGACCAGGCGACCCTGGTGGCGCCCGCCGACCCGACGCGCGGCCCGGTCACCGCCGAGGTCGTCGACCTCGCGCTGGGCGAGGAACTCAGCGACGCGCTGCGGCTGTTCGCGCGCGGCTGCGGGGTCACCCTCAACACCGTGCTGTCGGCGGCGTGGGCGCTGTCGCTGGCGACGCTGACCGGCCGGGACGACGTGGTGTTCGGCGCCACGGTCTCCGGCCGCCCGGCCGACGTGCCCGGCGTCGACCAGATGATCGGCATGTTCATGAACACGCTGCCGTTCCGGGTGACGCTCCGCGCCGGTGAACCGCTGCGCGACCTGCTGGTCCGCGTCCAGCGCGAGCACGCCGACCTGCTGCCCCACCACTACCTGGGCCTGGGCCCGATCCAGCAGGCCAGCGGCGTCGGCACCCTCTTCGACACCCTGTACGTGTTCCGCAACACCCCGCTGGACGACGCCGCCCGCGAGGAGGCCGTCGCCCGCCACGGCATCGGCTGGACGCACAGCGTCGACGGCACCCACTACCCGCTCACCCTCGCGGTGACGCCGGGCGCCTCGCTGGAACTGAGCGTCGCCTACCGGCCCGACCTGTACGACGCGGCGACCGCCGGGACGATCGCGGCCCGGCTGCGGGACCTGGTCGGCCAGTTCGCCGCCGGGGGCGCCACCCCGGTGGGCCGGCTGCGCACCCAGTCCGACACCGAGCGGGCCGCGCTGCTGGAGCTGGGCGACGACCTGGGCCACGAGGTCCCGGACGTGCCGCTGACCGACCTGTTCGCCCGGCAGGCGGCGGCCACCCCGGACGCCACCGCGCTGGTCTTCGAGGACGAACGGCTCAGCTACGCCGACCTGGACGAGCGCGCCAACCGGCTGGCCCGCGCCCTCGTCGCGCGCGGCGCCGGACCGGAGCGCACGGTCGCCCTCGGGCTGCCGCGCTCCGCGGACTTCGTGGTGGCGCTGTTCGCGGTGCTGAAGACGGGCGCCGCCTATCTGCCGCTGGACCTGGACCACCCGGTGGACCGGCTGGCGACGATGGTCGAGGACGCCGCACCGCTGTGCCTGGTGACGTCGACGGCGGTCGCCGGGCGGGTCCCGGAGGTGTCCGGGGTGCCGCACCTGGTGCTGGACGCGCCCGGCACCCGCGCCGACCTCGCGGACCGCTCCGGGGCGCCGGTCGCGGACAGCGAGCTGACCGCGCCGCGCGACGGCCGCCACCCGGCGTACCTGATCTACACCTCGGGTTCGACCGGCCGCCCCAAGGGCGTGGTGGTGCCCTACTCCGGTCTGGTCAACATGCTGTACAACCACCGCGAGCGGATCTTCGACCCGGCGGTGAAGCTGGCGGGCGGACGCCGGATGCGGGTCGCGCACACGGTGTCGTTCGCGTTCGACATGTCGTGGGAGGAGTTCTTCTGGCTCGTCGACGGGCACGAGGTGCACGTCATCGGCGAGGAACTCCGCCTGGACCCGGCCGCGTTGACCGCCCACTACGACCGGGTCGGCATCGACGTCGTCAACGTCACCCCGTCGTACGGCCAGCAGCTGGTCGACGCCGGTCTGCTCGCCGCGGACCGGCACCGGCCGACGCTCGTCCTGCTCGGCGGGGAGGCGGTGCCCGACTCGCTGTGGTCGCTGCTGAAGGACACCGACGGCACCATGGGCTACAACCTTTACGGGCCGACGGAGTACACCATCAACGCCCTCGGCGCGGACGCCGACGCGAGCGTCTCCTCGTGCGTCGGCCGCCCCATCTTCAACACCCGCGCCTATGTCCTCGACAGCGCGCTCAGGCCGGTGCCGCACGGCGTGCCCGGCGAGCTGTACCTGGCGGGCGCGGGCCTGGCCCGCGGCTACCACGGGCGCCCCGGACTGACCTCGGAGCGGTTCGTGGCCGACCCGTTCGGGACGCCCGGCACCCTGATGTACCGCACCGGTGACCTGGTGCGCTGGCGGTCCGACGACCAGATCGACTACCTGGGCCGCACCGACCACCAGGTGAAGATCCGCGGATTCCGCATCGAGCTGGGCGAGATCGAGTCGGCACTCACCGCCGACCCGGGCGTGGCCGCCGCCGCGGTCACCGTGCACACCGGGGCCAACGGCGTGAAGCGCCTGGTCGCCTACACCGTCGCCGCCACCTCCGGCCGCCCCACCGGGGAACCGGACATGACGGACCTCAAGGCCCGACTGACCGCCGTACTGCCCGAGTTCATGGTGCCGTCGGTGTTCGTACCGCTGGACGCGCTGCCGTTGACGGTCAACGGCAAGGTGGACCGGGCCGCGCTGCCCGCGCCCGTCCTCGGCGACACCGGCGGCGGACGCCCCCCGAAGGACGCCCGCGAGGAACTGGTCGCCGGACTCTTCGCCGAGGTCCTCGGCCTGGACCGGGTCGGCGTGGAGGACAACTTCTTCGACCTGGGCGGTCACTCGCTGCTGGCGATGCGACTCGTGGGCCGCCTGCGCGCCGAACTCGGCCTGCCCGTACAGGTCGGCACCGTGATGACCGCGCCGACCCCGGCCGGGGTGGCCGCCGCCATCGGCACCGACGCCCGCCGCGACGCTCTGCGCGTCCTGCTCCCGCTGCGCGAACGGGGCTCCAGGGCACCGCTGTTCTGCTTCCACCCGGCGTCCGGGTTCAGCTGGCAGTACACCGGCCTGCTGCGCCACCTCGACCCCGACCGGCCGGTGTACGGCGTGCAGTCGCCGGGCCTCACGGGGCCGCTCCCGGCGGACGCCGAGGTGCCCGACGTGGCCGCCCTGTGCGAGCGGTACCTCGCCGAGATCCGCGCGGTCCAGCCCGAGGGGCCGTACCACTTCGCGGGCTACTCCTTCGGCGGCACCGTGGCGCACACCCTCGCCGCGCTGCTCCAGGAGCGGGGCGAGGAGGTCGCGTTCCTGGCGCTGCTGGACGCCTACCCGCCGGAGCGCGACGACTGGTCGTACGTAGACGCCCCGGACTGGCGGGAGCGGCTGGAGCGCGAGGAGAGCGGCTTCCTGCTGTCGGTGGCCGGGGTCGACGCGGAGGCCGGGCGCACGGTGGACCGGGCGCAGGCGGTGGCCGCGATCCGCGACAGCCAGGGCCTGCTCGCCGGGTTCGACGAGGAACTGCTGCACGCGATCGTCGACACCAACGTGCACTGCGTGCGGCTGCTGTCCCGCAGCCGCACCCGCCACTACACCGGCGACGTGCTGTTCTTCACCGCCGCCCGCACCACGGCGGCCGAGGACGCGCCCGGCCTGGTGTGGCCGCGGCACATCGACGGCACCCTCACCGAGCACGTCCTGGACCGCGGCCACGAGGACCTGATGGCCCCGGACGCCCTGGACGAGATCGGCCCGCTGCTCGACGCCGCCCTGCGCGCGGTCCCGGACCGGGCCCCCGACCGGGCGGCACGCGACCGCTGACGTACGCCCACCGGGTCCGCGCGCTCCGGCGCGCGGACCCCACCCCCGCACCACCGAGCACCCCCGCACCACCGAGCACCCCCACGCCCCGCCGCACCCTCTCCCCCACCCCACCCTCAGATCGACACCCCAAGGAGCCTCCCGTGCCGACGGTCCGTCAGACAGGCGCAGACACGGTCACGCCCGAAGCGCCCCCAGTCCCGCACGTCCCGGCACCGTTCCCCGTCGGTGCGGCGACGGTCCTCCTCGACGCGTTCCGCGCCGGGGACCGCTTCCTCGCCACCCCGACCCGGACCCTGCTCGCCCACGGCGTCCTCGACGAGGTCCCGCACGGCGACGCGCCCGTCGCCGAACGCGTCGCGGACACCCTGCGCGCGGCCCGCTCCCGCAACCGGGCCGCGCCGCTCGTCGTCGGCGCCATCCCCTTCGACCACGCGGCGCCCGCCGCGCTGGTCGTCCCCGAGACCACCCGCGGCGGTCCGGCGCTCGCCGCCGACCCGCTGGTCGCGCTGCCCGCCCCCGCCCTGGGCCGCCCCGCCGCCTGGACGGCCCGGCCCGAGCCGGAGCCGGAGGTGTACGGCAAGAGCGTCGCCGCCGCCGTGGACCGCATGTGGAAGGGCGAGTTCAGCAAGGTGGTGCTGGCCCGCACCCTGGAGCTGACGTCCTCCACCGAGCTGGACCTCCCCGGCATGCTGCAGCGCCTGGCCCGCACCGACCCCACGGGCTACACCTTCGCGGTGCCGACCGCGCCCGGCCGGACCCTGCTGGGCGCGAGCCCCGAGCTGCTGGTGTCCCGGCACGGCGACCGGGTGGTGTCCAACCCGCTCGCCGGGTCCATCCCGCGCAGCGACGACCTCGCCGAGGACGTACGCCGGGCCGCGGCCCTGCTGGAGTCGGTGAAGGACCTCCACGAGCACGCCGTCGTGGTGGACGCCGTGCACCAGGCGCTGGCGCCGTACTGCGCGACGCTCGACGTCCCGGCCCGCCCGTCGCTGATCCGCACGGCCACCATGTGGCACCTCTCCACCACCATCAGCGGCACCCTCGCCCGCCCCGACGTGTCGGCGCTGGAGATCGCCTGCGCGCTGCACCCCACGCCCGCGGTGTGCGGCACCCCGACCGACGTGGCCCGCCGGGTGATCCGCGAGTCCGAGCCCTTCGACCGCGGCTTCTACACCGGCATGGTCGGCTGGGGCGACGCGGAAGGCAACGGCGAGTGGGTGGTCACCCTGCGCTGCGCCGAGGCCGAGGACCGCCGCCTGCGCCTGTACGCGGGCGCCGGGGTCGTCTCCGCGTCCGAGCCGGAGGCCGAGACCGCCGAGACGGGCGCCAAGTTCCGCACGTTCCTGAACGCGGTGGGCGCGCGGATGTGACGGGCGGGGGGCGGGGCGGATCGCCGGACCGTGCGGACCCGGCACCCGCCCCGCCCCGCCGCCGCCCGCGGGGCCGCTCCCGGCGCCGCCGACGGAACTGCGCAGGCCACGGCCCCGTACAGTGCGTATCCGTCACTCCCCCGGACCCCGAGGTGCCCGAGCCGTGAGCCCCGAAGACGCCCTGAGCCCCGACGACTCCGCCGCGCGCGCCGCGACGGCGGACGCCGCGCCGGGCGCACCCCCGGCGGTCACCGTCGTCGGCATCGGGGCGGACGGCTGGCGGGGCGTGCCCGACGCCTCCCGTGACGCGCTGCGCGCCGCCGACGTCGTCATCGGCGGCCCGCGCCAGCTCGACCTGCTGCCGCCCGACTGCGCCGGGGAGCGCGTCCCCTGGCCCACGCCGCTGCGCCCCGCCGTGCCCCGGCTGCTCGCCGCGCACGCGGGACGCCGCGTCGCCGTCCTGGCCAGCGGCGACCCCATGTACTACGGCATCGGCCGCGCCCTCACCGAGGTCCTGGGCGCCGACGCCGTACGCGTCCTGCCGCACCCCTCCTCCGTCGCGCTCGCCTGCGCCCGCCTGGGCTGGCCCCGCGAGGACGTCGACGTCGTCACCCTGGTCGGGCGCCCCGCCGCCCGGCTCGCCGCCGTCCTGCACGAGGGCCGCCGCCTGCTGGTGCTCAGCGCGGGCGCCGGCACCCCGGCCGAGGTCGCGGCGCTGCTGCGCGACCGCGGGTTCGGGCCCAGCCGGATGCGGGTCCTCGAACAGCTCGGCGGGGACCGGGAGCGGACGGGGGCAGCGGTCACGGCCGACGCCTGGTCCGAGGCGCCGGGCGACCCGCTGAACGTCGTGGCCGTCGAGTGCCTGCGTACGCCCGGCGCGGCCCGGCTGGGCGCGGTGCCGGGGCTGCCGGACCCGGCGTACGAGCACGACGGGCAGCTCACCAAGCGGCATGTGCGGGCCGCGACGCTGGCGGTGCTCGCGCCCACGCCCGGCGAGCTGCTGTGGGACGTCGGCGGCGGCTCCGGGTCGATCGCCGTCGAGTGGATGCGGACACATCCGTCGTGCCGCGCGGTGTGCGTGGAACGCGACCCGGAGCGGGCCGCGCGCATCGGCCGCAACGCGGAGCGGCTCGGCGTGCCGGGCCTGCGGGTGGTGGTCGGCGCCGCCCCGGGGGCGCTGGCCGGGCTGCCGACGCCGGACGCGGTGTTCGTCGGCGGCGGCCTCACCGCGCCCGGCCTCCTCGACACCGTCTGGGACGCCCTTCCGGCGGGCGGCCGGCTGGTCGCGAACACGGTGACCCTGGAGTCCGAGGCGCTGCTCACCGACGCCTACCGCCGCCACGGCGGCGACCTCACCCGGCTGGCGGTGGCGCACGCGGTGCCGGTGGGCGGGTTCACCGGATGGCGGCAGGCGATGCCGGTCACCCAGTGGACGGCGGAGAAGCCGCCCGCGGGCACGGCCTGACCGGGCGTCGCCGCAGCGGCGCGGCCTCGGGGGGCGAGGGCGGAACGGGCGCGGCCTGAGCGGGCGGCCGCCTGCCACCGGGGCCGGGCTTTTCCGGCCGGTGGCCGAATCCTGACCGGGGCTTTGCTGCCGCTTTTTCCTACCTGCACACGATGTGCAGCAGGCTCGGAAGAGTGACCTCCGACAGCACGCAGGACGTGACCGACCCGCCCCGCCCCGCCGACACCACGGACGGCGCTCCCGTACGTCGGGGTCTGCGCTCCGCGCTGACCCGGCGGGAGTGGGTGTCCGTCGGCGGGATGGCGGGGTTCGTCCTGGCGCTGCACGTCGTCGGCTGGTTCACGCTGGTGGCGATCGTCGCCCCCGAGCACTACAGCCTCGGCACGAAGACCTTCGGCGTCGGCATCGGCGTCACCGCCTACACCCTCGGCATGCGGCACGCCTTCGACGCCGACCACATCGCCGCGATCGACAACACCACGCGCAAGCTGATGAACGACGGGCAGCGCCCGCTGTCGGTGGGCTTCTGGTTCTCGCTCGGCCACTCGTCGATCGTCTTCGCGCTGGCGCTGCTGCTCTCGTTCGGCGTGAAGGCGCTGGCGGGCCCGGTGGAGAACGACGACTCCGCGCTGCACGGCGTCACCGGCTGGATCGGCACGACGGTCTCGGGGACCTTCCTGTACGTCATCGCCGCCGTCAACCTGGTCATCCTGGCGGGCATCTGGCGGGTCTTCCGGGAGATGCGCTCGGGCCGCTTCGACGAGGCGGCGCTGGAGGAGCGGCTCGACAAGCGGGGCCTGATGAACCGGGTGCTCGGCCGCCTGACGAAGTCGATCACCAGGCCGTGGCAGATGTACCCGCTCGGCCTGCTGTTCGGCCTCGGCTTCGACACCGCGACGGAGATCGCGCTGCTGGTCCTGGCGGGGTCGGGCGCCGCCTCCGGGCTGCCCTGGTACGCGATCCTGTGCCTGCCGGTGCTGTTCGCGGCGGGCATGTCGCTGCTCGACACGATCGACGGCTCGTTCATGAACTTCGCGTACGGGTGGGCGTTCTCGAAGCCGGTCCGCAAGGTGTACTACAACCTCACCGTCACCGGCCTGTCGGTGGCCGTCGCGCTCCTGATCGGCACGGTCGAACTGCTGGGCCTGGTCGCGGAACGGGCCGGACTGCACGGCGCGTTCTGGGACGGCGTGGCGGGTCTGGACCTCAACATCGTGGGCTACGTGGTGGTCGGCCTGTTCGTCGCGACCTGGGCGGTGGCGCTGCTGGTGTGGCGGCTGGGGCGGATCGAGGAGAAGTGGACGGCGGGCCTGGCCGCGCCCGCCGACGGCGGCCCGGAGACGCGCTGACGACCGCACCCCGAACCCCTTGTTGCGAAATCTGTGCAACAACTTCCGCCTTGCAGGAGCCGGGGGGTTCGAGGACACTTGGCGCGGGTGCGGGGCCCGTCTTGCCTGACACGTCCGATCCGCGGATGCCGCCCCGCACCCGCCGCCCACCACGCCGCGCGCCCGCGACCCGGGTCCTAGGACCAAGGCATGATCGGCGCCGGACCTTTATTGCTGTTAGCGTGCAACTGCACATCAGTGGCAATTACGGCGGAGGACGTTGGACATGGCGGTTTACACGCTCCCGGAGCTTCCCTACGACTACGCGGCGCTCGAACCGGTCATCAACCCGCAGATCATCGAGCTGCATCACGACAAGCACCACGCGGCGTACGTGAAGGGTGCCAACGACACCCTGGAGCAGCTCGCCGAGGCGCGGGACAAGGAGCAGTGGGGCGGGATCAACGGGCTGGAGAAGAACCTGGCGTTCCACCTCTCCGGGCACATCCTGCACAGCATCTACTGGCACAACATGAGCGGTGACGGCGGCGGCGAGCCCCTCGCGGCGGACGGTGTCGGCGACCTCGCGGACGCGCTCACCGAGTCCTTCGGCTCGTTCGCGAACTTCAAGGCGCAGCTCACCAAGGCCGCCGCGACGACCCAGGGTTCCGGCTGGGGCGTCCTGGCCTACGAGCCGCTCAGCGGGCACCTGATCGTCGAGCAGGTCTACGACCACCAGGGCAACGTCGGCCAGGGCTCCACCCCCATCCTGGTCTTCGACGCCTGGGAGCACGCCTTCTACCTCCAGTACAAGAACCAGAAGGTCGACTTCATCGAGGCCATGTGGGCCGTCGTCAACTGGCAGGACGTAGCCCGCCGCTACGAGGCCGCCAAGTCCCGCGCCGACGTCCTGCTCCTCGCCCCCTGAGGAAGCGGACACCGGCCCGGGGCACACCCGGACGCCCTGCCCGTGATCGTCTTCTCACCCGTCACGGCAGGCGGCACGCCGAAGGGGCCTTCGCGCGCAGGTACGGCGCGGGGCCCCTTCGGCATGCCGCGCGGCGAAACCGGCCGACACCGGCCCCCGCCCGGCCCGTACCGGTCAGCCCACCCGCCCCCGGTACTCCTCCAGGTCGGCCGCGAGGTGCGGTGCCGACTCCGCGATGCGGGCGCCGTTCTCCCGCAGCCACGCGGCCTCTTCGCCGACCGGCGGGAAGATCACGCCCGCTTCCATGATCTCCCCCGCGTCGCGTTCGGGGAGGGACACGATGATCTCCGCGGTGGGCTGACCGGTCAGCCGGGTCCAGGCGGCGGCGAGGGAGCGCATCATCTCCTGGCGGGCGGCGAGCGGACGGCTCGCGCGGAGGACGCCCTCGATGAGCGTGGTCCGGGCGTCGACCTCGCCCGCGGTGAAGTGCCGGCCGACGGGGGCGTCGAGGAAGAGGACGTGGACGAAGCCCGCCGGGGCGCCGGTGGCCTCGACGTGAATCCGCGTGATCTCCCGCGCGACGGCCTGCCTGACCTCGTCGTCGACCAGCCCGGCGGGCGCGATGCACTGGTACAGGGGCATGGGTGCACTCCTCTGCTCGATGCCTGGATGCTTTGATGCCTTGATTCGTTGCTGCTTCGACTCACTGCTGCCGCGATGAGGGCCGGACCGCAGGTGAACCTGGCTGCTCGCGGCGCCCTCGGCTCACGTTATAGCATCTGCCATAATCCATATACGGGGTGTACGACGGCCGACCCTCTCAGAGGATCACGGCACCCTCGTCGACCAGGAGCGTTGCCCGTCAGGGCAGTTGTCCGAATGCCAGGTCGGCGTCGGCCACGGCTTCGGGGTGGATGGCGCGGGCCGTGCGGCCGTCGGCGATCCTCTGCCAGTTGGTCCGGGCGAGGACCCGTTGGACGGCGAGGACCTGGGCGGCCAGCAGGCGGGCCCGGACGCCTTCACCGAGGGCGTGCGCCAAGGCCTCCTCGTCGTCCAGTTGGTAGCGCGTGAGCCGTCCCGCGAGGCTGGGCGTGGTGAACACCAGGCGGTGGAACGCCACCACCTCGGGGTGGTCGTTGAGGCCGGTGACGGGGTCGTACCGGTCGAGGCCCGCCCGGAAGTGCCGGTGCAGTGCCGCCACCGGCGCGATGCCGGACGCGCGGCCCTCGACGACGCGGGCCGCCTCGCCCTGATGGTCCGCGAAGCGGTGCAGGACCAGGTCCTCCTTGGTGGGGAAGTAGCGGAAGAGGGTCGGCTTGGAGATCTCGGCCGCCTCGGCTACGTCGTTGACCGAGACGCGGTCGAAGCCGTGCTCCAGGAACAGCGCGACGGCCGCGTCCCCGATGGCGTCGCGCGTGCGCTCCTTCTTGCGGGCCCTCAGTCCCGTCGACTCGCTCATGCGGCCACCGTAACAGTTGTTACCGGGTTGCTTTTTTAACCCGGTAACGTTTCCATGGACGGCATGCATCAGATCGACACTCCTCCCGTGCTCGTCACCGGGGCGACGGGCCGGGTCGGCCGCCTCGTCATCGGCCTGCTCCTCGACGCGGGCGTACCCGTCCGCGCCCTCGTACGCCGCCCCGAGACGGTGACGCTGCCCGCGCAGGTCGAGGTCTTCGCCGGTGACCTCACCGCGCCCGAGTCGCTCGACCCGGCACTGACCGGCGCCGGTGCGGTCTTCCTGGTGTGGACGGCCCCGCCCCCGACCGCCGCGGCCGTCGTCGAGCGGCTGGCGGCCCACGTGCGACGCGTCGTGTTCCTGTCCTCGCCGCACCGGACACCGCATCCCCTCTTCCAGCAGCCCAATCCCCTGGCGGCGCTGCACGCCGAGATCGAGCGGCTCATCGCGGGCGCCGGCCTGCCGTCGACGATCCTGCGGCCCGGCATGTTCGCGTCGAACGCGCTGGCCTGGTGGGCGCCCGCGATCCGGTCCGGCGAAGCCGTCCGGTGGCCCTACGGCGCCGCCGCGTCGGCACCGGTCGACGACCGCGACATCGCGGCCGTAGCGGCGTGGACGCTCCGTCAGGACGCCTACGTCGGCGGGGACCACGTCCTCACGGGCCCGGCGTCGCTGACCCAGGCCGCGCAGGTGGACGTCATCGGTGACGTCCTGGGGCGGCGGATCGCGTACGAGGAGCTGACGCCGGACGAGTTCCGGGGCCTGTCGCAGGGCAAGGCGCCCGGCTCGGCCGTCGACATGCTGCTCGACGCGTGGAGCGCGGCGGTCGGACAGCCCGCGTACGTCAGCACCGCGGTCGCCGACATCCTGGGAAGGGCGCCGCGGTCGTTCCGTCAGTGGGCCGCCGACCACGCCGCCGCGTTCACCGGGGGCGCGTGACCGCGGTGGCTGACCGCCCCCGGCTCCCCTCCCCCGCCGGGCCCTCCGTCAGGCGTCCGGTGGCAGGCGGACCACGCGGACGGTGCCCGCCGGGACGGTGAGGTGGCCGGTGAGCGGGGTGTCCGTGAGCAGTTCGGTGCCGGAGGCGTCCAGCGGCACCGTCGCCTCGGACCCGGTGTGGTTGACGGCGAAGAGGTAGGTGCCGCCGTCCCCGGACCGGCGCACCACCTCGACGTCGCGCGGCAGTGCGGCGGGCCCGGGGACTCCGGCGTCCGCGCGGACCGTCCGCAGCAGGGCGCCGAGGTCCGTCGCGCCGAGCCGGGTGGAGACGTACCAGGCGGTGCCCGCGCCGAGCCGGTTGCGGGTGACGGCCGGGTGTCCCGCGGTGAGCCCGTCGGCGTACGTCCACACGGTCCGGGCCGTGTCCGGTACGACGGCCTCGGTCCACACGTCGGCGGTCCAGGTCGCTCCTCCGGGGCCGTCGAGCCGGACCGTGCGGCCGGGCAGCAGCGGGGAGAACTCCTCGACGGTCAGGCCGAGGACGTCCCGCAGGGCGCCCGGGACGGGACCGGGGTGCACGGCGTCGTGCTCGTCGACGATCCCCGAGAAGTACGACACGACGAGGGTGCCGCCGCCCTCGACGTACCGGCGCAGGTTCCGCCCGCCGGCCTCCGTCATCAGGTACGACGCCGGGACGACGGCCAGCGGGTAGCGCGCCAGGTCCGCCTCCGGGTGGGCGAAGTCCACGGTCAGGTGGCTGTCGTACAGGGCCTCGTAGAAGGCGTCCGCGCGTTCGACGGGGTCGTGGTCGACGGTGGGGTGCCCGCCCAGGCCCTGCGCCCAGGCGGACTGCCAGTCCCAGACGACGGCGGCGTCGGCCTCCGTCCGGGTGCCCGCGATCTCCGCCAACGCCGCGATGTCCGAGCCCAGTCGGACGACCTCGCGCCAGATCCGGGTGGCGGTGCCGCCGTGCGGGAGCATCGCGGAGTGGAACTTCTCCGCGCCCCGCCGCGACTGCCGCCACTGGAAGAACATCGCCCCCTCGGAGCCGCGCGCCACGTGCGCCAGGGAGTTGCGGGCCATCTCCCCCGGCGCCTTCGCCGGATTGCGCGGCTGCCAGTTGACGCCGGAGGTGGAGTGCTCCAGCAGCAGCCAGGGCGCGCCGCCCGCCACGGACCGGGTCAGGTCGGCGGCCATCGCGAGGTTGACGTGGGTGCGGCGGCCGTCGGTGATCAGGTAGTGGTCGTTGGTGACGAGGTCCACCTCGCGGCCCCAGGCCCAGTAGTCGACCGTGTCGCACTGGCTCAGCGCCGTCATGAAGTTGGTGGTGACCGGGACACCGGGCGAGAGCCGGTGCAGGATGTCCCGCTCGCTGACGAAGTTCTCGCGCATCGTCGCGTCGGCGAACCGCCGGTGGTCCAGCGCCTGCGCCGGGTTGACCGCTCCGGGGGTCCGGCGGGGCGGGTCGATCTGCTCGAAGGAGGTGTAGCGCTGGCCCCAGAAAGCCGTCCCCCAGGCCTCGTTGAGAGCGTCGACCGTGCCGTGGGCGGCCTCGGTCCAGCGGCGGAAGTGGGCGGCGCAGGAGTCGCAGTAGCAGGCGGAGACGGGGACGCCGTACTCGTTGTGGACGTGCCACAGCGCCAACGCCGGGTGCGTGCCGTACCGTTCGCCCAGGCGGGTCGTGATGTCCGCGGCAGCCGCCCGGTAGGCGGTGCTGCTGTGGCAGATCGCGCCGCGTGAGCCGAACGCGTACCGCACGCCGTCCGCCGTCACCGGCAGCGCCTCCGGGTGGGCGCGGTAGAACCAGGCGGGCGGCGCGACCGTCGGGGTGGCGAGCGCGACCCGGACGCCGTGCGTGTGCAGGAGGTCCAGCAGGCGGTCCAGCCAGCCGAAGTCGTGGACGCCCGGCTCCGGTTCGAGGAGCGCCCAGGAGAAGACGCCGACGCTGACCATGGTCACCCCGGCCTCCCGCATCAGCCGGACGTCCTCCCGCCAGACCTCCTCCGGCCACTGCTCGGGGTTGTAGTCGCCGCCGAAGGCCAGGCGGGGCAGGGGAGTTCGGGGGTGGGACGGCATCGGGGTCTCCTCGGCGGGCGGGGGCGGCGGGGTCACTCGGCGCCGAAGGCGCGCAGGGCGACGACGGACGCCCAGTGCGAGCCGTTGGTGGCGGTCACCGTCAGCCGCAGGGAGTCGGTGACGACGGGGCGCCCGAGGGGGTGCGTGCGGCGGCGGTGGCGGTTGCCGGTGACGGTCACCAGGGTCTCCCAGCCGGTGTCCGTCAGGGCCTCGATCCGGTAGTCCCGGACGAGTTCGGGGACGACGGGGAAGGGCGTGCGGTGGTGGTGGAGGTTCACCAGGTCGAGGTCGACGTCGTCGTTGAGGATGACGTCCACGGTGTGCAGGGTGCGGGGCCCGTCCCAGTCGAGGCGCAGCCACGGCTCCGGGTCCTCCGCGAGCGGGCGGGAGGACCACAGCCGGGGGCCGTGGTACGGCCGCTGGTACGGGCCGGTGACCTGCTCCGCGCGGTGCGCTCCGCTCTCGCCGCGCATCCGGAACGCCGGTGATTTGCGCCGGAGTTCCTCGGCGGACCAGGCGTTGGACTGGGCGCGGCCGCGGTCGGTGCGCGGGGTGCGGCCGACGAGTCCGAGGACGCCGTAGGGGGCGGGACGGTCGACGACGACGAGGGAGACGTGCGGGGTGGGCCGCAGCACGACCACGACGTTCTCCCCGCCGGGCGCCTTGTGGGTGAAGGGCGCGGTGACCCACTGGCGGCCGACGCGCAGCGGCAGCGGGGCGCGGTCGAGGAGGCGGACCGGGATGTGGTTCTCGCCGCCTTCCGTGGACCAGAGTTCGGCCTCGACGACGGTCGCCTCGGCGGCGTCGAGGAGGAGGTCGACGCCCTCCACGGCGGGCTGGACCGGCAGGAGCAGGCCCGCCGGGTGGTCGGCGAGGGAGTGCGGCCGGGTGGGTTCGTCCGGGGCGGGCTCCACGGCGAGGACGGTGAGTTCGCTGGAGGCGGTGACGGTGGCGGTCCGGGCCAGGTCGGCCGGGTCCCGCCAGGGCACGCCGAGGACCGACGCGTCGTGCCGCAGCAGGAGTTGCTGGAGCCGGTCGAAGTGGTCGGCGGCCAGTTCGCGCGGGGTGAGTCCGTCGCGCGCGCAGAGCCCGGCGGCCGTGCCCGAGGCCTCGCCGGTCACGGCGCAGGTGGCCATGACGCGGGTGGTGCCGAACGCGACGTGGCTGGCGGAGATGTCCCGTCCGGCGAGCAGCAGGTTGCGGGTGTTGCGGGAGTACAGGCTGCGGAACGGGATGTGGTAGAGGCCGGGCGAGAAGAGGTGCCGGGAGCCCTCGGTCTCCGCGTACATGCCGCCGGCCGGGTGGAGGTCGATGGACCAGCCGCCGAAGCCGACGCTGTCGGGGAAGCGGGTCTGCTCCAGGATGTCCCGCTGGGTGAGGACGTGGTCGCCGACGAACCGCCGGTACTCGCGCTTGCCGGGGACCGAACCGACCCATTCCAGGGTGAGGTTGTCCGCGTCGAACTTCCCGGAGTTCTTGATGTGGTCCCAGATGCCGTAGACGACCGCCCAGAGTTCGTCGCGGATCGCCTCGGCGTCGGCGAGGGCGTCGAGTTCGCCGCCGTACTCGATCCACCAGTAGTCGCAGCCGTTGGCGGTGGTGCTGATGGGGCGGTTGCGGACGATGGAGGTGGCGGCGACGTCCTTCGTGATGGACGGCGGCACGAAGCGGACGGGGGCGCCGGTGTCCTTGGTGTAGAAGAACATCGTGCTGCCGAGCATGTCGGAGTCGGCCTGGTCCGGGGCCCATTCCTCACCGAACTCGGCGGCGGCCTCGCGGCCGGTGCGGAACCAGGCGCCCGCGAGCGCGCCGACCAGCCCGTCGCCGGTCGCGTCGACGAAGACGGGGGCGGTGAACCGCAGCACGCGTTCGGTGTCCATCTGCCAGGCGGTGACGGCCCGTACGGTGCGGTCGTCGTCGGGGCCGTCGGCCTCGACCTCGCGGACGTCGGCGTTGAGGTGGAGGCGGATGTTCGGCTCGGCCCGCACCGCGTCGAGGACGACCTGGTCCCACAGGTACGGGTTGCCCTCGGGGTTGCGGTACTGGTTCTCCCGGAACAGCTCCCCCATCACGCCGGTCTCCCGCGCGTACTTCTGCGCGCCGTGCGCGGTCGCCCCGCACACCCAGACCCGGATCTCGCTGCTCGCGTTGCCGCCCAGGACGGGCCGGTTGTTGATGAGCGCGACCCGTGCGCCGGTCCGGGCCGCGCCGATCGCGGCGGCGACGCCCGCCAGTCCGCCGCCGACGACGGTGACATCGGTGTCGACCGATATCCGCTGCATACCAGCTCGCCTTCTCGTTCCGCCGCCATCGGACGATGACCGCTTGAAATAGATTATCAGTGATTACTTTGTTTATTGAGTTGAGAGAAAAAGATTTGCACGCTTGAGGTCGGCGTCTCGCCTGTCCTCACTCGTCCGTCGGGCCCAGGTCGGGGGTGGTGCGCAGGGCGGCGGTGGCCGTCGCGGTGCCGTGGAGTTCGAGGACGACGAGGTCGTTGCGGCCGGGGCGCAGGACCGGGCCGGGGACGTAGAGGGAGCGCTGCGGGCCCCGTGACCAGTAGCGGCCGAGGGCGAACCCGTTGATCCAGGCGTTGCCCTTGGTCCAGCCGTCGAGGTGGAGATACGTGTCCGCGGGGTCGCCGACCTCGAACGTCCCCCGGTGGAAGGCGGGTCCGGGCGGGGGCGGGTCCTGCGTGAACGTCAGCGCGTCCAGGGCCCGCGGGGAGTCCAGGGGCAGCGGGGTGCAGCGCCAGCCGGTCAGGACGGTGCCGTCGAAGGTGACGTCACCGAGGAGGCCCTTGCGGTCGTGCAGTCCGGCGCCGTAGTTGACGCGCCCCTGGTTCTCCACCAGGAGGGTGAGCCGGGCGCCCGGCGCGGGTGAACTCAGGCTCAGGGCCTGGTCCTTGTGCTCGCGTTCGAGGACGCCGACCGGCTGTCCGTCGACCAGGACCTGGGCGCGGTCGCGGACGCCGGGCACGACGAGGGTGCCGGGACCGGCCGACGGCAGGGTGGTCTCGTAGCGGACGAAGCCGAAGGCCTGGCCCAACTCCTCCATGGTGAGCGGGTGTTCGGAGGTGACCGGGGTGCCGAGGCGGTCCGCCTGGTCGAGCAGGGACGCGCGGAGCGGAAGGGATATCGCGTCCACGGCCAGCTTCGGGCCCGGGGCCGGGACCGGGTCGGGCGGGAGCGGGGCGTGGGCGCCGATCACCTCGCGGAAGCGGTGGTACTTGGCCGTCGGGTCGCCCGCCTCGTCGAGCGGGGCGTCGTAGTCGTACGAGGTGACCGTGGGGCGGTAACGGCCCTTGTCGTTGGCGCCGTTGGTGAAGCCGAAGTTGGTGCCGCCGTGGAACATGTACAGGTTGACGGAGGCGCCCGCGGCGAGCAGCCCGTCCAGCAGGTCCGCGGTCTCCTCGGTGCCGCGGGTCTGGTGGGCGGCGCCCCAGCGGTCGAACCAGCCCGCCCAGAACTCCCCGCACATCAGGGGGCCTTCGGGGTGCACACGGCGCAGCGCGGCGAGGCTCCGGCCGACGTCACCCCACAGGTTGACGGTCGGCAGGACGCCCGGCACCGTGCCGCGGTCGAGGTCGGCGGCCTGGTCGGAGGTGAAGAGGGGGACGTCGACGCCGTGGCGGCGGAGCAGGTCGGCCAGGTGGGCCGGGTAGGCGGGGTCGTGGGAGGCGGCGGCGCCGTACTCGTTCTCGACCTGGACGGCGATGACGGGGCCGCCCGCCGTGGCGAGGTGGGGACGCAGGACCGGGAGCAGGAGGTCGAAGTAGCGCTCCACCGGGGCGAGATAGCGGGGGTCGGTGGTGCGGAGGCGGATGTCGGGGTCGGTGAGCAGCCAGGACGGGAGGCCGCCCGCCTCCCACTCGGCGCAGATGTAGGGGCCGGGGCGGAGGAGGACGTGCAGGCCCTCCGCGGCGGCGAGGTCGAGGAAGCGGGGGAGGTCGAGGGCGCCGGTGAGGTCGAGGTGGGGGTGGGGGGTGGGCTGGTGGAGGTTCCAGGGGACGTACACGTCGACGGTGTTGAGGCCCATGAGGCGGGCCTTGTGGAGGCGGTCCTGCCAGTGGGCGGGGTGGAGGCGGAAGTAGTGGAGGCTGCCGGAGATGATGCGGAAGGGGTGGTGGTGGAGGCGGAAGCCTGTGGGGGTGAGGGTGAGCATGGGTGTCCCGGGGGTGTGTGGGTGGTGGGTGGGGATTTCGCCCCCGCCGCCCCTTCCCGTCCCGAACCTGGGGGCTGCGCCCCCAGACCCCCTCTGTCGGCCCCGAAAGGGCCTCGTCCTCAGACTCCCCCAGAGGGGGGACCCCCAGACGGGCTGGGTGGGGCGGACCCGCGTCGTCAACTGCGGCCGCACAAAGCAGACTTGTCGGTCAGTCCGTTGCCAGGAAGTCGTTCGGGTTCACTCGGGGGGTGAGGCGGTCGGGGACACGTTGGGCCACGAGGGCCCAGAGGAGGGCGCCGACGAGGGTGTCGCTGGAGCGGCCCGCGAAGTAGTCGGTCCAGGAGTTTCCGAGGCCGGTTCCGGTGTGTATGGCGACGTCGACGGCCTGGGCGAGAGGGGAGTCGGGGCTGCCGGTGATGAGGGCGGTGAGGGCGCCGGTGGTGCGGGCCGTCTCGACGAACTTGGCGCAGATCGGGCTGTCGCCGGAGCGGGAGACCACGAGGGCGAGGTCGCCGGGGCCGAGAAGGCTGGCGCCGATCTGGCCGAAGTAGGCGCCCTCCCCGAACCAGACGGGCACGCCGATGCGGAACAGGCGCAGGTACAGCTCGTGCGCGGGCGGCGCGTCGCCCCACTCGGCGAACATCTGCACGCGGCCGGCGGTGACGAGGCGGTCGGCGACGGTCTCCATGGCCGCGAGGTCCACGGCGGCCATGGCGTTGCGGGCGGCGGCCAGTTGGTTGCCCGCGAGGATGCTGAGCACCTTGTCGGCGGGGTCGTCGGGGGTGATCGCCGAGCCGATGTCCTGCTCCCAGCCCGCCTGCACGTCCCGCCCGTGCTCACGGGCGAGGGCCGCCCGGAACTCGGGGAAGCCGTCGAAGCCGAGCGCGGTCGACAGGCGGGTGACGGTCGCCGGGGAGGTGCCCGCCGACTCGGCGAGGGAGGTGATCGAGGACCGGCCGACCACGGAGGGGGTGGCCAGGATGACCTCGGCGACGCGCCGTTTCGGTCCGGTGAGGCCGGGCAGCGCCGAGCGCAGCAGCTCCAGCGGGCTGACCTCGCCTACCCCGTCCATCGACCGCCTCTCGCTCTTCCGCACCACGACACTCCCGATCCTGATCTTCGGTGAGCCGCGGCTCACAGGCTACCCCCCTCGTCCCCGGGCCGGCGGCCGTCCGGGCCGCCCCGCCCCCGGCCGTGTCCGCGCCGTCCGGCCGGCGGGCTAGCCGACGGTGAAACCCTGGCTCTTCCCGTACTTGACCAGGGCGTCCTGCCAGTTCCGCAGGCCTTCCTGGAGGGTGATCCCGCCGGTGAAGGCCTTGCCGACCTGGTCGTTGAAGATGTTGCCCGCGTAGACGTCGTACGGGAGGAACTGCCAGCCCTCGCGGACGGCGGCGAGGGAGTCGGCGAAGACCCGGTTGATCTCCTGCCCTCCGAAGTAGGCCGACTTCCGGCCGACGAAGTCCGGGTCGGACAGCACCGCGGCGCGGGCCGGGAACGAGCCCGACCTCTGCGCGATGTCGGCGCCCTCCTCGACGCTGATGAAGCGCTGGAGCGCCGCCGCCGCGAGCTGGTGGTCGCTCTGCTTCATCATGGCGAAGCTGCCGCCGCCGTTGGTCGCGGACTCCTTGCCGCCGAAGTCGGGCAGCGGGGCCACCCGCCAGTCGCCCGCGCCGTCGGGGACGCCCGACTCCAGGGTGCCCGCCATCCAGGCGCCGGACAGCAGGGTGGCGATGTTTCCCGAGGCGAGGCCCTTGTACCACTCGGTGCTCCACCCGGCGACCGGCGAGAGAAGCTTCTCGTCGATGAGCGGCTGGTAGGAGGCGGCGAACTTACGGCTCCCGGCGTCCTCGAGGTCGATGCCGACCTTGTCGCCCTCGGCGGAGAAGGGGGTGCCGCCCGCCGCCCGGATGAGGCTCTCGGTGAGGCCCGCGTTGCCGTTGTCGGCGGCGATGTACGTCTTCGGGTCGGCCTTGTGCAGATCCCGGGCCGCGTCGAGGTACTCGTCCCAAGTGGTGGGGACCGCGATGCCGTGCGCGTCGAAGACCTTCTTGTTGTAGAACAGCGCCATCGGGCCCGCGTTGAGCGGGAGTTCGTACAGTTTCCCGTCCGTCTTCACCGCGTTCCAGGTGGCGGGGGTGAAGGTGCTCTCCAGGTCGTCGAAGCCGAACCGGCCGAGGTCGACGAGTTCCCCGGCGAGGGCGAACTGCGGGATGGCGCTGTACTCGACGGTGGCGAGGTCGGGGGCGCCCTTGCCCGCCTTGAGGGCGTTCTGGAGCTTGGTGTAGTGCTCGGGCCCGGTACCGACGTTCTCGACCTTCACCTTGATCTTCGGGTACTTCTTCTCGAAGGCCCTGGCGATGTCGGGCAGGCTGGCGGACCAGGTCCACACCGTCAGTTCGGTGGGCTTCTGGAGCGCTTCCTGGATCTGCTCCTCGGTGACCTTCCCGGTGGAGCCGCCGGTGCCCGAGCCGGACGAACCGCAGGCGGTGGCGGTGACGGCGGTGAGCGCGGCGCAGAGGACGAGGGCGGTCACTCTGCGGCGGGGTCGTCTGCGTGCCATGGGGCGTGGTTCCTGACTCTTGAGGGTGTGTTCGGAACGGGCCGGGGTCAGCCCTTGGTGCTGCCCGCCGCCAGGCCCGCGCGCCAGTAGCGCTGGAGGGCGAGGAAGACGAGGACGAGCGGGACGATCGTGAGGAGGGAGCCGGTGACGACGAGGTTCGTGATGACCTCGCCGTCGGCGGTGGCCGCCTGGTTGTTCCACTGGTTGAGGCCCACGGTGAGGGGGAACCAGGTGGGGTCGTTGAGCATGATCAGCGGCAGGAAGTAGTTGTTCCAGACGCTGACGATCTCCAGCAGGAAGACCGAGACCACGGCCGGGGTGAGCAGGCGCAGCGACACGGAGAAGAAGATCCGGAACTCCCCCGCGCCGTCCACCCGGGCCGCGTCCATCACCTCGTCGGGCACGGCGTCGCGGGCGTAACTGAACAGGATGTAGAGGCCGAACGGTGTGACGAGCAGCGGAACCAGCACCGCCCAGGGGGTGTTCGTGAGGCCCAGTTCGCTGAAGAGGAGGAAGGTCGGTACGGCGAGGGCCGAGCCGGGGACGGCGACCGCGCCCAGCACCACGGCCAGGAAGGCGCGCCGCCCGCGGAAGTCGTACTTGGCGAGCCCGTATCCGGCGAGGGTGGCGAGGAACGTGGAGCCGCCCGCGCCGACGACGACGTAGAGCGCGGTGTTGGCGAACCAGCGCAGGTAGATGCCGTCGTCGTAGGTGAGGACGCCGTGGATGTTGTCCCAGAGGGCGAAGTCGTCGCCGAACCAGAGGCCGAAGCTGCCGAAGAGCTGGTCGAGGGACTTGGTGGAGTTGATGACGAGCCACACGATGGGCAGCAGGCTGTAGGCGAGCAGCAGCGACATCAGGGCGGTGAGGGCCGGCGAGCGGCGCGGCCGGGCGTCGGGGCGCAGCGCCCCGGCGGTCCGTGCCGGTGTGCCGGGCGGGGCGGCGGCGCCGGTCGCGTCCGGTGCGGAGGTTCCGGCGGGGTCCGGGGTGCGGTGGAGCGGCTGGTGCTCGACGGCGGCCATCAGGCGTCCCTTCCCATGCCTCGGCGCTGCACGGTGAAGGCGACGATCGCGGTGACGACGCCCATGATCACCGCGACGGTGGCGGCGGCGTTGTACTGCTGTCCGCCGAACGAGAGGCTGTAGGCGTACATGTTGGGCGTGAAGTCGGTGCTGATCACGTTGGGGACCAGTCCGCGCAGGATGTTGGGCTCGTTGAACAGCTGGAACCCGCCGATCACCGAGAACACCGTGGCCACGACCATCGTGGAGCGGATGGCCGGCAGTTTGATGTGCAGGATCGTGCGCCAGGCGCCCGCGCCGTCCAGGGTGGCCGCCTCGTACAGCTCGGCGGGCACGGCCTGGAGGGCGGAGTAGAAGACGAGCATGTTGTAGCCGATGTAGAGCCAGAGCACGATGTTGCCGATGGACGGCAGGACGAGCGCGCCGGACAGCGGATCGGGGACGGCGACGCCGAAGTACTCCTTGAGGTCGCCGACCAGGCCGAACTGGGCGCCGTAGAGGTAGCCCCACAGCAGTGAGGCCACGACGCCGGGGACCGCGTACGGCAGGAAGACGCCGAGCCGGAAGAGCGCCGGGGCGTGCAGTTTGGCACTGTCGAGGGCGAGGGCGGCGCCGAGAGCGAGCCCGATCATGACCGGCACCTGGATGAGCGCGAACAGGCCGACCCGGGCGACCGTCCCCCAGAAGTGCGGGTCGGTGAGCTGGTCGCGGTAGTTGTCCAGGCCGACGAACGAGACGCCGCCGACCAGCCGCTCCTGGAAGAGGCTGAGCCCGATCGTGTAGGCGATGGGCGCGACGACCGCCAGGGCGAACGGTACGGCGAAGGGAAGGACGAAGGCCCACCCGGTGAGCCCGCGCGTGAGCCGCCGTGGTCGGGCGTCTGACGCGCGGCGGGGCGGGGTGCCCGGCCTTGTGCGCATGGATGCTCCCGTGGTGCTGAGAGGGGTGTAGCCGCAGTGGGCGCCCACGAAGGAGGGGGAAGAGCGACCGCGGGAGAAATTTATTTCACGACGGGGTCGGATGGATAGACGTGGTGATAATTTTTTTCAGCCGGTGGGATCTGGCCATCCGCGCCGTCCCCCGCGCACCCGCCCGACGGGCGCCGCTCACTGCGGCCCCGGACCGGCCACCGCACTCCGGTCCGCCCCTCGGGCACCGCTCACGTTCACGTCGAAGGAGCCGTATGAACAAGCGATCGCAGGCCGCCCGGCGCACCGTCCTCGCGGCGGGCGCCGCCACCGCCCTCGCCCTGGGCGGTCCCGCGCCGTCGGCCGGGGCCGCCGACCCGGTGCCGTCCGTCGCCAACGACACCGTCTGGCGCGACACCGCGGGCGACCCGGTCCTCGCGCAGGGCGGCAACGTGCTGAAGGTCGGCTCGGCGTACTACTGGGTGGGCACCTCCCTGGTCAGCGGGCAGCCCAAGCACGTCAACCTCTACCGCTCGACCGACCTGGAGACCTGGACCTTCGAGGGGCCGATCCTGAGCCAGTCGGGCACCACGGGCGACCTCGCCACCGGCAAGTGGCTCGGCCGCCCCCAGCTGGTCCACAACCCCACCACCGGGATGTATGTGCTCGTCGTCGAGGTGAACGGGCCGACCGCCGGGCTCGGCAACTCGGTCCTCTTCGCCACCAGCCCGACCGTCGACGGGACGTACACACCGGGGACGAGCAGCCTGGTCAACGGCTACACGATGGGCGACCACTCGGTCTTCGTCGACGGCGACGACGCCTACCTCGTGTACGTCGGGGACAACGCCACCACCCGGAACGTGTCGATGAACGTCGCCCCGCTGGACGCGGACTGGACGTCGGTGAAGCCCGCGGTCTCCACCGGATGGGACAACCTGCGCGAGGCGCCCGCGATCCTCAAGAAGGACTCCGCCTACTACATGTTCGCCTCCGGCAAGGACTGGTGGAACGCCACCGCGACCTCCTACCGCACCAGCACCGACCTGAAGACCTGGAGCGCGTGGAAGACCCTGGCGACCGACCCGCCGTCGGGCAACTCCTACGGCACGCAGTTCGAGCAGATCATCCCGGTCGTGGGGAGCGAGTCCACCTCGTACCTCTACAACGGGGACCGCTACTCGCAGTTCCACGGCGGGACCGCGCCCGCGCCCGGCGGCATCGGGCGCAACGCCTGGTATCCGCTGACGTTCACCGACGGGGTGCCGACGCTGCACGGCGCGACCACCGTCGACGTGGACGCGGCGGCGGGCACGCTGCGGGCCGACGAGATCGCCAACGGCCGCTTCGACCAGGACGTGGCGGGCACGGCGATACCGCAGTGGTCGGTGTCGGGCACGGCGGGCGCGACCAAGGTCGAGGACACGACCGATCCCGGCAACCGCAGGCTCGCGATGTGGTCGGCCGGCCCCTACAACGCCTGGGCCGCGCAGGACCTCACCCTGCCGAACGGCACCTACACCCTGTCCTTCGACCACCGTTCCAGCGGCGGCCAGACCAACGCGTACGTCTCCGTCAAGAACTACGGCGGCCCCGAGATCCAGACCTCGCTGAAGACCGCCCAACCCACTTGGGCCACCAGGACGGTGACGTTCACGGTGACCAACGGGTCGGCCCGGGTGGGGATCTGGACCGACGGGCCGGGCGGCAAGTGGCTCAACCTCGACAACGTGTCGGTCTGGAGGAACTAGGCGGAACTGGGTGCAACTAGGTCTGGTCGGGCCGGGGTTCGCGTTTCGGCCGGGGTTTCGGCTCCGGTCGCGGCTCCGGCTCCGGGACTGACTCCGGCACCGACTCCGGCGGGCGGGCCCCGGCGAAGCGGACCGGGGCCCGGAAGCGGGCGCGGCGGGCGGCTCGGCGGAACGTCGTCAGCACCGCCGGGCCCGCCAGCAGGACGCACACGAAGGTGGTGACGGCGCGGCCGGTGTCCCAGCCGAGCGAGGTGGCGATGTCGAACGCGATGTAGCGCTGCCACTGCTCGGTGAAGGGCAGACCCGGCAGATAGGCGATCGAGCTGCCGGGGTCCAGGGAGAACGGCCAGAAGGAGAGGTTGAGGAGGAAGCCGAAGAGATAGCCGGACAGCGAGCCGTAGACGGCGAGCAGGAGCACCTCGCGGCGGCCGGTCGCGCGGGGCAGGAACCCGGCGAGCATCCCGACGAAGGCGCAGCCGAACATCTGGTACGGCATCCACGGGCCGACGCCGCCCGTGATCAGCGCGGACGTGAACAGCGAGGTGCAGCCCAGGGTGAAGCCGAAGCCGGGGCCGTAGACCCGTCCGGCGAGGACCAGCACGAAGAACACGGTCTCGATGCCGGCGGTCCCGGCGCCCAGGGGACGCAGGGCGGCGTTGACGGCCGACAGCACGCCGAGCATGGCGAGGGCCTTGGAGTCGATGCCGCCCTCGGCGATCTCGGAGAGCACCACGCACAGCACCAGCAGGAGCAGCACGCCGAAGATGAGCGGCGGGGCGTAGTGCGAGCCGAAGGTGCCGGGCGCGACGACGAACGGCCAGAAGAACGCGACCAGTCCGAGGAACGCCGCCATCGTCATGACCAGGCCGACGCGGGGAGTGAGGCGGATCGCCGCGACGGGACGGGCGCGGCCGTCCGTCGGGTGGGGGCCGTTCGGTGGCTGGGTGCCGTTCGATGGCGTGGTGCCGTTCGGTGGCTGGGTGCCGCTCACCGGGCCGGTCCCGTCCCGGCGACCAGTTCCCGCGTGACTTGACGGACCGTCAAGTAAGGCAGCGGTGCGAGGATCTTGGCGGTCTGCGGGGCGAAGACCGGTGACGCGACGATGACGTCGGCGGTGGGTCCGTCGGCGACGACGTCCCCCTCGGCCATCACCACCACCCGGTCGGCGGCGCGCGCCGCGAACTCGACGTCGTGGGTGGCGACGACCACCGCCCGGCCCTCCGCCACCAACGCGTCCACGATGCGCACGAGTTCGGCCTTCGCCCGGTAGTCCAGGCCCCGGGTGGGCTCGTCCAGGAGGACGATCCGGGGCGTGGCGGCGAGCTGGACGGCGAGGACCAGCGCCAGCTTCTGCCCCTCGGACAGGTCGCGGGGGTGGACGGTGCCGTCGATGCCGGGCGCGAGCCGGTCGAGGAGGTCACGGGCGCGCGGGGACGCCGTGCCCGGCCCGGTCTCCGACTCGGCGTCCGCCTGGTCGAGTTCCTGCTCGACGCTCTCCAGGTAGAGCAGGTCGGCCGGGGTCTGCGGGACCAGGCCGACCAGGCGCCGGGCGCGGTCCGCGGACACGGTGTGCGGGTCGGCGCCGGCCGAGCCGCCGGGCGCCTCCGGGACGCGGACGGTGCCCGCGGTGCGGGGCCCCGCGCCCTGGAGCGCCCACAGCAGGGACGACTTGCCGGACCCGTTGCGGCCCATCAGCGCGGTCACCTCCCCCGCGTGCAGGTCCAGGTCGACCTCGCGCACGGCGGGCACGCCCCGGTACGAGACCGTCACGCCGCGCGCGGTGAGCAGGCGGGCCGGGTCGGCGGACGGAGCCGGGCGGGCCGCGGCGGGCGTGCGGTCGGCGAGGCGGGCCCGCAACGGGGCGGCGGCGCGGCGGGCGTCGCGGACCGACAGCGGCAGCGGGTCCCACCCGGCCGCGCGGCCCAGTTCCACGATCGGCGGCGCGATCGACGCCGTACGGAGGATGTCGGCGGGCGCGCCGATGCGGGCGCGGCCGTCGCCGGGGAGGTGCAGGACACGGTCGGCGTACTGCACGACGCGCTCCAGGCGGTGTTCGGCCATGAGGACGGTCACGCCGAGGTCGTGGACGAGACGGGTGACCGCGGCAAGGACCTCCTCGGCGGCGGCCGGGTCGAGGGCGGAGGTCGGCTCGTCCAGCACCAGGACGCGGGGGTGCGCGGTGAGGACGGAGCCGATAGCGACGCGCTGCTGCTGGCCGCCGGAGAGTTCGTACAGCGCGCGGTGGCGCAGGTCGGCGAGGCCGAGCAGGTCCAGGGTCTCCTCGACGCGCTTGCGCATCGTCGCCGGAGGGATCGCCAACTGCTCCATGCCGTAGGCGAGTTCTTCCTCGACGGTGTCGGTGACGAAGCCGTCGGCGGGGTCCTGGCCCACCACCCCGACGACGTCGGCGAGTTCGCGCGGCGGATGGTGGGCGGTGTCACGGCCGTCGACGGTGACCCGGCCGTACAGGGTGCCGCCCGTGAAGTGCGGGACCAGCCCGTTGACGGCGCCCAGGAGGGTCGACTTGCCGACGCCCGTGTGGCCGACGACCAGGCAGAGTTCGCCCTCCTCCACGGTGAGGTCGACGTCGCGCAGCGCGGGCGCGGGCGCGTCGTCGTAGTGCACGGTGACCTGGTCGAAGGTGATCACGCGGGGTCGGCTCTCCGGTCGGTGCGGGTGGGGGCGGGCCGCTGGGGCGGGGTGGGCGGCGGGGCGAGGAAACCGGCGGTGCCCGCGAGGAGGATCGCGGCGGTGGGCACCAGCGGGAGGGAGGGCCAGGTGAGCGGATAGAACGTGGGGTTGAGCTGGGCGGGGTCGTAGCCGAGGTCGGTGAGGAGGAGGACGGCGGAGAGCAGGCCGCTGCCCGCCACCGCCCACTCGGGCAGCCGCCACGGGTCGGGGCGGTACGTCGTCCGCGTCACCCGGCGTCCGCCGAGCCGCAGCCCGCCCGCGCAGAGCAGCGCGCCCAGCGTCATCGCGGGCAGGCCTAGGAAGGCGGGCGCGGTGGCGTCGAGCAGCCCGTACGCCCCGGCGCACAGCCCGCACATGCCGAGCAGCATCAGCGCGCCCGTGATCCGGCGGGAGCGGCGGGTGGCGGTGCCCGCCCGGCCGTAGCCGCGCGCGTCCATGGCGGCGGCGAGCCGCAGCGAGCGTTCGAGGGCGTCCTCCAGGACGGGGACGACGATCCCGCGCAGCGCCTTCACCCCCCGGGTGCGTCCGGCGCGCAACTTCTTGGCGCGGGCGACGCGTTGGACGCTCTGCACCAGTTGGGGCGCGACGCTGAGGGCGACGGTGACGGCGACGCCGAGTTCGTAGAGCGCGCCGGGCAGGACACGCAGGGCGCGTTTGGGGTTGGCGAGGGTGTTGGCGGCGCCGATGCAGCACAGCATGCAGGCGAGCCGCAGCCCGTCGGTGGCCGCCGACAACAGCGCCTCCAGGGAGACCGGCCCGCCGATGCGGATGCCCGCGTACCAGTCGGGGGTGGGGAGATGCGGGAGGGAGAACAGGAAGTGGTCGCGCGGGGTGATGCCGGTGGCGAACACGGCGCGGAAGACGACACGGATCGCGACGACGGTGAGGGCGAGGTACAGGTAGTACTTGAAGCCGCGCGCCCAGGGGGCCTCGGTGCGGCGGGCCGTGACGACGTAGCCGAGGACGGCCAGCACCAGGAAGAGCAGCAGCGGGTTGTCGGTGCGGCTGACGGCGGTCGCCAGCGCGAGCGCCCACACCCACCAGGCCACCGGGTGCAGCCCACGCGGCAGCCGCCGCCCCCTGTGGTCGGGCGCGGGCGCGGGGGCGGGGGCGGGTGCGTTCGTGCCCGGTCCTGTGCCCGGTCCGGCGGTAGGCGGGTCCGTCGCGGTGGCCGGGGTTCCCTTACGGGTCGTACGGGTTGTAGGGGTTGTAGGGGTCGTGTGGCCGGTATTACGGGTCGTACGGGCCATCGGGGTCACTCGGTACGGCGGCGGCGGCGCGCCACGTAGGCCGCCGCGCCGCCGATCAGGACGACGAGGGCCGCCCCCGTGGCCACGGGGGCGATCGAGCCGGGGTCGTGCGGGGCGTCGGCGGCGGGGGCGGCGTCGACCACCTGGCCGCCCGGCGTCGCCCCCGTACCCGTACCGCTTGCGGCGGGGGTCGGGGAGGACGCGTCCGACGGTGTCGGCGGGGGCGTGGTGGAGGCGCTGGGGGTGGACGTCGGGGTGGGGGTGGGTTTCGGGTCCGGGGTGGCGGCCGGAGTGCGGGGGCTGACGGGCGGGGGCTTCGGCAGCGGGGTCGCGGGGCGTTCCGGCGCGGGGCCCGTGTCGACGTCCGGCGGGAGTTCGGGGGCCTGTTCGCCGGAGGGAGGTCGGCCGGTGCCGCCCTGGGGGCGGGTGTTGTGGGCGCGGAGCTGGTCCGGGGTGACGGAGGGGCGGCCCTGGGTGCCCTCGATGTTCGTCCCGCCGAAGGTCCACAGGTCGACGCTGCCGGGCTTCGGCTTGTAGAGCATCGCGCCCAACTGGCTGTACTCCCAGTCGTTCTCGCCGGGATCGGCGTGCCAGTACGACCAGTAGGCGGAGGCGGGCGGGGTCAGGACGCAGTCGTCCTGGGAGGGCGGCGGGAACTGTTTGCCGTTCTTGAAGCCGCTGTAGCCGATGCGGCAGACGAACGCCGGGCCGTCGTGCCCGGTGCCCGTCGTGCGCCAGCCGCCCTGGTTGAGGAGGGTGTAGCCGGTGGTGGGCGTGGTGCCGCAGGAGCGCAGGATGGGGCCGCCCCAGTCGCTGAAGTCGACGGCCAGGACCGCGCCGGAACCGGTGGTGCAGCGGCCCATCGGCTGGGGCTTCGCCGCCGCCGGGGCGGCGGTGGCGGCGAGGACGGCGGCCGTGAGACCGAGCGCGGCGACGGCGGCGGAGAGGCGGGCGCGGATCGTCACCGGGCGTCTCCCTCGGGGGCGGTGCCGGTGCCGTCGTCCTCGTTGCGGGCATTGCGGGAGCCGGTCCCGGCGTCCGGGGCGGTCCAGGTGGCCGTGCCGGTGGCACCGGTTCCGGTCCCGGCGGCTGTCGCCAGGGCGGTGGCCACGCGGTGGCGGGCGGCGACGGTCGTCCGCCATCCGGCGAGGACCAGCAGCGCGGCGACCGCGGCGAGCAGGCCGACCGCGGTGCCGGTGGACGCCAGGGCGCCGCCTCCGCCGCCCGCCGCCGCGGTCCCGCCGTCCGCCGCACCGCCCGCCCCGGCGCTGTCGCCCGGAGTGACGATGTCGGGGGTGCCGCCGGTCGGGCCGGGGGTGGGCTGCGGGGAGGTGCCGGTGAGGCTGCGGGTCAGGGTGCCGAAGGAGACGCCCGTCGTGCCGCCGACGGCCTGGGTGGAGGCGCGCAGGTCGGAGCCGCGCTGCCCTTCCTTCGCGACGTTGAAGCCGCCGTCGGCGTTCTGCTGCCCGGCGAGGAAGGCGCGCGCGTCGGCGATCTCGTCGGCGTAGGCGTCCGCGTCGAGGGAGAGGCCCTGGACGGCGAGGGCGGCGGAGTTGACGGAGGTGCCGGCCGCGCCGGGGAACCCGCCGTCGGGCCGCTGCTGGGCGGCGATCCACTTCAGGGCCTTGGCCACGGCGGGGTCCGCGCCGGAATCCGCGGCCGTGCCGGTGGCGGTCCCGGTGGCCGGGCCGTCGGCCGGGGCGAGGGCGAGGGCCATGGCGGCGATCGCGGTGGAGTCGACGTCGGCGTCCCCGGTGGCCGGGATGAGGCTCGGCCACGCCCCGTCGGCCCGCTGGAGACCCCGGAGGTAGGCGAGGGGCTTGCGGGCCGACTCCTTTTCGCCCGCGCGGAGTTGGGCCATGACCGCGAGGGACTGCGCGAACACGGAGGGGGCGTAGGTGTAGGCGCCCTCGGCGGCGCAGGAGCGGTCGGGGGCGGTGCTCGGCTTCGCGCACACCGCGTCGGCGAGCGCGGCGATCAGGTCGTGGCCGCCGAAGGAGCGCGGGTCACGGCCGACGGCCTCGGCGAGGAGGGCCGTCTTGCCGAGGGCGCCGCCGACCGGGTGGGCGCCGCCGACGCCGGTCCAGTCGTTGACCGTACGGCCCTCGCCGTCCTTGCCGCCCCGGTCGAGGAAGTCGACGATCCCGCGCAGGGCGGCGTTGTCTAGGCCGGTGGCGGCGAGGGCGTAGGCCCCGTCGATGGTGAGGCCGAAGTCGGCGCGCGCGGTGCCGGGTCCGGCGGCGTGGTAGCGGCCCTGGACGAGCTGGGCGGGCGCGGTGAGGTAGGCGACGCCCTTGCGGAGGTCGGGGGCCTTGCCCGGGGCCGGGGTCGTGGACGGCCGGCCGGTCGGGGAGGCGGAGGTGGGGGGTGCGGTGGTCGGGGGCGGGGTGGTGCGCGCGGTGAGGGTGACCAGGCTGGTGTGCGCGCCCGCGAGGACGGCGGCCGTGGTGGCGTAGGGCGCCGGGTCGGTGCCGCCCTCCTCGAACGCGAAGCCGCCGCCGTCGAGTTGCTGCCGGGACAGCCAGGCCTCGGCGGCGTCGGCGCGGCCGGTGTCGCCGAGGGCGCGCAGGGCCTGGGCGGCGTGGGCGGTCGCGTGGACGCTCGCGCCGGTGGCGCCGGTGTAGCCGAGGTAGGCGCCGTCCTCGCGCTGGGTGCGCGTCAGGTAGGCGCGCGCCTTGGACACGGTGTCGGCGTGGCCGCCCGCCTTCTCCAGGACCAGCGCGGTGAGCGCGGTGACGGCGGGGTCGGCGTCGCAGTTCTCCTCGGCCCGGATGAGGGGGCCGGAGATGCCTCCGTCCCGGCACTGGAGCCGCGCCAGCCGGTCCACGGTGGCGGCGGGGGGCGTGACCCCGGCGCGCAGCAGGGCGAGGACGGCGAGGGCCTGCCCGTCGGCGTAGTCGGCGTTGCGGAAGTCGCCGGGGGCGGTGCAGCCGGGGGTGGGTTCGCCGGACTCGGGGCCCGCCGCGCAGACGTGCGCGGTCAGGTCGCCGACGAGGTCGTGGCCGCCGACGGCGCGCGGGTCGCCGCCGGTGATCTCGGCGAGCAGGGCGAGGCGGGCGGCGGCCGTCGCGTTCGGCGCCTGATCGGTGCCGAACGGGTAGGCGTAGGAGCCGACTTGGGTCGTGAGGTACGCGGTGACCTTGTCCAGGGCCGGGCCGCGGCCGTCGGTGGCGGCGAGCGCGTAGGCGGTCTCGGTGGTCAGCAGGAGGTCGGCGGTGCCGGAGTCGTCGGTGACGCGTTCGTCGTCGGTGAGACGGCTCTTGAGCCAGCGTACGGCGGCGGCCGTGTCGACCTCGCCGGGGGCGGCGGTCGGACCGCCGCTGGGGCCGGGGGTGCCGGTGCCGCCGCCGTCGGGCCGGACGTCGTCGGGGCTGAAGTCGGGGCGGCCGGTGGTGCCGCCGACGTCCGTGCCGCCGTACACCCAGGCGTCGACGTCGCCGTCCTGGAGCCTGCGGTCCATGGCGCCGTAGCGGCTGTACGTCCACTCGTCCTCGCCGGGCGCGGCGGTCCAGTACGACCAGTAGGCGGTGGCGGGCGGGGTGAGCGCGCAGTCGTCCGCGTCCGGGGTCGGGTACTGCGTGCCGGAGCGGAACGCGTCGTGGCCGATGCGGCAGACGAAGGCGTCGCCGTCGTGGCCGGTGCCCTTCGTGGTGAACCCTGCCGCGTGCAGCAGCTCGTAGCCGGTGGTGGGGGTGGTGTCGCAGCCGCGGACCACGTCCCCGTCGAACGCGCCGAAGTCGACGGCGACGACGGCGCCCCGCGTCGCGGTGCAGGCGCCGACCGGGTCGGCGGCGGCGGTGGTCGTGGTGAGAAAGGTCATGCAGACCGCGAGGACGGTGAGCAGCGCCGCCGCGAACGCCGTCAGCCGCAGCGGGCGGGCCGCCGTACGCGGCACTCCGCCTGGTCCGCCCGCTTCACCTGGTCCGCCTGAACCGCTCGGTCCGCGTGGCACGCCGTGTGCGCGCCGAGCGCCCTGCGCGTCCTCGGCACCCGGTGCGCCCTGTGCGCCTGGTGCGCCCTGTGCTGTCCCCACCCCGGTCCCTTCGCCGACCGGCCGACGCGGGCAGGGACGTGGCTGAGGGCTCCCGGCACGCGCGGGGACACCGGCGTACGGAAGCTGGTCGCACCACGCCGTAGTCCGCGACGGCGTCTGTAGCTGTCGATCACGCGCTGTCGATCACGTCCCAGGCATTCCGGCTCGCCCGGCTGGACCGGGCCCACGGTTGCGGGTCAGCGCCGGCGTTCGACCGGCTTCCCCTGGAACTCGTTGCGTATCAGGCGGATTTGAGCACGCTTCACCGGAAGCGTCAAGGGTGCCTCGGGCGGGCCCGGCGGCTGTCCGGGGCGCCTCTGGTGACGGGGGTCCGGGTCGGGTACCGTCGCGCTCTGCCGAGTGGGGGAACCCGGTGGGAGTCCGGGGCTGACGCGCAGCGGTGTGGGACGGCGGTGTGCCGTTCCGAGCCCGAATGCCCAAGCGGTGAGGTTGAGTTGGTAGCCGGTCCACGCGTTCCGGACGGCGGCCAGGCCCGCCGCGCTCCCGGTCCGCCGAGGGGCCCGCCGCAGGTTCGGCCGGTGTCCCTCACCCCAGGAGCAGGCCATGTCCCGTACCGCTTCCCGCACTTCCGGTGCTCCCCGCGCTTTCCGCGCTTTCCGCGCATCCCGGGATTCCCGTGTCTCCCCCGCCGCTGCCCGATCGGGCGGCGCCGCGGTGTCGTCCTGGCGGCGTGCCGCGTTCACCGCGACCGCCGCGGCGGGGGCGTTCGCGCTCACCGCGCTGCCCGCCGCCGCGACCTCCACACCCGCGCAGATCGCCACGTCGAAGACGAACGGCGTGACCTACCTCAAGTCGCTCCAGGCGGCGGACGGTTCGTACGCCGGGTCGGGGCTGTCCAACGAGTGGGCGTTCAGCGCGTTCGCCGCCGCCGGCACCGCCGCGGTGGACGTCACGCCGGGCGGCGACGCCACGAAGAACGCCAGAACCGTGTACCGCACCCTGCTGTCCTCGGCGAGCTGGCCGTCCGCCTCCCCCGTCGTCACCGACTACGAGCGCGCCACGCTCAACGCGTACGCCGCCGGGATCGACCCGGCGCGGGTCTCCGCCTCACGCAACCTGATCGCCGACATCTACGGCTACTGGCAGACGGCGGAGGCCGGTTACTTCGGCCCGTCCGCCAACTTCAACGGGACCGTGTTCGCCGCGCTCGCCCTCAACGGCGCGAAGACCCAGGCCGGTCAGGTACGGGTCCCGCAGGCGCTGCGGGACAAGGTCGTCACCCGGCTGCGCGCCAACCAGCACAACGACGGCGGCTGGAACTACGGGAAGGCGGAGGGGAATCCGAGCCAGCTGGCCGCCGCGAGCGACATCGACATGACCGGCGCCGCGATGGCCGCGCTGTGCGTGTCGGGCGTGCCGAACACGGACACGGACATCGTGCAGGCGAAAGCGTTCCTCAAGAGCAAGCTGGTCAACAACAGCGGTGCGTTCAACGCCATGTTCGGGGTGAACACCGACTCCAACGGCTGGGCGGTGTCCGGCCTCAACGCCTGCGGCATCAACCCGCAGACCGGTGACTTCCTCACCGCGCTCGGCAAGACGCCGGTGGACTTCCTGATCGCCCAGCAGTTCAACCCGGGCGGCGGCTTCAAGTACCTGCCCTCCGACACCGGCCCGTCGGCGTACGCCTCGATCGACGGCCTGCGCGCGGTGGCGGGCGGCGGCTTCACCTCCGCCCCGCCCGCCCCCGTCACCCCGGGAGCCCCGCAGTGGGTCGCCCAGGGCACCTTCACCTCCGGTACGGCGACGAAGCTGGCGCTCACCGTCGACGACGGGGCAGGCGGCCTCAAGGTGTGCGCGGTCGCCCTCACCCCGACCGGGACGACGACCACGCTGGGCGCCGTCCTCGACGCGGCCGTCGGCGCGGCCACCCCGTCCGGCTGTGTGACCACGGTGACCCCGCCCTCCGGCACCGGCACGATCACCTCCCTCAACGGCAAGGCGAACAGCGGCTCCAGCACCTGGAAGGCGAGCGTCGACGGCGCCGCCTTCGGCACGGCGACCCGGCAGCAGGTGGTGAACGTGGGGGACACGATCGCGTTGCGGTGGGGGGTGTGACGCCCTCGCCCGGCCTCAGCGCTCGTTGACCATCCGCGTCGGCCCGTCACCGCCGGGCAGCTCGGTGAACACGCAGTCCCAGCGGGCCCCGAGTTCCCTGAGCGCCCCGGCGGGCGGGTTGCCGTCCGTGGCCGCGTTCAGGTCGGCCATCTCGGCGAAGAAGCCGTCCAGCGCCGGGGACGTGATGAAGAGGAACCGTACGTCCACCGGTCCCGCGTTGTAGGGCCGGTGGACCGCGCCCCGCGGCACCACCGCGTACTCCCCGGCGCGCAGGGTGATCGTGCGCCCGTCGACGTCGAGGCTGAGTTCGCCCTCCAGGACCCGGAAGGCCTCCTCGTGGTGCTCGTGCACGTGCGGGGGCGGGCCCGGCGCGCCCGCGGCGTGGGCGTACTCGATCACCGAGTACGCCCCGCCCGTCGTCCCGCCGTCGATCTTCACCGTCATCGGGGCGCCGGTCGGCCCCCGGAAGAGGCGGCCCTGTCCCGCCTCGACGACTGTCGGATCACTCATACGGCCACCACCCGTGCGGACCGCACGGATACCGCGTCCCGGCTCCGTGCTCCCGCGTCGCTCCTGTGTCCCATGGTGGCGCGGCGGCGGGCGGACCGCACGTCCGGGTGACCGTGGGCCGCGTCCGGCGACCCGGCTCCGGCGTCCGCCCCGCGCCCCCTCACCTCGACATGATGAAGTCCAGCGCGCCCCCCGAGGCCGTGGTCCAGTACGTCACGAGTTGGCCGTCGTCCGCGTACAGCACCTCGGCGGGCATGGGGACGTCGAGGGGGCGGCTGGGGGTGCTGGCGCGGCGGGGGCCCTGGAGGGCGACGGTGATGCTGCGGGCCTCGTACTCGTCCCGGTGGCCGCCGCTGACGAGGAGCGCGGCGTGCGCCTCGTCGCCGGGCGCGAGCGTCACGGGGCGGCCCGGGTCGGGGTCGCTGTCCGGGATGACCGGCACCGTGGCCTGCGCGTCGGCGCCGAGCAGGACGCGCGGGTAGCGGTAGAGGAGGCAGGTGTCGTCCCCGGCGTTCTGGACGGTGAGGAGGAGGTGGCGGGGGATCTTGGTGTGCGGGGGCTCCGTCGTGGCGGAGACGGACAGGTCGTCGGGGGTGCAGGCGGTGGGGGCGTCCTTGCCGGTGCCGCCGATGTCCTTGCCGCTTCCGGCGCCCTTGCCCCCGCCCGTGCCGCCGCTGCCGTCCGTCGTGGTGTCCGGCTTCGCCGGGGTCGGAGGCGTGGGTGACGTGGTGGAGCTCGGTGCGGCCGTCGCGTCCCCCGCCTTCGACGGGCTCCCTGCGGTCGGCCGTCCCGGTGCGGCCTTGGAGCCGTCGGCGGCTGCCTGGCAGGCCGTGGTGGCGAGCAGGGCGGCGACGGCCACCGCCCCGAAAGCGCGGGAGCGCGGGGCCCGTCCGGGCCTCGTCCGCTTCCCGCGCGCTGTTGTCGACTTCATCGTGATCCCCCGTGGTCGTACGCGAACTCCTGCGCGTAGCAGGAGCGTCCCCGGGGTGACCACCCCCTCACGCCTGTCCGGTACGTCTGTTACCGACCGATGACCGGGAGGTGGTGGTTCCGCCGCATGGGCGGGAGTTGGGGGGCCGTCCGTTCAAGTGGGCCACGACGTCGGCGCGTTCACGCACATAGCTCCTCGCACGCCGCCGCCCCGAAGCCCCGCCCCGAACAGCCCTCCCCTCGCCGCCCGTTCAGGACAGTGCCGTCGGTTTGCGCGGTAGTGGTACCGCGTGGAGGAGTTCCCAGAGGGGGCGGGAGCCCGCGGCCCAGGCCGCGAGGGTGTGACGGTCCACCACGTGCAGCCGCTGGCGTTCGGCGAAGGCCACCGCCGGGGCGGTCACCCGGCCGTTGGTGACGAGGACCGCGACGTCGGCGCCGTGCTCCTGGCGGGCGGTGCCGTTGAGGACCTGGAGGGCCGGGGTGCCCACGGCGGACCCGGCGAGCCCGTCGCGCCGGTGCTTGCACTGGATCACCCAGCGCCGCCCGAAGGGATCGGTGGCCTTCACGTCGGCCCCCAGGTCGCCGCCGCCCCCGACCCGGACCGCGTCCCGGCAGCCGTCCCGCGCCATCAACTCCCGTACGGCGTCCTCGAACCGGGTGTGGTGCAGGGCGTCCAGCTCGGCGACCGCGTACCGCAGGCCCCGCACCCGCACCGATTCCCACCGCGCGCGCTGCCGGGCCCGGTGGACGCGGACGGCGAGGACGCCGACGGCGAGCGCCGCGCCGAGGGCCAGGAGCCACGGGCGGGCGAGCAGCCAGTCCACGACCGTCACCACGAGGGCGAGGCCCAGGGCGGCGGCCACGACGAGGCCGATCAGCCGGTCGTCCGCCCGGCTCCGCCGCCCGCGCCCCGTCCCGCGGGGCCGCCGTCGCGGCGCGGGCCGCCGCCCGCCCCTGCGCGCGCTCATCGGACCGCCCCCGCCCGCGGCCTCGCCCCAGGCCGTGTCCCGTCGCCGGTCAGCACCCGTCCCGCCCTCCCCCGCGCACCGTCCGTCCCGGTGCCGGGACGGGCCGGACGCGGCGTCCACCGGCCCGGCGGGTCCTGTCTAGCCGCAGGTGAGCGGCGGCGGGGGCAGGTTGCCGACATAGGGCGCAAAGGCATCGCGGGTGGCCGAATCGCGCCCGCCGGGCAGGACGTCCGGCGGCGCGCGGTGCGCCGGGTGCCCCTGGGCACCCCAGAGCCCCACGGGCACCCCGGGCACCCCCGGGCACCGCTGGACGTCCTGCCCGGCGTCCTAGAGTCGTCGTATGCGCATCGTCTCCCTGCTGCCCGCCGCCACCGACCTCGTCGCCGAACTGGGCCTGGCCGGGCGGCTGGTCGGGCGGACGCACGAGTGCGACTGGCCGCCGGAGGAGGTGGCGGGCGTGCCCGTGGTGACCGGTGCCGACCTCGACCAGGACGCGCTCAGCAGCCGGGAGATCTCCGACGCGGTCGGCGGGTCCGCGCACTCCGGGTCCTCCCTCTACCGGCTGGACACCGAGGCGCTGGCGGCCCTGCGGCCCGACGTCGTGCTGACGCAGGACCTGTGCGCGGTGTGCGCGGTGTCGTACGAGCGGGTCGGCGCGGCCGTACGGCTCCTCGACGCCGGCACGCGCGTGCTGAGCCTGGAGCCGCGCACCCTCGACGACGTACTGGACTGCCTGGTCACCGTCGGCGAGGTGCTCGGCGTGCGGGAGCGGGCGGTACGGCGGCGGGCCGCGCTGCGGGAGCGGCTGGCGGAGGTGCGGGCGGCGGTCGCGGGGCGGGAACGGCCCCGGGTGGTGGCGGTGGAGTGGCTGGACCCGCTGTGGCCCGCCGGGCACTGGGTGCCCGAGCAGATCACGGCGGCCGGGGGCACCCCGCTGCTCGCGGCGCCGGGCGAGCACACCGCTCCGATGACCTGGGAGGCCGTACGGGCGGCGCGGCCGGACGTGCTGCTCGTCCTGCCGTGCGGGTTCCCGCCGGAGCGCACCCTGCGCGAGGCGCGGCTGCTGACCGGGCTGCCGGGCTGGGCGGAGCTGCCCGCCGTCCGCGCGGGCCGCGTCCATGTCCTCGACGGGCCCGCGTACTTCAACCGGCCCGGCCCGCGCGTGGTGCGCGGCGCCGAGGTGCTGGCGCACGTCCTGCACGGCGTGCGGGCGGGGGCGCCGGTCACGGCGGCGGAGGCGCGGCCCTTCCCGGCCGGGCCCGCGCGGTGAGGCGCGGGGCACGGCCGGGCGGGCGCGGCGGACCAACGGGACCACGTGGCCGATCGTGGCGGACCGGCGAGTCGGCGTGACCGTGGGGGTCAGAAGGCCGTCCAGGTGAAGGCGACCTTGTCCCCGGCCTCCAGCTCGAACTGGCAGCCGCCGACCGGGGTGGAGACGCCGTTGACGGCGATGTTCCAGTAGGCGACGCCGCCGCCGTTCACGTTCTTGATGGTGTCCACGGAGAAGTCGTCGAAGGACGCGTACCAGGTGCCGTCCCAGGTGAAGTGGTGCTTGCGGGCGGCGTCGTCGAGGGCGGCGGTCGGGGTGGGGACGGCGGTGGCGTGGGCGCCGCCGTTGGTGCCGTCGCAGCGGTGGGTGCCGCCGGTCGCGGTGGTCACGTCGTGGCCGCGCGTGCGGACCTTGCCCTTGAAGAGGAGTCCGTCGGGGCCCTTGACGGTGACGGTGACCTTGACGCGGGCGTTGGTCGACGCGACGGCGTGAGAGGTCCCGGCGACCTCGGTGACGGCGGTGGCGGCGGTGGCGGCCGGGGCGGAGGCGAGGACGAGACCGAGGGCCGTCGCGGCGACGAGGTGACGGGCGGCGGATGCGCGCTTCATGCGGAACCTTCCGGGTGCGGGGCCGCGGCGGGCCTCCGAGCGCACCCGGACCGGACGGCGGCGGACGGTGCGCACGACCCCGGCGGGCGGGGTGGCGTGCCGGACCGGGCCGACCCGGACGGACTCTCGGCTCCACGCTGCGGACCATGACAGTGAGAAGCGGTACTCGGCGCGCAGCGGGCGATCCGACTCACGGCCCGGCGGGCCGCTCACGGTTGCAGGTCAGTGCCGGACTTCCACCGGCTTCCCCCGGATTGCGCACCTGGCGGTGCGGATGGTGCCGTACGGGTCGTACGGATGGTGCCTTGCAGGTCGTACGGGTCGTGCCGTGCTGGCCGTACGGGTGCGCCACGCCGGTCGTACGGGTGGCGCATGGGCCCGTGGCGTGTGCGGCAGGCCACATCGGGCGCCGGCGCATCGCATCGGGCACTGAAGTATGACCCAAGTGAGCCGGACACAGGGGCCGTTGAGAACGATTTGATCGCGGAACCGGGCGATCCGGCGGTCGGGCCTGGCCCCCGTGCCCCGGAGAAGTTAGCCTAAGTTAGCCTTACCTAAGTTTTGCACGGGCTTGTCAAGTACCAGGAACCATCCGTCCGGAGGGACACGTGAGCAAGGCGGACCCGCCGGGACGTAGGGTCCTGCGGCAGGCCGTGCGGGAGCAGCGCCGCGATCTGACGGTCGGCGCGGTCCTCGGCATGGGCCATCAGACGGGCGAGGCCCTGGTGCCGGTCCTCATCGGTCTGGCCATCGACGAGGGGGTGGTGGACGGCGACGTTCCCGGCCTCCTGCTCTGGCTGGGCGTCCTCGCCCTGGTCTACGTCGGGCTGTCGTTCAGCTTCCGGTGGAGCGCGCGCGCCGGTGAGCGCGCCGCGCTGACCACCGCGCACCGGCTGCGGACCGCGGTGGTCTCGCGGGTGCTCGCCCCGGAGGGCGAGGCCGACGGCAACCGGCTGCCCGGCGAACTGGCCAACGTGGCCACGGAGGACGCCAAGCGGGTGGGCGCCGTGATGATGGCGCTCATCGTCGGGATCGCGTCCGCGACCGGCCTGGTCGTCGGGGCGGTCGTGCTGCTGCGGGTCTCCCTGGTCCTCGGTCTGCTGGTGCTGCTGGGCACACCGCTGCTGCTGTGGCTGACGCATCTGGTGAGCAAGCCGCTGGAGCGGCGCAGCGAGACCGAGCAGGAACGGGCCGCGCGCGCCTCGGGTGTGGCGGCGGACCTGGTGGCCGGGCTGCGGGTGCTGAAGGGCATCGGCGCCGAACCGGCCGCGGTCGCCCGCTACCGCCGGATCAGCGGCCGCTCCCTGGACGCGACGCTGCGGGCGGCCCGCGCCGAGGCCTGGCAGAACGGTGTGGTGACGCTGCTGACCGGCGTGTTCCTGGCCGTGATCGCCCTGGTCGGCGGACGGCTCGCGGCGCGCGGCGACATCGGCGTCGGCGAACTGGTGTCGTCGGTGGCGCTGGCCCTCTTCCTCATCGGCCCGCTCTCCGAGTTCTCCTGGGTCAACGCCGAACTGGCGCAGGGCCGCGCCTCGGCCGGGCGGATCGCGTCCGTCCTCGACGCGCCGCGCGCCGTGTCCCCGGCGGCCGGCGAGGGGCGTACGGGCCTCGCGGCGACGCCGGGCGGGCTGCCGCTGCGGCTGCGCGAGGTGGCGTACGGCTCCCTGCGCGGCCTCGAACTCGACGTCGCCGCCGGGGAGACGGTCGGCGTCGTCACCACCGACCCGGCCGACGCCTCGGCGCTCCTGCACTGTCTCGGCCGCCGCGCCGACCCGGACGCGGGCCGTGTCGAACTGGACGGTACGGAACTGTCCGCGCTGGACCTGACGGAGCTGCGCGCGTCCCTGCTGGTCGCCGAGCACGACGCCGACCTCTTCGAGGGCACCCTGCTGGAGAACGTCACGGCCGCCGCCCCCGACGCGACCGCCCCCGGGGCCCCCTCGGCGCCTCCTCCCGCCACCGCTCCCCTCTCCGCCCGCCTCACCGCCGTCCTCACCGCCTCCGCGACCGACGAGGTGGTCCGGACCCTGCCCGAGGGCGGGGACACGGCGGTGACCGCGCGCGGCCACTCCCTGTCGGGCGGGCAGCGGCAGCGGGTGGCCCTGGCGCGGGCGCTCGCCGCCGACGCGCCCGTCCTCGTCCTGCACGAACCGACCACGGCCGTGGACGCCGTCACGGAGGTCCGTATCGCCACCGGCATCAAGGAGATCCGCGCGGGCCGCACCACGGTGCTGGTCACCAACAGCGCGGCCCTGCTCACCGTCACGGACCGGGTGGTCCTCCTCGACGGCGGCCGGGTCGCCGCGAGCGGGGACCACGAGGACCTCGTCCACGCGTGCGCGCCCTACCGGACGGCGGTCCTCGCATGACCGGCGCACCGGACCCCATCACCCCCACGGCGGACGCGAGTTCGGCGCTGCTGCCCGTCGCCACCCCGGCCCGCACCCGCGCCGCCGTCCTCGAACTGGTGCGCCCGCAACGGCGGCTGGCGCTGACCGCGTTCGCCGTGACGGTCGCCTCGACCGCCGTCGGCCTGCTGGTGCAGCCGCTGCTGGGCCGGATCGTCGACCTCGTCGCCGACGGCGGCTCCACGGACGCCATCACCGTCACCGCGCTGCTGCTGGCGGCCGTCGCCGTCGCGCAGGGCGTCACGACCGGCCTCGGTCTGTCGCTGATCTCCCGGCTGGGCGAGACGACCCTCGCCCGGCTGCGGGAGAAGTTCGTGGAGCGGGCGCTCGGCCTGCCGCTGGAGCGGGTGGAGAAGGCGGGCGCCGGTGACCTCACCGCGCGCGTCACCGCCGACGTGTCCCTCATCGCGGACGCGGTGCGCAGCGCGCTGCCCGAACTGGCCCGCTCCCTGCTGACGATCGTCCTCACCCTGGGCGCGCTCGCCGTCCTCGACTGGCGGTTCCTGCTGGCGGCGCTCCTCGCGGTGCCGATCCAGGTGGCGACCGCCCGCTGGTACGTGGCGCGCGCGGTGCCGCTCTACGCCGAGCAGCGCGTCGCGGGCAGCGCCCAGCAGCAGCAGTTGCTCGACACCGTCGGCGGCCGGGCCACCGTACGGGCGTTCCGCCTGGAGGGGGAGCACACGGCGCGGGTCGGGGAGCGGTCGTCGTCGCTGGTGGCGCTGATGATGCGCGGCGTCCACCTGGTGCTGGGCTTCTACAGCCGGCTGCACGTCGCCGAGTACCTCGGGCTCGCCGCCGTCCTGGCCACCGGCTGCTGGCTGGTCGGGGAGGGGTCGGCGTCCATCGGTACGGCGACCGCGGCGGCCCTGTACTTCCACAGTCTCTTCACCCCGGTCAACGCGGCCCTCGTCCTCCTCGACGACGCGCAGTCCGCGACCGCGGGCCTGGCCCGGCTGGTCGGCGTCACCGACCTGCCGCTGCCCACGCCCCCGGAGCGGCCCGCGGCGGCCACCGGGGACACCGAGGTCCTGGTGCGCGGCGTGCGCCACGGCTACCGGCCCGGTCACCCGGTGCTGCACGACGTGGACCTGACGATCCGGCCGGGTGAGCGGGTCGCGCTCGTCGGCGCCAGCGGCGCGGGCAAGACGACGCTGGCCCGGCTGGTCGCGGGCATCCAGCGGCCCGCCGAGGGCACCGTCCTGGTCGGCGGGGTGCCCCCGGCCGAGCTGGAGCGCTCCGGCGAGGGGCGGACCATCGCCCTGCTCACCCAGGAGACGCACGTCTTCGCGGGCCCGCTCGCCGACGATCTGCGGCTGGCCCGGCCCGGCGCCGACGACGCCGAACTGCGGGCCGCGCTCCAGCTGGTGGACGCCCTGGACTGGGTGGAGGCGCTGCCCGAGGGGCTGGACACCGTGGTCGGTGACGGCGGGGTCCGCCTCAGCGGCGCGCAGACGCAGTCCCTGGCGCTGGCCCGGCTGGTGCTCGCCGATCCGCCGCTGGTCATCCTCGACGAGGCGACCGCCGAGGCGGGCAGCGCGGGCGCGCGCGAGCTGGAGAAGGCCGTGGCCCGTGCGGTGGACGGCCGCAGCGCCCTGATCGTCGCGCACCGGCTCAGCCAGGCCGCGACCGCCGACCGGGTCGTCGTCATGGACGGCGGCCGGATCGTCGAGACCGGCACCCACGACGCGCTGCGCGCCGCCGGGGGGCCGTACGCGGCGCTGTGGGCGGCCTGGTCGGACACCCGCGCCGCGCCCGCCCCTTGACCCCCGGCCCCCGTCGGCCTCTTGACATTCCCGACTCCCCCACATCGTCCCGCGTCACAGGAAACCGAACCGAAGGACCGTCCATGCCCCGCTTCCGCAGAGTGACCAGGACGGCGGCCGCGCTGGCCTCCGCCACCGTCCTCCTCGCCACCGCCGCCGCGTGCGGCGGCTCCGACTCCGACTCCGCGGACTCCGGTGCGTCCGGTTCCGGCTCGAAGGAGACCTCGGCCGCGTCGTCCGCGTTCCCGGTCACCATCGACCACAAGTTCGGCAGTACGACGATCAAGTCGGAGCCGAAGCGGATCGTCACCGTCGGCCTCACCGACCAGGACGCGGTGCTCGCCCTCGGCAAGGTGCCGGTGGGCACCACGGAGTGGCTGGGCGGCTACAAGGGCGCGATCGGCCCGTGGGCGGCGGACAAGCTGAACGGCGCCGACGCGCCGACCGTCCTCAAGGACACCGGCACCGGCCCGCAGGTGGAGAAGATCGCCGCGCTCAAGCCGGACCTGATCCTCAGCGTGTACGGCGGCATCACCAAGGAGCAGTACACGTCGCTGTCGAAGTTCGCCCCGGTGGTGGCGCAGCCGAAGGAGTACAACGACTACGGCGTGCCGTGGCAGAAGCAGACCGAGCTGATCGGCAAGGCGCTCGGCAAGTCCGACGAGGCGGCCGCGGCCGTCAAGGACACCGAGGGCAAGATCGCCGCGGCGGTGGCCGAGCACCCCGAGTTCAAGGGCAAGAACGCGCTGATGGCGACGCCGTACGAGGGCATGTTCGTGTTCGGCAGCCAGGACCCGCGCTCGCGCCTGCTGACCGACCTGGGCTTCTCGCTGCCGGCCGACCTCGACAAGGTGATCGGTGACCAGTTCGGCGCGAACATCAGCAAGGAGCGCACCGACCTGCTCGACCAGGACGCGATCGTGTGGATCGTGAGCGACGTCGCCAAGGACAGCGCGAAGCTGCACAAGGACGCCTCGTACAAGGGCCTGAAGGTGGTCTCCGAGGGCCGTGAGGTCTTCGTGAACGAGACCAGCGACTACGGCAGCGCCGTCTCCTTCGGCACCGTCCTCAGCCTGCCCTACGAGATCGAGCGGCTGGTGCCGCAGCTCGTGGCGGCCGTGGACGGCAAGCCCGACACCAAGGTGGAGCAGCCCGCCGCCTGACCCACGCGCACTGCGCGAAAAAAAGAGGGGGGCCGGTCCCGTCGGGACCGGCCCCCCTCTTCCGTTTCTCTCAGGCCTCCATGGCCTCCGCGAGGCTCCGGGGCCGCATGTCCGTCCAGTGGGTCTCGACGTACTCCAGGCAGGCGGGGCGGCTGTCGGGGCCGTGGACGGCGCGCCAGCCGGGCGGCACCGCCACGAAGTCGGGCCACAGGCTGTGCTGGTTCTCGTCGTTGACCAGGACGAGGTAGACGCCCTCGGGGTCCTCGAACGGGTTCGTCATCTAACGGTTCCTTCCTTCTCGCTCGTTCTGCGCGCCGCCGGGATTCTCCGCGCCGGACCTCTCCGCGCCCGCCACGAGGCCTTCGAGGGCCCGGTACCAGCTGTCGGCGAGGTCCTCGACGGTCTCCCGCGGCAGCAGGCCCTCCAGATAGGACCAGTGGGCGGACAGCACGGGCCCGTCGGCGCGGTCCTCGGTCACCACGTTGATGCTGAGGGCGTGGCCCTCGCGCATGGCCGCCTCGGAGCCGATGTCGGCCGCGTCCTCCTCGGGGGCGTACGACCAGTCGGTCTCCTCCGGGATGCCGAACCGGCCGAGGTAGTTGAACTCGATCCGCGCCTGCTCGTGCCCGGCGAGGACCTGGCGGGTGCGCGGGTTGAGGTGGCGCAGCAGGCCGTAGCCGACGCCGTTCGCGGGCAGCGACGCGAGGTGCTCGCGGACCCGGCGGACGGTGTCGGCGGCGGCCGGTCCGCCCGCGAACGCGTCGGCGGGGTCGGCGCCCCCGGTGTCCAGGCGGACCGGGTAGACGCTGGTGAACCAGCCGACCGTACGGGACAGGTCGACGCCGTCGCCGCCCAAGTCCTCCTCGCGGCCGTGCCCTTCGAGGTCGACGAGGATCGAGGTGTCCGAACCCCCGGTACGGCGGCGCCAGTCGGCGAAGGCGAGGGCGAGTCCGGCGAGCAGGACGTCGTTGACGGCGGCGCCGTAGGCGGCGGGGACGGCCGACAGCAGCGGTCCGGTGTGCTCGGCGGGCAGCCGCCGGACCACCTCGCGCTGGGTGGCGGCGGTGTCGCGGTCCGGGTCGGGCGCGCGCAGCAGGGGCAGCGGCTCGGTGCCGCCGTCCAGGACCGCGGTCCACAGCGGGAGTTCGGCCTCGCGCGCGGGGGTGCCGGCCTGCTCGGTGAGGAGCCGGGACCAGCGGGCGAACGAGGTCTCCACCGGGACGAGGTCGATCGGGCATCCGGCGGATCGGGCCTGCCAGGCCGCCGCGAGGTCGGGCAGCAGCACGCGCCAGGACACGCCGTCCACGACGAGGTGGTGGGCCATCAGCAGCAGGCGGCCCGGCGCGTCCCCGGCGTCGAACCAGACGGCCCGGACCATGTGGCCCGCGTCGGGGTCGAGCAGGGCCCGCGCGGCGTGCGCGTGTTCCCGTACGGTCTCGGCGAGTTCGGCGGGGGCGAGTCCGGTGACGTCGACCCGGTCCAGCCAGTCCGCCGCGTCGACGGTGCCGACGGGCGGCACGTGCAGCGACCAGTCCTCAGTGCTCTCGCGGGTGGGCCGTACGAGGGTGGCGCGGAGCAGGTCGTGGCGGTCGGCGAGCGCCTGGAGGACGGCGGTGAGGCCGTCGCGGGCCAGGGCGGCGGGGGTGCGCACCAGGGCGGCCTGGTGGTAGCCCGCGAAGGGGCCGCCGAGTTCGCGCAGCCAGTGCATGACCGGGGTGAGCGGGACGGAGCCGGTGCCGTCGTCGGCGGGGCGCGGGGTGCCGGTGCCGGCGGTCTCCGCGACGGCGGCCAGCGCGGCGACCGTGCGGTGGCGGAACACCAGGCGCGGGGTGACGCGCAGTCCGGCGGCGCGGGCCCGGCCGACGAGTTGCATGGCGACGATGCTGTCCCCGCCGAGGGTGAAGAAGTCGTCGTCCACGCCGACCCGTTCGAGGCCGAGGACCTCCGCGAAGACGGCGCACAGGAGTTCCTCGACGGGGCCGGACGGGGCCCGGCCGGTGGAGAGGGCGGCGAAGTCGGGCGCGGGCAGCGCGGCCCGGTCGAGCTTGCCGTTGGCGAGGTGCGGGAACCGGTCGAGGGCGACGACGGCCGCCGGGACCATGTGGTCGGGGAGGCGGGCGGCGACGTGGGCGCGCAGGCCCGCGGGGTCGGTGTCGGCGCCGGGCGCGGGCACGACGTACGCCACCAGCCTCTTGCGCGCACTTTCCTGATGAACCGTCACCAACGCCTGTCCGACGGTCGGGTGGGTGGTGAGGGCGGCCTCGATCTCGGCGGGTTCGATGCGGAAGCCGCGGATCTTGACCTGGTCGTCGGCGCGGCCGAGGTAGTCGAGGCGGCCGTCGGCGGTCCAGCGGGCCAGGTCGCCGGTGCGGTAGAGGCGGGAGCCGGGCGGGCCGAAGGGGTCGGCGACGAAGCGTTCGGCGGTGAGGCCGGGGCTGCCGAGGTAGCCGCGGGCGAGGCCGCCGCCCGCGAGGTGGAGTTCGCCGGGGACGCCGGGCGGGACGGGGGTGAGGCGGTCGTCGAGGACGTACGCGCGGGTGCCCGCCACCGGGCGGCCCACCAGCGGGCGGGCGCTGTCGCGGACCCGGCCGACGAGGGCGTCGACGGTGGACTCGGTCGGCCCGTACAGGTTGAACGCCTCGGTGCCCTCCAGGGCGGCCAGCCGCTCCCAGAGCGCGACCGGGACGGCCTCGCCGCCGACGCCGACCACGGCGAGCGGGCAGGTGCCGTCGCGCAGCAGGCCGCTGTCGGCCATCTGCGCGAAGAACGACGGGGTGACCTCCAGGAAGTCCAGCCCGTCGCGGTGGACGGCCGCGGTGACGAGGTCGGGGTCGCGGCGGGTCTCCTCGGAGAGCACGTGCACGCAGTGCCCGTCGAGGAGCCACAACTGCGGCTGCCAGGACGCGTCGAAGAAGAACGACCAGGCGTGCCCGACGCGCAGGTGCCGGCGCCCGGCGGCCTCCCGCGCCGGGAGGTACAGCGTCTCGCGGTGGCTGTGGAAGAGGTTGCCGAGCGTTTCATGGGTGACGACGACGCCCTTGGGGCGGCCCGTGGAGCCGGACGTGTAGATGACGTACGCGGGGTGACGGGGCGTCAGCGGCGCGGTGCGGTCGGTGTCGGTGAGGTCGGCCGGGTCGAGGGCGGCGACGCGGGCCTCGGTGGCGGGGTCGTCGAGGAGCAGGGCGTCGGTGCCGGGCGGCAGCGCGGCGGCCAGGTCGCGGGTGGTGAGGGTGAGGACGGGCCGGGCGTCGGCGAGGACGTCGGCGGTGCGCTCCACCGGGGCGTCCGGGTCGAGCGGCAGGTAGGCGGCGCCCGCCTTGTGGACGGCGAGGAGCGCGACCAGGAAGCGGGTGGTGCGGGGCAGGGCGAGCGCCACGAACCGTTCGGGTCCGGCGCCGGACGCGACGAGCAGCCGGGCGAGGCGGTTGGCGGCGGCGTCGAGGGCGGCGAAGGTCAGCTCGGTGCCGTCGCCTTCGGAGGCGACGGCGGGGCGGTCGGGGTGGCGGCGCGCCTGCTCCGCGAACAGGGCGGGCACGGTGGTGGGTTCCCCGGCGGGCGCGGTGCTGTGCCAGCCCGCTTCGAGCCGGGCGCGTTCGTCCGCGCCGAGGACGTCGACGGCGCCGACGGTGAGGTCCGGGTCGGCGGTGACGGCGCGCAGGATGCGGCGCAGCCGGTCCGCGAAGGACTGGGCGGTGGCGTGGTCGAAGAGGTCGGCGCTGTACTCCAGGGTGCCGTCCACGCCGCCGCCGTCGCCGCGCTCGACGAAGTCGAAGGAGAGGTCGAACTTGGCGGTGGTGCCGGTCACTTCGTCGCGGTGGCCGGTCAGACCGGTCAGCCCCGGATCGTCACCGCTGTCGTCCCCGGCGGCGGCGAGGTGGACCACCATGACCTGGAACAGCGGGTGCCGGGCGAGCGAGCGGGCCGGGTTCAGGACCTCCACCAGCCGCTCGAACGGCACGTCCTGGTGGTCGAAGGCCGCCAGGTCCGACTCCCGCACGCGGGCCAGGAGTTCACGGAACGTCGGGTCGCCGGAGGTGTCGGTGCGCAGGACCAGCGTGTTGAGGAAGAAGCCGACGAGGTCGTCGAGACCGGCGTCGGTGCGGCCCGAGATGGGGCTGCCGATCGGGATGTCGTGTCCGGCGCCGAGCCGGGTGAGGAGGGTCGCCACCGCGGCCTGGAGCACCATGAAGACGCTGACGCCGTTGTCGCGGGCCAGGGTGTGCAGGGCGGTGCCGAGCGCGGCGTCCAGGGAGAGGTCGGCGGCGCCGCCCCGGTAGGTCGCCTCCAGCGGGCGGGGCCGGTCGACGGGCAGCGCCAGCTCCTCCGGCAGCCCGGCCAACGCCTGCTTCAAGTACGTGAGCTGACGGGCCGCCAGGCTGGTGGGGTCCTTCTCGTCGCCGAGGACCTCACGCTGCCAGAGCGTGTAGTCGGCGTACTGCACCGGCAGCGGCGTCCACCGCGGTGCCCGGCCCTCGGCGCGGGCCGCGTAGGCGAGGGCGAGGTCGGTGTGGAGCGGGCCCTCCGACCACTCGTCCCCGGCGATGTGGTGCAGGAGCAGCAGCAGCGTCCACTCCTCCTCGCCGGTACGGAACACGTGGACGCGCAGCGGGAGTTCGCGGTCCAGCGCGAAGCCGTACTCCCCCGCTTCGGCGAGGAGTTCGGGCAGCAGGTCCGCGTCGGTGTCGGTCACCGCGAACGGGACGCGGACCTCGTCGGGCGCGAGGACGTGCTGGCGGGCGCGGCCCGCGTCGTCGGGGAAGACCGTGCGCAGCGTCTCGTGGCGGACCACGACGTCGTGCACGGCCGCCTCCAGCGCGGCCACGTCCAGCGCGCCCGTGAGCCGCCACGCGGACGGGATGTTGTACGTCGCGCTGGGCCCCTCCACCTGGTACAGCACCCACAGCCGCTGCTGGGCGGAGGACAGCGGCAGTTCGGCGGGCCGTTCGCGGACCGTGAGCGCGGGGCGGCCGGTGCCGCCGTCCTCGGTGAGGACGCGGGCGAGGCGGGCGACCGTCGGCGCGTCGAACACGGTCCGCAGGGACACCTCGGCGCCGAGCGCGGCCCGGATGCGGGCGGTCAGCCGCATGGCGAGCAGGGAGTGACCGCCGAGGGCGAAGAAGTCGTCGTCGACGCCGACCTCGGGCACGCCGAGGACGGCGGCGAACGCCTCGCCGAGAAGGTCCTCGCGCGGGGTCCGCGGGCGGCGTCCGGAGCCGCTCGCGGCGAGGTCGGGCACGGGCAGCGCCTTCACGTCGAGCTTCCCGGCGACGGTCCGCGGCAGCGCGTCGACGGCCACATAGGCGGTCGGCACCATGTGCGCGGGCAGCGCGGCGGCGGTGTGGGCGCGCAGCAGCGCCGGGTCGGGCGCGCGTCCGGCGGCGGGCAGGACGTAGGCGACGAGCCTGCGCACGCCGGGGGTGTCCTCGCGGACCACGACGGCGGCGGTGGCGACGTCGGGGTGGGTGGCGAGGTGCGCCTCGATCTCCCCGGGTTCGATGCGGAAGCCGCGCAGCTTGACCTGGCCGTCGGCGCGGCCGAGGAACTCCAGGGAGCCGTCCCGGCGGCGCCGGACGAGGTCGCCGGTGCGGTACATGCGGTCGCCGGGCGCGCCGTGCGGGTCGGCGGTGAAGCGTTCCGCGGTGAGCGCCGGGCGGCCGAGGTAGCCGCGGGCCAGGCCCGCCCCGGCGAGGTACAGCTCGCCGGTGACGCCGACGGGGACGGGCCGCAGGGCGGCGTCGAGGACGTGGGCGCGGACGTTGTCGAGCGGCGCCGCCCAGGAGCCGTCGGCGTCGCTGTGCCAGCCGTACGCGTCGACCGCGTTCTCCGTCGGCCCGTACAGGTCGTGGACCTGGACGCCGGGCAGGGCGCGCAGCCGCTCCCACAGCGGGGCGGGGGTCGCCTCGCCGCCGACGGCGATCACGCCGGGCAGGGGGGCGCCGTCGGTGAGGAAGCCGTGGTGGATCAGCTCGCGGAGGTAGGTCGGGGTGACGTCGAGGAAGTCGACGCGTTCCCGGCCGAGGTGGGCGAGGAGGGCGGCCGGGTCGGCCATGACCGCCTCGTCGGTGACGTGGAGTTCGTGCCCGGCGAGCAGCCACAGCAGTGGTTCCCAGGAGCCGTCGAAGCTGAACGAGGCCGCGTGCACGGCCCGCAACGCGTCGCGTCCCAGGGCGCGTTCGGCGGGACGGATCAGGTCGTCGCGGTGGGCGGCGAAGAGGTTGCTCAGACCACCGTGGGTGCCGACGACGCCCTTGGGCGTGCCGGTGGAGCCGGAGGTGAAGATGACGTACGCGGCGGAGGCGGGGGTGAGGGCGGGCGCCGGGGCGGTGACCGGGGTGGTGGCCTCGGGGTCCGGGGCGCCGGTCTGCGCGTCACCGGTCGCCGGGTCGCCGGTGTGCGACGCGCCGGTCTGTGCGTCGCCGGTCTGCGGGTGGCCGTCGGTGTCGAGGAGAAGCAGCGGAGTGCCGTCGGGCAGCTCGGGTGCCAGGTCGACTGTGGTGAGAACACAGAGCGGTGCCGTGTCGCGGAGCATGAACTCCTGCCGCTCCACCGGAAGTCCGGGGTCGAGCGGGAGGTAGGCGGCGCCGGAGGCGAGGACGCCGAGGAGCGCCGGGACCATGAGGTGGCGGGGCAGGGCGAGGGCGACGACGCGTTCGGGGGCGGCGCCCCGGTCGCGCAGGGCGCGGGCCACCGCGTCGACCCGGTCGCCGAGCGCGCGGAAGGTGAGGCGGGCGGTGCCGGTGGCGAGGGCGGGCGCGTCGGGCCGCTCGCGGACGACGTCGGCGAGGATCTCGGGGACGGTGCGGGTCTCGGCGGGACGGGTGGTGTCGTTCCAGACCGTGGCGGCGGCGGTGCGCTCGGCGTCGGTGAGGACGTCCACGGCGGCCAGCGGGCGGGCGGGGTCGGCGGCGACCTGGCCGAGCAGGGAGAGCAGACGCCCGGCGAGCGTGGCGGCGGTCTCCTCGTCGGTGAGGTCGGTGGCGTACTCCAGGAGGAGCGCCATGTCATGGCCGGGGCCGTGGTCGACGAAGGTGAAGTCCAGGTCGAACTTGGCCATGCCGTTGTCCATGTCGAACCACTCGGTGGCCAGGCCGAAGAGGTCGGGGTCGCCGTCCGGCCGGTGGTGGTAGCCGAGCATGACCTGGAAGAGCGGGTTGCGGTCGGCGGCGCGGACCGGGTTGACGGCCTCCACGACCCGGTCGAACGGCACGTCCTGGTGCTCGAAGGCGGCCAGAGCCGCTTCCCTTACGCGGCCGAGGAGTTCGGCGAAGGTCGGGTCGCCGGACAGGTCGGTGCGCAGCACGAGCGTGTTGACGAAGAAGCCGACCAGGTCGTCGACGGCGCTGTCGGTGCGGCCCGCGATGGGCGCCCCGAGCGGGATGTCGTCGCCCGCGCCGAGCCGGTGCAGCAGGGCGGCGGTGGCGGCCTGGAACAGCATGAACATGCTGACCTGGTGGGTGCCGGCCAGCGTGCGCAGGACGTCGGCGGTGGTGTCCGGGAGCGTGGCGCGGACGACGGCTCCGCGGCCGGTGACGCGGGCGGCTCGGGGGCGGTCGAGCGGGAGCGGGATCTCCTCGGGGAGTCCGGCCAGTGCCCGGGTCCAGTGGGCGAGCTGGGTCTCCTCGGTCTGTGCGAGGAGGCGTTCCTGCCAGAGGGTGTAGTCGGCGTACTGCACGGGCAGCGGCGCCCAGTCGGGGGCCCGGCCCGCCGCGCGGGCGGCGTAGGCCCGGTCGAGGTCGGCGAGGAAGGGCCGGTCGGACCACTCGTCGGTGGTGATGTGGTGCAGGACGACGGCCACGACGTGGTCGTCGGCGGCGAGCCGCAGCACCTCGGCGCGGACCGGGAGGTCGGTGGCGAGGTCGAACGGGCGGCGCTGGGCGCGCTCGGTCCACTCCGCGATCGCGTCCTCGGTGCCGTCGGTGACCCGGACGTCGGGCGCGATCCCGCCGGGCGGGGCGATCCACTGGTACGGCTCGCCGTCGGCCTCCACGAACCGCGTGCGCAGCGTCTCGTGACGATCCGTCACATCCTGGAGGGCGGCGCGGAGGGCGTCCAGGTCGAGGGCGCCGCGCAGGCGGGACACCAGGGGGAAGTTGTAGGCGACGCTGTCGCCGGTGATGCGTTCCACGAGCCACAGGCGGCGCTGCGCGGCCGACAGCGGGACGCGCTCCGGGCGGTCGGGGGCGGCTTCGAGGACGGGCCGGGCGGGCTTGCCGGTGGCCGCGCGCAGGGCGAGCGTCTCCGGGGTGGGCGCCTCGAACAGGTCGCGGATGGCGAGTTCGGCGCCCAGTTCGGTGCGGGCGCGGCTGATGAGCCGGGTGGCGAGCAGCGAATGGCCGCCCAAGTCGAAGAAGTTGTCCTCCGCGCCGGTCCGGGGCAGCCCCAGCACCTCGGCGAACAGGCGGCACAGCACCTCCTCGACGGGGGTGCGCGGGCCGCGGCCCGCCGAGAGGGCGACGGCCGGTTCGGCGTCCGGCAGGGCGCGGACGTCGAGCTTGCCGTTGTCGTTCATGGGCAGGCCGGGCAGGACGACGAAGGCGGCGGGCACCATGTAGGCGGGCAGCCGCTGTCCGAGGTCGTCGCGCAGGCGCCGGACGAGGGCGGTGTGACCGCGTCCGGCGGCCGGGGTGTTGGCGTACGGGGCGTCGCCGCGGTCGGCGCGCGGCCGGTACAGGCCCGTCGTGCGGGTCTCTTCGGTGCCGGGCACGAACACGGCGTCGTAGTGGCCGAGTTCGTCGGACCAGGTGGTGAGCAGCCGGTGGCCGAGGGCTTCTGCCGTCTCGCGCAGGTCCTCCGGTTCGACGCCGGTCGCCCCGACGCCCGCCGGGCGGCCGGTGTCGAGGGCGCGCAGGCCCGCGAGGTCCCCGGCGGTGCGCGGGTCGGGCACGCGGCGCACGCGGAGCGGGCCGGTGCCGTCGAGGCGGGCGCGCAGGGCCTGGAGGCCGCTCCAGTCGACGGCGGGGACGTCGGCGAGCGCGGGCACGCCGGTGCCGTCGGGGGTGGCGTGCAGGACGACGTCGTAGCGGTAGCGGGTCAGTTCGTTGTGGTGACGGCCCGCCTTGGTGCGCAGGTCGACGCCGACGCCGAGGGTGGTGAACCAGTCGGGGTCGACGAGGAGTTCCTTCTCCAGGGCGAGGCCGCGCTCGACGGCCCGGCGCAGTGCGTCCGGTGCGGCGTCGGCCCCGGCCCGCGCGACCTGGATACCGGCCTGGAAGACGCGGGCCTGCCGCAGGTCGCGGATGTCGCCGAGGAAGAGGGAGCCGCCGGGGGCGAGGAGGCCGAGGGCGCCGCGGATGACCTGGTGGAGGTGGTCGAGGCTCGGGAAGTACTGGACGACGGAGTTGATGACGACGGTGTCGAACCAGCCGGTGGGCAGTCCGTCGGTCACCTCGGCGGGCTGGCAGCGCAGTTCGACCTTGCCCGCGAGCGCCGGGTCGGTGGAGACGCCCTCGGTGAGCTTGCGGATGACGGGGGCGGCGAAGTCGGTCGCCCAGTACGCCTCGGCGTCGGGGGCGAGTTGGGAGAGGAGGAGGCCGGAGCCGACGCCGATCTCCAGGATGCGGCGCGGGCCGAGCGCGCGGATGCGGGCGACGGTGGCCTCGCGCCACTCCCGCATGCCCTCCACGGGGATGGGGGTGCCGTCGTAGGAGCTGTCCCAGCCCGCGAAGTCCTCGGTGAACAGGGCGGTGCCGATCTCGGTGTACTCGGCGGAGTAGATCTCCTGCCATTCGCCGATCTGCTCGGCCTCGGCGGACGCGCGGGCGGCGGCGTCGGGTTCGGCGGGGACGACGTAGCCGACGAGGCGCTTGGTGCCGGGGGCGTGGACGTCGTCGCGGGCGAGGACGGCGGCCCGCGAGACCTCCGGGTGCTGGGCGAGGGCGGTCTCGATCTCGCCGAGTTCGACGCGGTAGCCGCGGATCTTCACCTGGTCGTCGGTGCGGCCGAGGAAGTCGAGGTTGCCGTCGGGGCGGCGGCGCACGAGGTCACCGGTGCGGTACAGGCGCTCGCCGGGCAGGCCGTAGGGGTCGGCGACGAAGCGTTCGGCGGTCAGGCCGGGCCGGTCGAGGTAGCCGCGGGCCAGGCCGACGCCCGCGATGTACAGCTCGCCCGGTACGCCCTCGGGGGCGGGCCGCAGCCAGGTGTCGAGGATGCGGGCGCGGGTGGCGCGGATCGGGCGGCCGACGGTCGGGGTGGCGCTGTCGAGGGTGCCGCCGCCGAGGGTGTTGATGGTGTACTCGGTCGGCCCGTACAGGTTGTAGCCGTAGGTGCCGTCGGTGTCGCGCAGGGTGTTCCACACGGTCTCGGTGACGGCCTCGCCGCCGAGCAGCACGAGCGGCGGCCGGTGGCCCTCCAGCAGGCCCTCCTCGATGAGGAGATGGGCGTAGGTGGGGGTCACGTTGACGACGTCGACGCGGTGTTCCTCGCAGTACGCGACCAGGGCGGTGGCGTCGCGGCGCAACTCCTCGTCGCAGATGTGCACTTCGTGGCCCTCGACGAGCCAGAGCAGCTCCTCCCAGGACATGTCGAAGGCGAAGGAGACGGTGTGCGCGATGCGCAGCCGCCGTCCGCCCGCGGAGGCGATCGCGGGGGCGAAGATCTCCTTCTGGTGGTTGAGCTGCATGTTGGTCAGACCGGCGTACGGCGTGACGACGCCCTTGGGGCGGCCGGTGGAGCCGGAGGTGTAGATGACGTACGCCGGGTGGTCCAGGCTGAACGTCACCTCGACCGGGGCGGCGGAGCGGGCCGCGAGGTCGGCGGCGGTGTCCGGGGCGTCGAGCAGCAGGCGCGGCAGGTCGCCGGTGAGGCGTTCGGACACGGCCCGGTTCGACAGCAGGAGCAGCGGGCGGGCGTCGGCCAGCATGGCGGAGAGCCGGTCGTCGGGGTGGTCCAGCTCCAGCGGCAGGTAGGCGGCGCCGGTGCGCAGGACGGCGAAGAGGGCGACGACGGTGTCGAGGGAGCGGGGCAGGCCGAGGGCGACGACCCGCTCGGGTCCGGCGCCGTGCGCGATCAGCAGCCGGGCCAACCGGTTGCAGGCGGCGTCGAGTTCGGCGTACGTGAGGGTGGCGTCGCCGAAGACGAGGGCGGTGGAGTCGGGGGTGCGGGCGGCCTGCGCGGCGAGCAGGTCGGCGACCGTCTCGTGCGGGACGGGCTGCCGTTGGGCGGCGTCCTCGCGGGCGAGGCGCGCGGTCTCCCGCAGCAGGGCGGTGTCGAGGGTGCCGACGGGCGCCGACGGGTCGGCCACCAGGCGTTCCACGAGGAGGACGAAGCGGTCCAGCAGGGCGCGGGCGTAGGCGTCGTCCAGCAGGTCGGGCCGGTAGGCGAGGGTGACGCGGACCCGGTCGCCGGGGGTGACGACGAGGTTGGCCGGGTAGTGGGTGGCGTCGACGTTGGCGACGGCGGTGGCGCCGTGCCGGTCGCGCAGCTCCGCCAGCCGCTCGTCGGTGTCGGCGTTGCGGAGCACGAACAGCGTGTCGAAGAGCCTGCGGTGCCCGGTCTCGGCCTGGAGCACGCCGAGGCCGAGGTACTCGTAGGGCATGAGCGCGAGGCGTTCGCCCTGGATGCGGCGGAGCAGGTCGATGACCGGTTCGCGCGGGTCGAGGGCGACGCGGGCGGGCACGGTGTTGAGGAACATGCCGATGACGTTCTCGACGTCCGGGACCTCGCTGGGGCGTCCCGCGACGGTGGTGCCGAACGCGACGTCGGTGCGGCCGGTGACGGCGGCCAGGGTGAGCCCCCAGGCGGCGTTCAGAACGGTGTTGGCGGTGAGGCCGTGACGGCGGGCGGTGTCGCGGAGCCGGTCGGCGGCCTCGGGCGCGAGGACGGCGTCGAGCTGCTTGGGGATCACCGGTTCCAGGCCCCGGTCGGAGACCGTGGGGGCCAGCAGGGTGGGCTCCTCGAAGCCGCTCAGGGCGGTGCGCCAGGCGCGGGTGGCCTCGGAGTCGTCCTGGTGCTCCAGCCAGGTGAGGTAGTCGCGGTACGAACCGGGCCGGTCCAGGCCCCACGGGTCGCCGCCGTTCTCGTAGAGGGCGAAGAGCTGGTCGAGGAAGAGCCAGGCGGACCAGCCGTCCCAGAGGATGAGGTGACGGCCGATGACCAGGCGGTCGCCGCGGTCGGCCCCGAGGCGGACGAGGAGCATGCGGAACAGCAGCGGGCTGGTCAGGTCGAAGCGGCGCGAGCGCTCCTCGTCCATCAACTCCCGCAGCCGTACGTCCTGTTCGGCGGGGTCAAGGGCCGAGAGGTCGACCTCGGTGAGGGGGATCCCGGCGTCCCGCACGATGAACTGCACGGGCTGGCGCAGGCCTTCGCTGGTGAACCCGGCGCGCAGGCTGGGGTTGCGGGCGAGGAGGGTGCGGGTGGCGGCGGTCAGCCGGGCGGTGTCGACGCGTTCGGCGAAGTCGAAGGACTCGTGGACGGTGTAGACGTCGAGGACGCCGTCGTCGTAGGTGGAGTGGAAGAACAGACCTTCCTGGAGCGGCGCGAGGGGCCAGACGTCCTCGACGCGGCCGGGGGCGAGCCGCTCGACGCGGGCACGCTCCTCCTCGGTGAGGGCGAACGCCCCCTCCACGGTGGCCGGTTCGGCGGGGGCGGCGGACTCGTGGAGGCCGGCCGCGGCGGCGAGGGCGGCCGGGGTGCGGTGCTCGAAGACGTCGCGCGGGCCGATCGCCAGGCCCGCGCGGCGGGCGCGGCTGGAGACGGCGATGGAGGTGATGCTGTCGCCGCCGAGCAGGAAGAAGTCGTCGTCGACCCCGGCGTCGGGGAGCTTGAGGACGGCCGCGAAGATCTCCGTGAGGACCTGCTCGCGGGGGCCGCGCGGCGCGCGGGCCTCGGCGCGGACGGCGCGCGGGGCGGGCAGCGCGGCCCGGTCCAGCTTGCCGCTCGGGCTGAGGGGCAGCGCGTCCAGCGTCACCCAGGCACCCGGCACCAGCGCGGCGGGCAGGAAGGCGGCGACGGCGTCCCGCAGGGCGCTCACGTCGGCGGGCGCACCGCTCCCCCGGGTCCCGGCGGCGTTCTCTTCCGCACCGGCGACGGTCCCGGCGACCGCAGCGGCTCCGGTGGCGGGGACGACGTAGGCGACGAGGGCGTTGTCGCGGACCGTCACGGCCGCCTGGGCGACCTCGGGCAGGGCCGTCAACGCGGCCTCGATCTCCCCGAGTTCGATCCGGTTGCCGCGCAGCTTGACCTGCCGGTCGGTGCGGCCGAGGTACTCCACGACGCCGTCGGCGCGGCGGCGCACCAGGTCGCCGGTGCGGTACATGCGGCTGCCGGGCGGCCCGTAGGGGTCGGCGGTGAAGCGCTCCGCGGTCAGGCCGGGGCGGGCGTGGTAGCCGCGGGCGAGCTGGACGCCGGTCAGGTACAGCTCGCCGGGGACGCCGTCGGGCACCGGGCGCAGCGCGGTGTCGAGGACGCGCAGGCTGGTGTTCCAGACCGGGCGGCCGATCGGCACCGCCGCTCCCGTACCGGTCGCGGCCGTCGGGTCGAAGGGGTGGTGGGTGACGTCGACGGCGGCCTCGGTGGGGCCGTACAGGTTGTGCAGCGGGACACCGGTCAGGGCGTGCCAGCGGGCGGCGGCGCCGACGGGCAGCGCCTCGCCGCTGCTGAGGACGCGGCGCAGGGAGGCCGCCCAGGAGGCGTCCTCGGTGACCTCGTCGGCCTGGAGGAAGGCCTCCAGCATCGACGGCACGAAGTGCATCGTGGTGACGCGTTCGGCGCGGACGAGTCCGGCCAGGTAGGCGGGGTCGCGGTGGCCGTCGGGCCGGGCGAGCACCACGGCGGCGCCTTCGAGGAGCGGCCAGAAGAACTCCCACACCGACACGTCGAAGCTGGACGGCGTCTTCTGGAGCACCCGGTCGTCGGCGGCCAGCCCGTACGCGTCCTGCATCCACGCGAGCCGGTTCACGATCGCCCGGTGCGTGACGACGACACCCTTGGGGCGGCCGGTGGAACCGGAGGTGTAGATGAGGTAGGCGGGATCGTCGGGCCCGGCCGTACGTACGGCGGCCCCGGCCTCCCCGGTCTCCCCTGCTTCCCCGTCGCCCACTGCGACTGCGTCGGCTACGTCGGCTACGTCGGCTACGTCACCGTCGGCACCCCGCGCTCCCCGCGCGTCCCCCGTCTCCTCCGCGTCGAGGATCAGCACCCGGGCCGGATCGGTGCCCTCGGGGAGCCGGTCGGCGGTGGCGGCGAGGGTGATCACGGTCGTGGCGCCGGAGTCGTCGAGCATGTGGGCCACCCGGTCGGCCGGGTAGTCCAGGTCGAGCGGCAGATAGGCGGCGCCCGCCCGGAGCACGCCGAGGAGGGCGACCATCAGCTCCGCCGAGCGGGGCACGGCGACTGCGGCGAACGTACCGGGCCGGGCCCCGCGCGCCCGCAGCCGGACCGCCAACGCCTCGGCGCGCGCGTCGAGTTCGGCATAGGTGAGCGAGGTGTCGCCGAAGACGACGGCCGTCGCGTCGGGCGTACGGCGGACCTGGTCCGCGAACGCGGCGGCGAGGGTGGTCTCCGGGACCTCGCGCGTCTCGCCGTGCGGGTGGGCGCGCAGGGCCTCGTCGGGGGTGAGGAGGTCGAGGGCGGCGACGGGCCGGGACGGGTCCTCGGCCAGCGCCTCCAGGAGGCGGGACAGCCGCTCGCCGAGCGTCCGGACGTACTCGGCGTCGAGGCGTTCGGCGTGGTGCTTGAGCCGCAGGTCGAGGCGGCGGCCGGGCTTGACGATGAGGGCGAGCGGATAGTGCACGGCGTCGTTGAAGGCGTCGGCGGTGATGCGGACCGTGCCGGTGGCGTCGCTGAGGTCGTGCTCGGCCGGATAGTTCTCGAACACGACGAGGGTGTCGAAGAGTTCGCCCTCGCCCGCGTGGCCGGTGAGGCGCTGGATCTCGGCGAGGCCGAGGTGCTGGTGGTCCAGGAGGCGGGCCTGCTCGTCCTGGAGACGGGTCAGGAGCGCGCCGAGCGTCTCCCCCGGAGCCCAGGTCAGGCGGGTGGGCAGGGTGTTGATGAAGAGGCCGACCATCGAGGCGATGCCGTCGACCTCGCCGTCGCGCCCGGACACCGTGGTGCCGAACACGACGTCGTCGCGGCCGGTGAGCCCGCCGAGCAGCAGACCCCACGCGGCCTGGACGACGGTGCCCAGGGTGACCCCGTGCTCACGGGCCCGCTCCGCGAGCAAGGACGTGGTGCGCTCGGGGAGTTCGAGGCGCACGTGCGCGGGGCGTACGGGGCCGGCGGCGGCCGGGGCGGTGACCAGGCGGGTCGGCTCGTCGAGCCCGGCGAGCGCGTCGCGCCAGGTGGCGCGGGCGGCGTCGCGGTCCTGCCCGGCGAGGCGGCGCAGGAAGGCGCGGTAGGGGGTGACGTCGGGCAGCGGCGGGGCGTCGGTGCCGTAGAACGCGAGGAGTTCGCGGTGCAGCACCGGCAACGACCAGCCGTCGGCCACGATGTGATGGAACGTCAGGACCAGACGGCTGCGGTGGGCGCCGAGGCGGACCAGGGCGCAGCGCAGCAGTGGGGGCGCGGCGAGGTCGAACCCGGCGGCCCGCTCCTCCTCGGCCACGGCGTCACCGAGTCCGTCACGCAGCTCGGGCGTCCGCGCCGACAGGTCGACCTCGCGCCAGGGGAGTTCGGCGGTGCGGGTGATGACCTGGACGGGGGTGCCGTCGGGGCGCTGGCGGAACGCGGCGCGCAGCGGGGCGTGGCGGTCCAGGAGGCGCTGGGCGGCGCGGCGCAGGAGGGTGGCGTCGACCGGGCCGGTGAGGTCGAGGATCTGCTGCACGACGTAGATGTCGGCGGGGGTGCCGGAGGCGGTGCCGGTGTGCGGCGTGGCCGTGCCGTCGATGCCGCCGGTCAGGGCGTGGAAGAAGAAGCCCTGCTGGAGCGGGGTGAGCGGGAGCAGTTCCTCGATGTCGAGGGGGTGGGTGCCCTGGATCTCGGCGCGTTCGGCGGTGTCGGCGTCGATGAGCGGCGCGTCGGCGGTCGCGGTGCCGCCGGGGAGGGTGTCGTCGTCGGTGCGGACGGCGGCCCGCGCGAGGGCCTCGGCGGTGCGGTGGCGGAACACCTCGCGGGTGGTGAGCCGCAGGCCCGCCTCCCGCGCGCGGACGAGGAGCTGGATGGCGGTGATGCTGTCCCCGCCGAGCGCGAGGAAGTCGTCCTCGGCGGTGACCGACTCCAGGCCCAGGACCTGCGCGAACAGCCCGCACAGCAGCTTCTCGCGGGGGGTCTGCGGGGGGCGTCCGGAGCTGAGGGCGGCGTAGTCGGGCGCGGGCAGGGCCCGGCCGTCGATCTTGCCGCTGGGGGTGACCGGGAGGGCGTGCAGGGGCACGAAGGCTGCCGGGACCATGTACTCGGGCAGCCACTCGGTGGCGTGCGCGCGCAGCGTCCGCATCAGGGCCGTCACGTCCCGGAAGGGGGCGGGGCGGTTGGCGTGCGGGAAGCGGGCGGCGGGCCGGTGCGGGCGGTACAGGCCGGTGAGCAGGGCACCGGCACGGGCCCCGGACTCCCCCGGCTCGCCTGTCTCGCCCGACGCCCCTGAGCCGACCTGGACGGAGCCCGGCACGGAGCCCGGACCGGTGGCCGGGGCCGGGACGAAGACCGTGTCGAACGCGCCGTCGTCGGCGGCGCCGTTCCACGTGTCGACGGTGATGAAGCCGTGCGCGGCGGCCAGCGCGCGCAGGGCCTCGGGGTCGGCGCCGGGGGTGTCGGCGCGGCTGCTGCCGTCGACGGCCCGCAGGTCCGCCAGGTCCTCGGTGAGGCGGGCGTTGGGTATCCCGGTGACGCGCAGCCGGGCCGGGCGGGCCGTGAGCAGCGCGGTCAGCCCGTCGGTGCCGCCCGCCTCCGCCCAGGAGACCTCCCGGCCGTCGGCCACGGCGTCCACCGGACCCGCGGAACCTACGGAACCCGCGGAACCCTGAGGGTCCGGAGTGTCCGTGGCGTCCGCCGAGGGCGTCAGCACCACGTCGTACCGGTAACGGCTCAGCTCGTTGTGGTGCGTGGCCCGCTTGAGGCGGATGTCGGCGTCGAGGCCGTCGAGGGAGGCGAAGAAGTCGGGGTCGAGGAGGAGTTCGTTCTCCCAGCGCACCGACCGCTCGACGGCGTCGCGCAGGACGCTCTTGTCCTCGGGCCCGGCGTCCCCGGCCTGCCCGGCGCCCCCGCCGAGCCGACGGGTCTCGACCGCCGCGCGCAGGGTGCGCAGCAGCCGCAGGTTGCGGACGTCGCCGACGACGATCCGGCCGCCGGGCGCGAGCAGCGCGGTGACCCGGCGCAGGACGTCGGCGAGGTAGGCGGCGTCCGGGAAGTACTGGACGACGGAGTTGATGACGACCGTGTCGAACCAGCCGGTGGGCAGGCCGTCGGTGTCGTGGGCGGGGCGGGCGCTCAGCTCGACCTTCCCGGACCACTCGGGGACGGTGTCGAGTTGGGCGCGCAGGGCGGCGATCGCCTCGGTGGAGAGGTCGGTGCCCCAGTACGCCTCGCAGTCGGGGGCGAGGGCGGACAGGATGAGTCCGCTGCCGACGCCGATCTCCAGCACCCGCCGGGCGTCGGTGAGTTCACGGATGCGGTCGACGGTCGCGGCGCGCCACTCGCGCATATCCTCGACGGGCAGCGGCCGTCCGTCGTACATGCTGTTCCAGCCCGCGAAGTTCTCGCGGAACCCGGAGCCGTCACCGGTCGCGCTCGCGCCCTCCGATCCGGCGGCGCTGTAGAGGAGTTCGTGCAGGGCGCGCCACTCCTCGACGCGCTCGTGGGCGCCGCTGTCCCCACCGCCCGGACCGTCCGTGCCCTCACCGTCCTGCGCGTCGCCGCGCGGGGCGTCCAGCGCGGGGACGACGTACGCGGCGAGGCGGCGGTCGCCGGGCCGGTCCTCGCGGGCCACGACGGTGACCTGGTCGACGGCCGGGTGGGAGCGCAGCACCGACTCGATCTCGCCGGGCTCGATGCGGAAGCCGCGGATCTTGATCTGGGCGTCGGCGCGGCCGAGGAACTCCAGCCGCCCGTCGGAGCGGCGCCGGACCAGGTCGCCGGTGCGGTAGAGGCGTTCGCCGGGGGCACCGAACGGGTCGGCGACGAAGCGCTCGGCGGTCAGGCCGGGGCGCCCGTGGTAGCCCCGGGCGAGGCCGCCGCCGCCGAGGTACAGCTCACCCGTGACGCCGGGGGCGACGGGCCGCAGCCGGTCGTCGAGGACGTAGGCGCGGGTGCCGGGGTCGGCGACGCCGATGGGGACGATCGAGCCCGCGGGGATGTCCGGATCGCACAGGCCGAGCGTGGAGTTGGTGGTGGCCTCGGTGGGGCCGTAGGCGTTGAACATCATCCGGCCGCGGGCGTAGCGGCCCACGAGTTCCGGGGAGACCCGCTCGGTGCCCGCCAGCAGGGTGGCGGTGGGCGGGAGTTCGACGTCCTCAGGCATCGCGGCGAGCAGCGCGGGCGGCAGGATCATGAAGGTGATGCCGTGCCGGTTCGCGTAGTCGGCCAACCCGGCGCCGGGCACGCGCAGTTCGGCGGGGACGACGACGAGACGGCCGCCGGAGAGCAGGCCGAGGCAGAGGTCCCAGAAGGCGACGTCGAAGCTGGGCGAGGCGAACTGGAGGACCCGGCTGTGCGGGCCGATCCCGAACCGTTCGCGCTGGGTCGCGACGAGCCCCGCGACCCCGGTGTGGGAGAGCAGGACGCCCTTGGGGCGGCCGGTGGAGCCCGACGTGTAGATGACGTAGGCCGCGCCGAGGACGCGCAGGCGTGTGCCCCGGTCGCTGTCGGTGGGGTCGTGGGCGGGGCGGTCCGCCAACTCGGCGGCGGTGCCGGGCGCGTCGAGCGCGAGGGTGGTCATGCCGGGCCGCTCGGGCAGGTCGCGGACGGTCTCGGCGTCGGTGACGAGGCAGACGGGCGCCGCGTCGTCGAGCATGTAGGCGATGCGGTCGGCCGGGTAGTCGTGGTCGACCGGCAGATAGGCGGCGCCCGCCTTGAGGACGGCGACCTCGGCGACGAAGAGGTCGATCGAGCGGGGCAGCGCCAGCGCGACGATCCGCTCGGGGCCCGCGCCGCGCGCGAGCAGGGCGTGCGCCAGCCGGTTGGCGCGCGCGTCGAGTTCGGCGTACGTGAGGGACTCGTCGGCGAGGACCAGGGCGACGGCGTCGGGGCGGGCGCGGACCTGCTCGGCGAAGAGGTCGGGCCAGGTACGGACCGGGACGGTGTGGTCGGTGGCGTTCCACTCCTCGACGACCTGCCGGTACTCGTCGGCGTCCATCAGGGCGAGCCCGGTGACCGGCGTGGCGGGCCGGGCGAGGGCGTCGGTGAGCAGGGTGCGGTAGTGGCCGAGGAGCCGGTCCACGGTGGCGGCGTCGAAGAGGGCCGGGGCGTAGGTGGCCCGCAGTCCGTCGGGGCCGGTCTCCACCAGCAGGTCGACGGGGCCGGGCAGTTCACCCGCGGGGCGGCCGGGGGTGGCGAACGCCACGTTGAGGAAGAGGCCGCCGCCGCGGGTGGGGCGCGGCGCCAGCTCGTCGACGAGGAGCGCGGTGGGCACCCGGTGGGTGACGGCGTCCTCGTGGGCCTGGCGGACCCGCCGGACGAGTTCGGTGAAGTCGGGGTCGTGGGCGGCGGAGACGCGCAGCGGCAGCCCGTCGTGGCCGACGGTGAGGTCGACGGCGGCGCCGTAGTGGTGGAGCAGGGCGGCGAACGCGGCGAGCTGCTGCGTGTCGGAGGCGTCCGGCAGGGGGCCGGTCAGCGTGCGGCTCGCCCGGTCGGGGTCCGGCTCCGAGGGGTGCGGCCGGTCGAAGGGCAACGCGGTCTCGGCGGGCGGCGGAGTGAGCGTTCGACGCCAAAAGGCCAGCACTTCTTCGGACCCGCACACAGCAGCGTGCCTCCCCAGGCTTCGTTCCCGGCCCTGAGCCGGAGGATCGGGCTCATAGTAAGGTAAGGGTTACCTTCATTCCCAGGGTGACGCCCTGGTGGCCGTGTGATGATCAGTGCGCGGGCGGGTTATTTCGGCCTAGAGTTAAGGCAAGCCTGACCAAAGGAAGTTGACGTGGGGACCTCTGAGGTCCGGGCGGCCACGGGCCCCCGCGCGGTACTGCTGCTCTCGCTCTCCGGTGCCGTCCTCGCACTGCTGTGCGCGCTGTCGATGGCGTACGGCGCCCTCGACGTGCCGCTGCGGCAGGTCTGGGACACCCTCCTCGGGGACGCGCCCAACGCCCGTGTGAGCAACGTCATCTGGTCGGTGCGGCTGCCGCGCACCGCGCTCGCCCTGGCGACCGGGGCCGCGCTCGGCCTCTCCGGCTCGCTGATGCAGGCCCTGACCCGCAATCCGCTGGCCGACCCCGGCATCCTCGGGGTCAGCGCGGGCGCCGCCTTCGCCGTCGTCCTGTCGGTGGGCGTGCTCGGGATCGGCTCGGTGTACGGCTACATCTGGTTCGCGTTCGCGGGCGCGCTCGGCGCGAGCGTGCTGGTCTACGTCCTGGGCGGGCTCGGCCGGTCCGGCTCCACGCCGGTCAAACTCGCCCTGTCCGGCGTCGCGGTGACCTCGGTGCTGTTCTCGCTGACCAGCGCGATCGCCCTGACCGACCCCGACGCCCTCAACCGCTACCGCTTCTGGTCGGCGGGTTCCCTCGCCAACCAGGACACCGATGTCCTGCTGCGGGTCCTGCCCTTCCTCGCCGTCGGCGCCCTGCTGGCCCTGGCGAGCGCGCCCTCGCTCAACAGCCTCGCGCTCGGCGACGACGTGGCGACCTCGCTCGGCCTGCGGCTGGGCCTGGTGCGTATCCAGGGCGTGGTGGCGGTGACGCTGCTGACCGGCGGGGCCGTCGCCGTGATCGGCCCGGTGGTCTTCGTCGGCCTGGTCGTCCCGCACATCGCGCGCGTCCTCGCCCAGTACGCCGGACTCGGCCCCGACCACCGCTGGCTGCTGCCCCTCTCGGCGATTCTCGCGCCCTGCCTGCTGCTGGCCGCCGACGTGGTGGGCCGGGTCGTCGACCGCCCGGTGGAGATCCAGGCCGGGGTGCTGGTCGCCTTCATCGGCGGCCCGTTCTTCATCGCCCTGGTCCGCCGACGCCGCCTCGCGGAACTGTGACCGTGCGCCCCGGACCCGCCGGACGACCGGCCCCTCCTCCCGCACCGGGCCCCGGCGCGTCCCGCCGCGCGTCCGCCCGCACGGCGCACGCATCCCGTACGGCCCGCTCGCCCCGCACGGCGCCCCCGCTCCGTACGGAGACCTCGCCCCGTACGCCGCGCACGCCCGGTACGCCCGTCGCGCACGGTACGTCCCAACCTCCCGTCCGTCTCGCTCCAGGGAGCCGCACGCCATGACGACCCAGCTCACCCCGGCGGGCCGGACGGACCCCGGCGGCCGGAAGGACACCGGGCCCGGCACACCGGCCGACGGCACCCCGGCCCGGCGGACCGCGGGCCGGGTCGTGTTCCGGCTGGCGGTGCCGCCCGTCTCCGGCGTGGTCCGCCCGCGGCTGCTCGCCGTGTCGCTGCTGCTGGCCGCCGCCGCGTTCGCCGCGTTCTGCGTGGAGACGGCGGTCGGCGACATCGCGCTCCCGCTGACGGACGTCGCGAAGGCGCTGTTCGGCGCGGCCGACCCCGGCACCCAGCTGATCGTGGACGAGCTGCGGCTGCCGCGCTCGCTCGCCGGGCTCATGGTCGGCATCGCGTTCGGCGTCTCGGGCGCGCTGCTCCAGGCGATGACCCGCAACCCCCTGGCCAGCCCCGACATGATGGGCATCACCCAGGGCGCGGGCGTCGCCGTCGTCGCCGGGATCGTCCTCGGCTGGGACGGCGGGCTCAGCACCGGCGCGCTCGGCCTGCTCGGCGCGCTCGCCGCCGCCGCGATCGTCTACGCCCTGGCCTGGAAGCGGGGCACCACCGGCTACCGGATCGTGCTGGTCGGCGTCGGGGTGTCCTGGATCTGCACCAGCGCCACCGACTACCTCATGGCCCGCGGCCAGCGCTTCCAGGCGCAGGCCTCGCTGGGCTGGCTGGTCGGCAACCTCAACGGCCGCACCTGGAGCCAGATCCAGCCGCTCGCGGTGGCCCTGGCGGTGCTGCTGCCGACGGCGCTGCTGCTCGGGCGGCTGATGCGGACCCTGGAACTCGGCGACGACGTCGCCCGCGGCCTCGGCACGCGGGTGCAGTCGGTGCGGGTCGGGGTGCTGCTCGTCTCGGTCGGTCTCGTCGCGTTCGGCACCTCGGCGGCGGGCCCGATCGCGTTCGTGGCGCTCGCCGCCCCGCAGGTCGCGCAGCGGCTGGCGGGGACCGCGTTCCCGCCGCCGTTCGCCTCGGGCCTGACCGGCGCCGTGATGGTGCTGGGGTCCGATCTCGTCGCCCGCAAACTGATCCCCGACACGGAACTCCCGGTCGGGATCGTCACGGGGGTCCTCGGCGCCCCCGTCCTGCTGTGGCTGCTCGTCCGCGCCAACCGCGCCGGTTCAGGAGGCTGAAGACGTGTCATCGACCGACAAGGGGCTCCCCGCCGGGCCCGGCGCATCCGGCGGGCCCGGCGCCCTCCCCCGCACCGACGGGAGCACCGCCCCGGCCCCCGGCGGCGCCGACGGCCCCGACCTGCGGGCCGAGGGCCTGCGCCTGGCGTACGACGACCGGGTCGTCGTGCACGACCTGGACCTCGCCGTCCCGCCGGGGCGGGTCACCGCGATCGTCGGCGCCAACGCGTGCGGCAAGTCGACGCTGCTGCGGGCGCTGGCCCGGCTGCTCGCCCCCGAGGCGGGCGCCGTCCACCTCGACGGCCGCGCCGTGCACACCATCCCCACCCGGGCCCTGGCCCAGCGGCTCGGCATCCTGCCGCAGGCGCCGGTCGCGCCCGAGGGGCTGACCGTGGTGGACCTGGTGGGGCGCGGCCGGGCCCCGCACCAGAGCTGGTGGCGGCAGTGGTCGAGCGCCGACGAGGACGCCGTCCACGAGGCGTTGCGGGCCACGTCGATGAGCGACCTCGCGCACCGCGCCGTGGACGAGCTGTCCGGCGGGCAGCGCCAACGGGCGTGGATCGCGCTGGCGGTGGCGCAGGGCACGCCCGTGATGCTGCTGGACGAGCCGACGACGTATCTCGACCTGGCGCACCAGATCGACGTGCTGGACCTGATCACCGACCTCAACCGGCACCAGGGCCGCACGGTGGTGATGGTGCTGCACGACCTCAACCAGGCCTGCCGGTACGCCGATCACGTGGTCGCGATGAAGGCGGGCCGCATCGTCGCCGAGGGCGCCCCGGCGGACGTCATCACGGCCGAGGTCGTCGAGGACGTCTTCGGGCTGCGCTGCGTCATCGGCGAGGACCCGGTGAGCGGGACGCCGATGGTGATCCCGATGGGCCGCCACCACGGCACCGAACCCCCGGTGCGCTCCGGGGAGTCCGGGGACTCCGCGACCGCCGCCGGGCCCGTGGAGAAGGTCTCCGGCCGGGCGTAGCCCGCAGCGGGCGCCCGACGTGGGGCGCCCGGTCCTTCCGTGACCGACAACACACCGTCCCCGCCGAGCCGTTGCCGCAGGCGGGCGGGGGCGGGTCCGCGGGGCTGCCCGGGGGCCGCCGGGGGTGCCGTTCAACCCCCCGCCCCCTCCCACCCATTGAGAGGTAAGGCTAACCTTATCTACGATGGGTCCGTTTGGGGGGAGTCACGGATTCCTCGCGGAGAACCCGGTCAGCTCTAAGGAAGGCGATGACGCGGTGACGACCCTGCACAGCGGGCCCGACACGGTCTACGACGTACTGGGGATCGGCTTCGGCCCCTCGAACCTCGCCCTCGCGATCGCCGTGCACGAGCACAACGCGACCGCGCCCGAGGGCGAACGGCTGCGGGCCGGCTTCGTCGAACGGCAGGCCGGCTTCGGCTGGCACCGGGGGATGCTCATCGACGACGCCACCATGCAGGTGTCGTTCCTCAAGGACCTGGTGACGATGCGCGACCCCACCAGCGACTTCAGCTTCCTGTGCTTCCTGCGCGAACAGGACCGCCTGGTCGACTTCCTGAACCAGAAGACGCTGTTCCCGCTGCGCGTGGAGTTCCACGACTACTTCGCCTGGGCCGCCGCCCGCCTCGCCCACCTCGTGGAGTACGGGTCGGAGGTCGTCGCGGTGCGGCCGGTCGTCGAGGACGGCGAGGTCCGCTGGTTCGACGTCGTCTCCCGCGCGCCCGGCGGCGACGGGGAACCGACGGTGCGCCGCACCCGCGCCCTCGTCGTGGCGACCGGCCTGGAGCCGCACCTGCCGCCCGGCGTGGTGCCCTCCGGACACGCCTGGCACAACAGCGAGTTGCTGCCCCGGGTCGCCGAACGGGTGCGCTCCGGCGAGCCGGTGCGGCGCGCGGTCGTGCTGGGCGCGGGCCAGAGCGCCGCCGAGACCGTCGACTACCTCCACCGCAGCTTCCCCGAGGCCGAGATCTGCTCGGTGTTCGCCAAGTACGGCTACACGCCCGCCGACGACAGCCCGTTCGCCAACCGGATCTTCGACCCGGAGGCCGTGGACCTCTTCCACGGGGCGCCGCCCGCCGTGAAGCAGGCCCTGCACGACTACCACCGCAGCACCAACTACTCGGTCGTCGACCTCGACCTGATCGAGTCGCTGTCCCGCACGATGTACCGGGAGAAGGTGCAGGGCACCCAGCGCATACGGATGCTGAACGTGTCCCGGCTGCGCGAGGTGACGCGGCGGCCGGACGGCGTCCGGGTCACCGTCGAGTTCCTGCCGACCGGCGAGGAGCAGGTCCTCGACGCCGACCTCCTCGTGTACGCCACGGGCTACCGGCCGCGCGGCATGGGCGACAACCTCGGCGAGGTCGCCAAGGTCTGCCTGCGCGACGACGAGGACGCGCTGCGCGTCGGCCGCGACCACCGCGTGGAGACCGTCGCGCACGTCTCCGCCGGGGTCTACCTCCAGGGCGGCACCGAGCACACCCACGGCCTGACCTCGACCCTGCTGTCCACGACGGCGGTCCGGTCCGGCGAGATCCTGACCTCCCTCCTCGCCCACCGCCCCGCGCCCGCCCCGGCCGGCCCCGCCGCGGAGCACGCCTCCGCCTGACCCGAGCCGCCCCCCGCGTCCGCGCCCCCCGTCCCAGACCGCGGGCGCGGACGCAGGCGTGTCCGCGCCCGGCCTCCCCCGGCGCCGCTCCCCCGGTCGCCCTCATCTCCCGCCCTGCCGTGCCGCCGAGACCCTCACCTGACTTGACATTTCGAAGTCAGGTCGGAAGGGTGACGGTCCAGATGACTTCGAATATCGAACTCAGCCATGCACGTGGACGTCGTCGGACGACGTCGGATCGGAGGCACCCATGAGCGGCGACCAGGTCTCGGGCCACTGCGACCCGCGCTTCACCCCGGTGCGCGACACCCTCGCCGACCTGCTGGACAGCGGCGAGGACCTGGGCGCGTCGATCGCCGTGGACGTCGACGGCGAGACCGTCGTCGACCTGTGGGGCGGCTGGCACGACACGGACCGCCGTACGCCCTGGACGCGCGACACCCTCGTCAACGTGTGGTCGACGACCAAGACCGTCACCGCGCTCGCCGCGCTCGTCCTGGTCGAGCGGGGACTGCTCGACCCGTACGCGCCGGTCGCCCGCTACTGGCCGGAGTTCGCCGCGGGCGGCAAGGAGGCCGTCGAGGTCCGCCACGTCCTCTCGCACACCTCGGGCCTCTCCGGCTGGGACGCGCCGTTCACCACCGAGCAGATGTACGACCTGCCGACCGCGACGGCCGCGCTCGCCACGCAGAAGCCCTGGTGGGAACCGGGAACGGCGTCGGGCTACCACGCGCAGACCATGGGACACCTGGTCGGCGAGCTGGTCCGCCGGGTCACCGGACTGTCGCTGACGGAGTTCGTGGCGCGGGAGCTGGCGGGGCCGCTGGGCGCCGACTTCCGGATCGGTGCCGCCGTCTCCGACACCCACCGGATCGCCCCGGTGATCGTGCCGCCGCCGCTGCCGATCGACTTCGGCGCGCTCGACCCGGACAGCCCGGTCTACAAGACCTTCGTCGGCCCGAGGACCGACCCCGCCGCCGCCAACACCCCCGCGTGGCGGGCGGCGGAACTGGGCGCCCTCAACGGCCACGGCAACGCCCGCTCGGTCACCCGCCTGCTGCGCGTCCTGGCCCTCGGCGGCACCGCGGACGGGGTCCGGCTCCTCTCCCCCGAGACGGTCGACCTGGTCTTCGACGAACAGAGCCACGGCGTCGACCTCGTGCTCGGCGTCCCGGTCCGCTTCGGCATCGGCTTCGCACTCCCGGAGGCCCGGACGGTGCCGTACATCCCGAGCGGCCGGGTCTGCTACTGGGGCGGCTGGGGCGGCTCCCTGGCCGTCGCGGACCTGGACCGCCGCGTCACCGTCAGCTACATGATGAACAAGATGGGCGCGGGGATCATCGGCTCACCCCGCGCGGAACGGTATCTGCGCGCGGTGTACGCGGCACTGGGCGAGGGGCTGTGACGGGGGCGGGGCACGCCGACGCGTGACGTCGCCCCGTCCCGCGCGACGGCCCGCCGCCCGGCGCGTGAGCTGACGGCACCCCGGAGCCCCAGAGCCGCCCCCGGCTCCGCTCCGCCCCGCCCGCGGGCCGTCAGACGCGCTGCTCGGCCGCGGGGGCCGGTGAGGGTGCGGAGGCCGGGCCGGGGGCCGGGGGCTTGCGGATGAGCAGGAGCGCCGCGTCGTCGTGGAGGCGTCCGCCGACGTGGTCGAGGAGGTCGTCGTGGAGCGCGGACAGGGTGCGGGCGGGCTCGTCGGTCAGCCGCCGCCGCAGTCCGTCGGCGAGCGGGTAGAACGCGCGGGCCCGGTCGCGGGCCTCGGTCACGCCGTCGGTGTAGAGCAGCAGCTGGTCGCCGTGGGCGAAGGGGAGGACGTGCAGCGTGGGCGTCTCGTCGTGCAGGGCGCGCAGCCCCAGCGGCGGGGCGGGACGCGGCGGTTCGACGACCGTGACGTCCCCGGGCGGGCGCACCAGCAGCGGGGGCGCGTGCCCGCAGTTGACGATCTCCAGGCGGTCGTCGCCGGGGTGTCCGGCGACGACGGCGGTGACGAAGTCGTCGGGGCCGAGGTTGCGCGCGAGGCTGCGTTCGATCCGCTCGACGACGGTCCGCAGGTCGGGCTCGTCGTGGGCGGCCTCCCGGAACACCCCGAGCACCAGGGCCGCGGTACCCACCGCGGGCAGCCCCTTGCCCCGCACGTCGCCGACGATGAGCCGGACGCCGTACGGCGTGGGGACCAGGGCGTAGAGGTCGCCGCCGATGCGGGCCTCGGCCGCGGCGGCGCTGTAGCGGACGGCGACCTCGAAGGGGCCGACGGTCGGCGGCACCGGGGCCAGCAGGGCGTGCTGGGCGGTCTCCGCGACCGAGCGGACCGCGGCGAGGACGCGTTCCCGGCGGGTGCGCAGGACGCTGACCAGGCCGCTCGCCAGGGTGACGGCCGCCAGCACCGACAGCACGGCCGCCAGTTCGCGGGCCGGGACGCCGTGGCGGGTGCCGAGGAGGAGCCCCAGGGCGGCGGCGAGCAGACCGACGCACACGACGCCGCGCGTGCCGTTGGTGCTGGCGGCCAGGGCGGGTCCGGCGGCGAGGAGGGGCAGCCAGATCGCGTCCGCGCCGCCGACGGGGTCCACGAGGAGGACGACGACGGCGACGGCGAGCACCGGCAGGACGGGGGTGCCGGCGGCGAGCCGGGCGAGCGCCCGCCGGGGCGCCGGTCCGGCGGTCCGGTCGGCCGGGGTCTCGGACCGCAGCGGGGGCTGGGAGAACGGGAGCCGGTGGGCGCGGAACAGGGTCCGGGGGCCGGGCACGGTCCAGTGACCGTCGCGGCGGTCTCGTCGGGCCGGAGTCATCTCGTGTCCGCAGTCCTCACCTGTGGGGGCCCGCACACGGGAGCGCGCGCGGGGATGCCTGTGACGGCACTGTCGGGGCGATGTAGGGAGTGAAGTACCGAATCACCCGTTTCATCCAGGAAAACGTGCCGGGTCGGGGCGCCACAAGGTGAGTATTTTCAGATAGTGAGCGACAGGCTTCGCGTGACCCGGCTCGCGGTCGGGATCAGCCTCTCCCGCACCTCCCGCAGCCGCCTCGGCCGGTGCGCCGGGAGCGAGACGCCGAGCGAGCCGAGCAGGTCGCCGCTGTAGACGGGGACGGCGACACAGACCGTGCCGAGGGCGTACTCCTCCAGGTCGGTGACGGCCGGGGCGAGCGGGGCCGCGTCCAGGCGGCGCACCAGTTCGCGCGCGCTGGTGATCGTGCGCGGGGTGAGGTCCGGGAGGTGATGGCGGCCCAGGTACTCGCGGCGGGCGTCGTCCCCCATCTCGCGCAGCACGGACTTGCCGAGCGCGGTGGCGTGCCCGGCGTCCTCGAAGCCCACCCACAGGTCGACGCGGGGCGCGCGGGGGCCGTCGACGATCTCGGCGACCCGGATCTCGCCCTCCTCGTAGAAGGTGAGGTAGGCGGCCCCGGCCAGTTCGTCGCGCAGGGCGGCGAGCGCGGGCCGTACGCGGCTCAGCAGCGCCTGCCCCCGGCCGGTCGCGCGCAGCGTCTGGAGCTTGTCACCGAGGACGAAGCCGCCGTCGTCGAGCTTGCGCACGTAGCCGTCGTGGACGAGGGTGCGCAGCAGGTGGTACGCGGTGGCGAGCGGGAGGCCGGTCTCGCGGGCCAGTTGCTTCGCGGGCGCGCCGTTCTCGTGCGCGCCGACCGCCTCCAGCAGACGGAAGGCCCGTCGCACCGAGCTGATGAGCGTCGGGGCGCCCTTGCTCTGCACGGCCATGGTTCCAGCGTGCCCCGGAGGCCCGCGGCGGGCAATCCGCGCCGACGCGATGGGCCCGCCGCTGTCGCGGGTCGTGTCGGCGGGGTCGCTGCGGGTACCCGGACTCCCTCGGTGGGGCCCGTCCAGGGGGACGGCCCGGAGTCGGGCCCGGACAGCCGGGTCCGAGGGACGAAAGGGCAGTTCATGACGGAGCAAGCGGACGACGGGCCGCCGGCCGAGCACGCCGGAGCGGCCGCGCTGCGGCTGGCGGGGGGCGGGACGGGGCCCGACCCGACGAACGGGCGCGCGCAGCAGGCTCCGCCCCCTCCGCACGACCCGATCGCGGCGGACCCGCCCCCCGACCACAACCAGGCGCTGCTCCAGGCCGCGAAACAGGTGGGGTCGCTGCTCAAGCGAGCGGGTCACCGGTTCGCCCTGGCGGGCAGCGTCGCGGTGTACGCCCACGGCGGCACCCAGAACCTCCGTCACGACGTCGACTTCGTGTTCCGTCCCCAGGACGCGGAGAGCGTCGCCGAGACCCTGCGGGCGGCCGGGCTGGACGTGTACGCGCCGCCCGAGGACTGGCTGTTGAAGACGACCTGCTTCGGGCAGCAGGTCGATCTCATCCTGGAGCTGGCCCATCAGCCGGTCTCGACGGAACTCCTGGACCGGGCACCGGAGTTGTCGGTGGACTCGGTGCTGATGCCGGTGCTGGCGCCGACCGACCTCATGCACAGTCTCGTGGCCGCCTTCTCGGAGCACCACTGCGACTTCGGAGCGGCCCTGCCGATCGCCCGCACCCTGCGCGAGCGCGTCGACTGGGACACGGTCCGCGCCGCCGTCGGCGACCGGCCGATGCAGGACGCCTTCTTCTACTTCCTGGAGCGGCTGGAGGTGGTTCCGCCGAGACGGCCGCGGGCCGAGGACGCGGGGCCCTGGCAGGGCACCGGCGACGGAGTGCGGGGGCAGGTCATGAGGAAGGAGCGCACATCATGAGGGAACCGACAGCCGGAACGGACCGTCCGTCCGACCCGGCGCACACCGAGTACCGGGTCGCGCACCTGCGGGAGCGCCTCGCGGCCGAGGACCTGGCCGAGCTGGGCGTCCGCGCGGACGTGCGGGGCGGCACGGTGCGGGTGACGGGCACCGTGCCGTCCGCCGAGTGCCGCGAGGCGCTGCTGCGGACGGTCCGGGAGGAACTGTCGGGCCTGGCCGTGCAGACCGACGTGGTGGTGGCCGGGACGTCCTCCCCCGAGCGGGCGGAGGATCTGCCGTGAGCGCCGGAGCCGCCGTGAGCGGGGAACCGGCCGCGACCGGGGGGTCCGCCGTGGTCCGGGTCGCCGCCGTGGGGGACATCCACATGGGGCCCGAGAGCCAGGGCCTGCTGCGGCCCGCGTTCGAGACCCTCGACGCGTGCGCCGACCTGCTGCTGCTGGCCGGCGATCTGACCCGGCACGGCACGCCGGAGGAGATGGCGGTGGTCGCCCGCGAGGTCGGGGGGCTGCCGGTGCCGGTCGTCGCCGTGCTCGGCAATCACGACCATCACGACGAGCAGCCCGAGAAGGTCACCGCGATCCTCCAGGACGCCGGGGTGACGGTGCTGGAGGGCGAGGGGACCGTGGTGGAGTGCGCCGGGACCCGCGTCGGGGTCGCCGGGGTCAAGGGATTCGGCGGCGGGTTCGCCGGACGCAGCGCCGGGGAGTTCGGCGAGCCCCTGATGAAGGAGTTCGTCCGCTGCACCCGGCGCAGCGCGGACGCCCTGCACGCGGCGCTGCTCGGCCTCGCGGAGGAGGACTGCGCGGTACGGGTGGCCCTCACCCACTTCTCGCCCGTCGCGGACACGCTGGCCGGGGAGCCGCCGGAGATCCACCCGTTCCTGGGCAGCTATCTGCTGGCCGAGGCGATCGACACCGCGGGCGCCGACCTCGCCGTCCACGGCCACGCCCACCTGGGCACCGAGCACGGGATGACCGCGGGCGGGGTACGGGTCCGCAACGTGGCCCAGCCGGTCATCGGCCAGGCCTTCCACGTGTACCAGCTCCATCCGGCCTGATCGGAGCCCGATCACCGGTACGGGGCCCGTCGCCGTCGGCACGGGCCCCGCGCCCGTCCGCGCGGGCCCGCCCGGCGTCGGGGCACGCACCGTCGCCGTTCGCGCGGGTGAGCACGCCACTGGCCGGATCTGGCTGTGTCCGGTCCACGAGGCACGATCCGCGACCACGTCCTCACCGGCCCCGCCGCCGACCGCGGGCCCGCCCGTACGCGTGCCGCCACCTTCTGGGCATCAACCCGCTGAGCCGTCTGCGCGAGATGCGGCTCGGGCGCGCCCAAGAGAAGCTGCGGGCGGCCGACCCGCGCGGAGGACCGACGGCCGCAGGGCCGCCGGTCAGCCGTCGACCGGGCGGTCCCGCTCGCGTTCCGCCCGCTCCCGGTCCTCCTCGTCCCAGGCGCGGGTGTCCCGCGGCGGCACGTACGGCTCCTCGTCGCGCGGATGGCCGCCGGCGACCGCCCGCTGCCGGGCCAGCTCGGCGTCGAACTCCAGGCCGAGCAGGAGGGCGATGTTGCTGATCCACAGCCACACCAGGAACACGATCACCCCGGCGAGGGTGCCGTACGTCTTGTTGTACGACGCGAAGTTCGCCACGTAGAAGGCGAACCCCGCGGACGCGAGCAGCCAGATCACCAGGGCGACCACGCTGCCCGGCGTGATCCAGCGCCAGCCGCGGCCCTTGACGTTCGGGGAGGCCCAGTACAGCAGCGCGATCATCAGCGTGACGAGGACGACCAGCACCGGCCACTTGGCGATCGACCACACGGTCAGGGCGGTGTCGCCGATGCCGAGGACCGAGCCCGCGCGGCGGGCCAGCTCCCCGGTGAAGACCACGATCACGGCGCTGACCACGGCGAGGACCAGCAGCACGACGGTGACGCCCACCCGGACGGGCAGCACCTTCCACACCGGACGGCCCTCGGGCATGTCGTAGACGGCGTTCGCGCTGCGGATGAAGGCGGCGACGTAGCCGGAGGCCGACCACACGGCGAGCACGATGCCGACGACCGCCATGAGGGAGCCGATGCCGCCGCGCCCCTGGAGCTGGGTGACCGCGTCACTGATGATGTCGCGGGCCGAGCCCGGCGCGAGCTTCTGGAGGTTCTTCAGGACCTCGTCCGTCGCCGACTTCCCGGCGATGCCGAGCAGGGAGACGAGGACCAGCAGGGCGGGGAACAGCGAGAGCACCCCGTAGTAGGTGAGCGCGGCGGCCCGGTCGGTGAGTTCGTCGTCCTGGAACTCCTTGACCGTGCCCTTCAGCACCGCCCACCACGAGTGCCCGGGGAGCTGGGTCGGTTCGTCCGGGGCCCGCCGCTCCACCCGCTCGTCGGGGCCGGTTCTCGATGTACGTGCCATGGGGGTGGAGTAACCCGGACGGGCCGATCCATACGGTTCTTTCTCGCGAGACCAGGACCGCGGGGGGAAGGTTTCCGGCGACTCGGGGTAGCGGTCTCTTTGTGAACGAATCGTGTGCGGCGCCCTGCGGACGGGTGGCGGCGCCGGGTGCCGGACGACGGCACCGGGCCGCCCCGGCCGTTCAGGCCGTACGCGCTCCCGGCTGCCGGCCGGACCCGCGGTCCTCGCCGTGCATGCCGGCCGCGGCCGCGTCGACGAACGCCGCCAGGCCCTCCGCCAGGGCGGCCCGCTGCCCGGCGGGCATGCGCGCCAGGACTGTCCGCAGCTCCCGCTGGCGGCGCACCCGCAGGTCGGCGAGGAAGGACCTGCCGCGGGCGCTGAGGTGCAGGTGCACCTCGCGCCGGTCGGCGGGGCTGACCACGCGCTCCACGAACCCGGCGGCCTGGAGACGGTCGCAGAGGCGGCTCGTCGAGGGCGGGGTGGAGGCCAGCGAGTCGGCCAGTGTGCGCAGGTTGATGCCGTCCTGGTGCTCCAGGATCAGCAGCACCCGCAGCTGGGACGCGGACGCCGGAGCGGTCGAGGCGCGGCCCCACAGCACTTCCAGCAGCTCGGCGGCCGTCGAGGTCACGCGTGCCACCTCGTCGGGGTCCGGCCGGTCACGGAAGGCAGTCACGGTCACACTCTCGCAGGCGCTGGGGCGACCGCCAGCGTACTAGGGCACGCGTTTCCGAACCCCCGCCCGACGAGCGGCGGGTGTCCGACGGGTCCCGGCGGACACCTCCGGCTCACGGGCCGACCCACCACGAAGGATCGGTGCATCACCGTCGTGAAGAGATTCGAGACCACAGAGCGCGCCGTACGGACGGCGGCGCCGCACGAGCTGCTGGACGCGCTCCGTCGCGCCCTGGCCGAGCAGTACGGGGCGCGCGCCGTGGAGCTGTTCATGGCCGACTACAGCCTGACCACCCTGCAACCGGTGTTCGCGCCCGAGAACACGGAGAGCATCGAACACGCAGAGAACACAGAAGACGCAGAGAACCCAGAGAATACGGAGAGCCCGGAAGGCGTCGGGAGCGCCGGACCCGCGGTCGGCGGGGCGGAAGGCGCGTCGGACGTCCCGTCGGTGCACAACAGCCCGGCCGGGCGGGCGTTCGGGTCTCAGGAGCCGTTCGTGCAGCCCCTGCGCGGTGAGGAAGGGCTGGTGCGGGTGCATCTGCCGGTGTCGGTGCGCGGTGACCGGCTGGGCGTGCTGTCGGTGGACCTGCCGGACCAGGAGTACGCGTCGGCGCCGCTGGACGAACTGCGGGAGATCGCGGAGGTGCTGGGCCGTGAGGTGGTCGTCGCCGACCGCGACACCGACCTGTATCTGCGGGCCCGGCGCCGCGACCGGCTGACCCTGGCCGCGGAGATCCAGTGGCAGTTGCTGCCCGGCCGCTCCTGTTCCTTCCCCGAGTACGAGCTGGGCGCCCAGCTGGAGCCCGCGTACGCCATCCACGGCGACAACTTCGACTGGTCCGCCGCGGCCGACCGGCTGACGCTGTACGTCACCAATGGCATGGGCGAGGGCACGGAGGCCTCGCTGCTGACGAGCCTCGCCGTCAACGCGCTGCGCAACGCGCGCCGCGCGGGCATCCCGCTCGCCGACCAGGCGGCCCTGGCCGACCAGGCGGTCTACGCCCACTACCGGGGCCGGAGTTATCTCTCCGTGCTCATGCTGGACGTCGAGACGGCCACCGGCCGCGCCCGCGTCGTGGACGCGGGCTCCCCGCAACTGCTGCGCCTGCGCGACGGGGTGGTGGAGCGGGTCCACTTCGACGCGCAGCTCCCGCTGGGCATGTTCGAGGAGACCGACTACGTGGCCCAGGAGTTCCAGGTGCAGCCCGGAGACCGGCTGGTGTTCGTGAGCGACGGCGTCTACGCGGTCGCCTCCCCCGGCGGCGAGGCGTACGGCGACGCGGCGCTCGCCCGCGCCATCTCCGCCACCCGGCTGCTGCCCGCCGCCGAGGTGCCGCGCGCCGTGCTGCGCGAACTGACCAGCCACCGCGGCCGTCCGGTCCCCGACGACGACGCCCTCGTCCTCTGCCTCGACTGGCACGGCCGCTGAGCCGCCTTCCCCGACGGACACACGACGGGCGCGGGACGGCTCCCCGCGCCCGCGGCCACGCCGGTGCGTGAGACCCCCGCCCGCCGTGGGCGCGCCCCCCGGTGCCGCTTGTCACCGCCCCTGTACTGGCACTACTGTCACGACGCCTTGGTGAACGGGAAATCCGGTGTGATGCCGGTGCGGCCCTCGCCACTGTGATCGGGAAGTCCGGCTCCGGCCCTCACGGGCAGCCACTGGGTCCTCGGACCCGGGAAGGCGGAGCACGGGCGGTGTCACCCGTCAGCCAGGAGACCGGCCAGGGCGCGTCAACCATCCACGAGGTGCTGGAGAGGGTCTGCCAAGCCATGCACATAGCCGAGGGATTTCTGCCTCCGGCGCACGCGGTCGCCTGGGGCGTCGCGTCGGCGCCGTTCGTCGTCCACGGAGTCCGGTCACTCACCCGTGAGGTCAGGGAGCACCCCGAGAGCACCCTGCTGCTCGGCGCCTCCGGGGCCTTCACCTTCGTCCTGTCCGCGCTGAAACTGCCGTCGGTCACCGGGAGTTGCTCCCACCCGACCGGCACCGGCCTCGGCGCGATCCTGTTCCGCCCGCCGATCATGGCCGTCCTGGGCACGATCACCCTGCTCTTCCAGGCGCTGCTGCTCGCGCACGGCGGGCTCACCACGCTCGGCGCCAACGTCTTCTCCATGGCCATCGTCGGCCCGTGGGCGGGCTACGGCGTCTACCGGCTGCTGAAGCGGTTCGGGGTCCCGCTGATGCCGGCCGTGTTCTTGGGCGCGTTCGCCGCCGACCTGTCCACCTACTGCGTGACCAGCGTGCAGCTGGCACTGGCGTTCCCCGACCCCGGCACCGGGTTCCTGGGCGCGCTCGGCAAGTTCGGCTCCATCTTCGCCGTCACGCAGATCCCGCTCGCCGTGAGCGAGGGCCTGCTGACCGTGCTCGTGATGCGGCTGCTGGTGCAGTCCAGCAAGGGCGAACTGACCCGGCTGGGCGTGCTGGTGACCGGCGGCGGACGCGGCGCGGCGAAGAACACCACGGAGGCGGTGGCCCGATGAGCCCGAACCCGAAGCTGAACCGGAACAACCGCACCAACCTCCTGCTGCTGCTCGCCGTCCTCGCCCTCGCGGTGCTGCCGCTGGCCCTCGGGCTCGGCGACCACAAGGAGGAGCCGTTCGTCGGCGCCGACGCCGAGGCGGAGACCGCGATCACCGAGATCGAGCCGGACTACGAGCCGTGGTTCACCCCGCTGTACGAGCCGCCGTCCGGGGAGATCGAGTCGGCGCTGTTCGCCGTGCAGGCGGCGCTCGGCGCGGGCGTCCTCGCCTACTACTTCGGCGTCCACCGGGGCCGCAGGCAGGGTGAGGCCCGCGCCCTGGCCCGCGCCGACGGACCCGAAGGGGCGCCGGAGGGCTTCGCCGAGGGCGAGGGGTCCGCGCGGGGACGGGTCTGAGTCCCGGTGCTGCCGATCGACGCGGCGGCGCACAGCAGTCGCTGGCGCCGCCGCCATCCCGTGGACAAGGCCGTGCTCGGGCTGGGGCTGACCCTGCTCGCGATCTCGCTGCCGCCGTGGCCCGGGGCGGCCCTCGTCCTGCTGACGGCGCTGACCGTGCTGCTCGGCCCGGCGGGCGTCCCGCCGCGCCGGCTGTGGCGGGCGTACCGCGTCCCGCTGGGGTTCTGCGCGACCGGCGCGGTGACCCTGCTGGTGCAGGTGGGCGGGCCGGACGGCCTGGTCTCCCTCGCCGACGGGGGCCCGCTGCGGGCCGGGGAGCTGATGCTGCGCACGTCGGCGGCCTCGCTGGGCGTGCTGCTGTTCGCGTTCACCACGCCGATGTCCGACCTGCTGCCGCGCCTGGTGCGGGCGGGCGTGCCCGCGCCGGTGGTGGACGTGGCGCTGGTGACGTACCGCATGAGTTTTCTGCTGTTGGACTCGGTGCGGCGCATCCGTCAGGCGCAGGCCGCCCGGCTCGGGCACACCGGCCGGGCCGCTGAGTGGCGGTCGCTGGCCGGGCTCGGCGCGACCGCGTTCGTCCGCGCCTTCGACCGCGCGGCGCGGCTCCAGACGGGTCTCGCCGGGCGCGGCTACGACGGGACGCTGCGCGTGCTGGTGCCCGAGGCCCGGGTCTCCGTCCGTTTCACGGTGCTGAGCGCCGGGCTGCTGCTGGCCCTCGTCGCCCTCACTCTCGTCCTGGAAGGTCCCCTGTCATGAGCGAGCTGGTCACCCTGCGGGGTGCGTCGTTCGCGTACGAGGACGGCCCGGTCGTGCTCGACGGTCTCGACTTCACGGTGCGCGGGGGGCGCGCCCTGGCGCTGCTGGGCCGCAACGGCAGCGGCAAGACGACGCTGATGCGGCTGCTCAGCGGCGGCCTGCGCCCCCGCACCGGCACCCTCGCGGTCGAGGGGCGGCCGGTGACGTACGACCGCAAGGGGCTGACCCGGCTGCGGACGTCCGTGCAGCTGGTGGTGCAGGACCCGGACGACCAGCTGTTCGCGGCGTCGGTCGCGCAGGACGTGTCGTTCGGTCCGCTGAACCTGGGGCTTCCGGACGCCGAGGTGCGCGGCCGGGTCGAGGAGGCGCTTGCCGCGCTGGACATCACCGCGCTCGCCGACCGGCCGACGCACCTGCTCTCGTACGGCCAGCGCAAGCGGACCGCGATCGCGGGCGCCGTGGCGATGCGGCCGCGGGTGCTGATCCTCGACGAGCCGACCGCCGGGCTCGACCCCGACGGGCAGGAGCGGCTGCTCGCCACCCTGGACGGGCTGCGCGCGGCCGGTACGACGGTGGTGATGGCCACCCACGACGTCGACCTGGCCCTGCGCTGGGCCGACGACGCGGCCCTGCTCACCCCGTCCGGCGCGCACACCGCCCCGGCCCCCGACGCGCTGGCCCGCACCGATCTCCTGCGGGAGGCGGGCCTGCGCCTGCCGTGGGGCGTCGCGGTCGGGCGCCTCCTCACCTCCCAGGGCCTGCTCGCCGACCCCCAGGCGGGCCCCCGCAGCCCGGAGGACCTGGCCGCGCTGATCGCGCCGCGCCCGGCTCCCCCGCTCCCGGCCGAGAGCTGAGCCGGAGGACCGGAAGGAGCGCGGCGCGGTCCCGGCTCCGGGGTGCCCTGGGGCCGCGTCCCGCCGCCGGGGGTGCCGTCTGCGATGCTGGCGCGGTGCAGCCGCCCGCCGCAGTGACACCCGACGCCCCCGGTCCCATAAGGACGGCCCTGCTCACGCAGCAGTGGCTCGACCTGTGCTTCGTGCACTGGGCCGTCGCCCCGGAGACGGTGGCGCCGCTGCTGCCGCGCGGCACGGTGCCGGACGTCCACGAGGGGCGGACGTACGTCGGGCTCGTCGCGTTCCGGATGCACCGGGTCGGCTGGCTGGGGCTGCCGGGGGTGCCGTACCTCGGGTCGTTCCCGGAGACCAACGTGCGGCTGTACTCGGTGGACGCGGACGGGCGGCGCGGGGTGGTGTTCCGGTCGATGGACGCCTCCCGGCTGATCCCGGTGCTGATGGGGCGGGCCGGGTTCCGGCTGCCGTACCTGTGGGCGCGGATGAGCGTGCGCGCCGACGGGGACACGGTCGCCTACCGCAGTGCCCGGCGTTGGCCGGGGCCGCGCGGGGCGTCCAGCCGGATCGTGGTGCGGCGGGGTGAGCGGATCGGGGAACCGACCGCGCTGGAGCACTTCCTGACCGCCCGCTGGGGCATGCACAACGCCTTCTTCGGCGGTGCCGCCTACCTCGCGAACCAGCATCCGCGCTGGCCCCTGTACCGCGCGGACCTCCTCGTCTGCGAGGAGGACCTCATCGCCGCCGCCGGGCTCCCCGCACCGGCCGGGGCCCCGGTCAGCGTCCTGTACTCCCCCGGCGTACCGGTACGGCTGGGCCGCCCGGCACGTCGTCCGGCGGGCATCCCGACTCCCTGACGGTGCCGCGCCGCCCACGGCGAGGAGGCGGTGGGCGACCCGCCCGGCACTCGAACCGGTCATCGACCCCGCCGCCCCTGTCGGCCCGTCCTTCCCGCCCTTACACTTCCAAGTCCGAGGGGATCAGGCGCTGTTGCGACGGCGTCGGCAATGGGGGAGGACAGCGATGTCCGGGGATCAGTACGGCCCGCACGACCACGGGTCGGGACCGGGATCAGCGGCGGGGGACAGCACGGGAGCGGGGGACGCGGCGAGACCCGGCCCGGCGTCCGGCCCGGACCCGGCCACGGGACCGGCACAGACACCGCCGCCACCCCCAGGACCTGCACCGACACCCGCACCCGCACCTGGATCAGCCGCCGGACCGGCACCGGCCCCCGCACAGGGCCCCGGCTTCGCCATGCCGCCCATGCCGCCCGGACCGCCGCCCGTCCAGATCTGGGGCCCGCCCGCCCCGCCCGCGCCGGCCGAGCCCCCGGACGCGGCGCGTGCCGCCGCCGTCGCCGCGCTCAACCTGAGCGGCCTCGGCCTCGGCTACCTCCTGGTCCGGCGCTGGCTCCTGGCCGCCGTGTGCTGGGTGGCCACGATCGTGCTGCTCCTGGTGGCGCTGCCCGCCGACCCGGACGGCGTGCCGACGGGCTGGCTCGTCCTCTACGTCGCGGTCCTGATCGCGGCGGCGGCGCACGGCGCCGTCGTGGGCCTGCGCAGCCGCGCCCTGATCCCGCGCTCACCGATCGCCCTGATCCTCGGCCTGGTGCTGCTCGCCGTGCCCGCGGGCGGTGTCGTGCTCTACGGCGACGCCAAGGACGAGGCGACCGAGCAGATGCTCCTCGACCGGCTCGACGAGGCCGACGCGCTGGTGGCGAAGGCGGGCCGCACCGACTTCAGCAGCGGCCGCGCCGACTACCGCCGCGCCCTGCGGGACTACGAGGACCTGCGCGCCGACCACCCCGGCTCGCGGGCCGCCGCGAAGGTGCCGTCGCGCATGCGGACGTACTACACGACCGTCGCCGCCGCCTACGAGGACAAGGACTACTGCACGGCGATCGCGCCGCTCACCTACCTGCGGACCGTGCCGGACGACCTGCCGTCCACGGACCTCGGGGCGCTGGAGAAGTGGCCGGACGACCGGCTGGCGACCTCGCTCTACGAGTGCGGGTCGACGGGGCTCGCGGAGGACCGCTCCACCTGGGCCTCCCAGTTCGGCGAGCTGCTCACCACCTTCCCCGACTCCGAGCAGGCGAAGAAGGTCCAGCCCGCCGTGAGCGCCGCCGTCGACCGGGAGGCCAAGGGCCTCGGCGGTGACGACCCGTGCCGCGCCGTCACCCGGCTGCGTTCCCTGGGCACCAGCATCGACGGGCTGCCGGGCGAGGAGGCGGGCCTCGACGCCACGCTCACCCAGCAGGCGGGCCGGGCCACCGGCAGCGCCGCCGAGGGCACGTACGCCTGCGGGGTGGACCAGTACCGGGACGGCGACTTCTCGGCCGCGCAGACGACCATGACCGAGTACGCCAAGACCGGCAAGAACGCCAAGAACACCGCCCGCGCCCGCAAGATAGCGATCGGCGCCGAGGTCGCGCAGACCGTCCCGGCCGCCGGGAAGTCGCTGCCCACGACCCGCAGCGGCGGCAGCATCTCGGTGACGGTGAAGAACGACAGCCCCGACGACATCACGGTCCTCTACACGGGCCCGGTCACCGGGAGCCTCACCCTCAAGGGCTGCGGCAGCTGCAAGGCGTACTCCTTCAGCTCGACCATCCTGCGGGGCTTCAAGCCGTGCAGCGGCGGCAAGAACTACCCGGAGCGCACGATCAGCCTCCCGGTCGGCACGACGTACTTCGTGCACAAGTCGAAGTCCGCGTCGTCGTCCCTGTCCTCCTCGCCCGCCTCCGACACGGCGAAGCTGGAGCCGGGCTACATCTACACCGAGTGCGCCTACACCACCACCGGTCTGGGGTCCGGCCTCTGACCCCGGCGCACTGACCCGCGGCCCGAGGGCCCGGGGCGGACCGTCCGGCGCGCACGCCGGCGCCGCCGCCCCGGGCCCTTCGCCTGCCCGGGACCAGGCGGCCGGGGTGCTCCGAACGACCGTCCCTATGCGGGTGAAGCCTGGGCCGCCGCCCGCCGCGCGGGGCATGCATGACAGCCCCGGCCGGACCGGCCGGACGGCCCTGCGCCGTGCCTTCGGTCCGGCGGACACGACCGTGCTGGAGACAAAGTGATGACCGAAAGAACCGACCCGCCCGGCGGCGCGCCCCACCGGGTTCCCGTCCTCGTCGTCGGCGGCTCCCTCGTGGGCCTGTCGACCTCGCTGTTCCTCGGCCGGCTGGGGGTGGAGCACACCCTGGTGGAGCGCCACTCCGGCACCTCCCACCACCCGCGCGGACGCGGCAACAACGTCCGCACGATGGAGCTGTTCCGGACCGCGGGCGTCGAACCGGCGATCCACCGGGCGGCGGCCACCCTCGCCGACAACCACGGCATCCTCCAGGCCCCCTCGCTGACCGGCGACGCGGGCGAGTGGCTGGTGAAGGACATCGACCCGGGCGGCGGTCTGGCCCGCTTCAGCCCCAGCTCTTGGTGCCTGTGCAGCCAGAACGACCTGGAGCCGGTCCTGCGCGACCACGCCGTCTCGCTCGGCGGCGACCTGCGCTACTCCACCGAGCTGATCTCCTTCGACCCCGACCCCGACGGGGTGACGGCGGTGGTGAAGAGCCGGGAGACCGGCGAGCACACCACGGCCCGCGCCGACTGGCTGGTCGCCGCCGACGGCCCGCGCAGCCCCGTCCGCGAGCAGCTCGGGATCGGCCAGAGCGGACCCGGCGAGCTGTTCAGCAACGTCAGCATCACCTTCCGCTCCCGCGCCCTCGCGGACGTCGTCGGGGAGCGCCGGTTCATCGTCTGCTACCTCACCAGCCCCGACGGAGACGGCGCCCTGCTGCCCGTCGACAACCGCGAACGGTGGGTCTTCCACGCCCCCTGGCACCCCGAACGCGGCGAGACGCTGGAGGAGTTCACCGACGAGCGGTGCGCCGAGCACATCCGGCGCGCCGTCGGCCGGGCCGACCTCGACATCGAGATCACCGGCCGGGCGCCCTGGCACGCCGCGCAGCGGGTGGCGACCGCCTACCGCTCCGGGCGGGTGCTGCTCGCGGGCGACTCCGCGCACGAGATGTCGCCGACCGGCGCGTTCGGCTCCAACACCGGCATCCAGGACGCCCACAACCTGGCGTGGAAGCTCGCCGCGGTCCTCGGCGGCTGGGCGGGCGAGGACCTCCTCGACAGCTACGACCTCGAACGCCGCCCCGTCGCGGAGGCCACCAGCGCCCGCGCCGCCGTCCGGTCGGCCGAGCACAGCCACCCCGGTTTCGCCCCGCCCTCCGGCGGCCCCGGCGCGGGCGGCGGCGCGCCCCAGCGCGGCATCCTGAACGTGGCGCTCGGCTACCGCTACCCGCTCGGCGCGGTGCACGGCGCCGACCCGGCCGCGCCCGTCGTCCCGGAGGGCCTCACCCTCGACGGCCGCCCCGGCACCCGGGCGCCCCACCTGTGGGTGCGCCGGGCGGGGAAGCGGATCTCCACGCTCGACCTGTACGAGCGGACCCCGGTGCTGCTGAGCGACGCCGACGCCCCGGCCGACTGGCACGAGGCCGCCCTGCGGCTGGCCGCGGAACTCTCCGTACCGCTGGTGTCGTACCGTCTCGGCGCCGCCGACGGCGCCGAGTTGGCGCCCGAGGACGGCGTCGACTGGCACGAGCGGCACGGCACGGCGCCCGGCGGGGCGGTGCTCGTCCGCCCCGACGGCTTCGTCGCCTGGCGCTCCCCGGGCCCGGACCCGCGCGCCGAGGACACCCTCCGGGAGGTCCTGACGGCGGTGCTGGCCCTGGGCTGACCCGGCCGCCCCCGCGGCCGAGGGCCCGCGCCGACCACCCCCTGGGTGGCCCGGCGCGGGCCCTTCCCGCGTCCCGGCACCGCCGCCCCGGCGGACCCCCGCGCCCAGGACACGGACGGCTCACCCGGGCGGGCCCCGGTTGCCCCGTACGGCCCCCGCACTCACCCGGCTGAGCGCCCCGAGTGGTGGCGGACGGAACTGTCACTGACGGTGGATCACGTCAGGGCCGGGTCTCCCCAGCTGACGAAGCGACAGCTGCCCGGCCGGACGGAAGGACCCACAGATGCGCTCTGCACGCCTGATCCTGGCCACCGCGGCGGCCTCCGCCGCTCTCGCCCTCGCCGCGCCCGGCGCGTACGCGGCGGGTGACTGGGACCACGACGACGCCGACTCCGGATACAGCAAGGAGCACAAGACCGAGGGCAGGACCGAGTCCGGGCACGACGCGCCGCGCGGCGGGATGCACACCGGCGGCGGCGCCCTCACCGCCGTCAACGCCGACGACTGGGGCACCGCGCGCGACCCGAAGCACGACCCGGAGACGTACAAGAAGGACAGCGAGCAGGAGAAGGACTCCTCCTGGACCAAGGACAGCGAGGAGAGCAACGAGTCCTGGAGCGGCGGTGGCGGCGGCTACGAGAAGCCGAGCGGCGGCGTCCACACCGGTGGCGGCGCGCTCGACACGCCCGCGGTGACCGCCGGCGGTCTGGCCGTGCTCGCCCTCGCCGGGGCCGGCCTGTACGCGGCGCGTCGCAAGAAGTCGGCCGCCGGCCTGGCCTGACCCGTGCCGGGCGACATAGCAGCCGTGGCCGCCACCCGCGTTCCAGGTGGCGGCCCGGCTCGCTTTCCGGCCCCCGCACGGGCACCCCGGTCGCCTTCCCAGGCCGTTTCCCCGCCGTTCCCCGCCCCGCCGCCGTGAACCGCAAGTGAGGTCGCTCCCGATGGCAGACTCCCCCACCTCTTCCGCCGACGGCACGGCCGCCGCCCGCCCCGGCCGGGGCACGACCCTGCTCTGCGCCGGGGTCCTGCTGGTGCTGGCGGTACGCCTGTTCGGCGACCCCGACCCGCAGTCCGCCGACCCCGCCCCGCCGCGGGCCGCCCCCCAGTCCGCATCCTCGGCGCACGCCTCCCCCGACGCCCGCCCCGTCGGCCCCCGGCTGCCCCGGTCGGCGCCCGTCCGGCTGCTCATCCCGAAGATCGACGTCGACGCCCCGTTCACCGACCTCGCCATCGCGAAGAACGGGCAGCTCGAAGCGCCCCCGGCGCACGACACCAACCTCGTCGGCTGGCACGCCAAGGGCGCCTCGCCCGGGGAGAGCGGCACCGCGGTCGTCGCCGGGCACGTCGACACGGCCACCTCCGCCGCCGTGTTCGCCCGGCTGAGCGAGCTGAAGAAGGGCGACACCTTCCAGATCCGCCGGGCCGACGGACGCAAGGCGACCTTCGTCGTCGACGACGCGGAGAACTTCGCCAAGGACGACTTCCCGAGCGACCGGGTGTACGGCGACACGCCCCGCGCCGAGGTACGCCTCATCACCTGCGCGGGCGACTACGACCGCGCCGTCAAGGACTACACCGAGAACCTCGTGGTGTTCGCGCACCTCAAGTGAGCGCCAACCGCCGTACGGGGCGGGTCCGGGACCCGTTTCTCACACGGACGAGGGGGCCCGGTCACCCGCGTAGTCCTTCCCGGTCGCGCACTGGTCTGGACCGCCACAGGATCGAATCACGCTCACGTCGCGTCGTCCCCTCCCCCTTCCCGTCCCACCCCGCGCCCGCCCTCTCCGCTGCCTGACGGCTTCCTCAAAGGAGTCCCCCACGATGACCACCACGTCCGCCGCCACGAACCCCGCGCCCCACCCGGCCCCCGTCTCCCCCGCTCCGGCCCGTCAGGCGTCCCAGCGGGTCTCCCAGTCCGTCTTCGACGGGTCCCACCTCCGGGTCGTCCTCCTGGTGGACGTCTACGACGGCGCCCAGCAGCAGTTCCTGGAGGCGTACGAGCAGCTGTGCAACCAGGTCGCGTCCGTCCCCGGGCACGTCAGCGACCAGCTCTGCCAGTCCATCGAGAACCCCTCGCAGTGGCTGATCACCAGCGAGTGGGAGAGCGCCCCGCCGTTCCTCACCTGGGTCAACAGCGAGGAGCACGTCGAGATGGTGAAGCCGCTGCACAACTGCGTGAGCGACACCCGCTCACTCCGCTTCCACGTGGTGCGCGAGACCGGCGGCCCCGCGGCGACGGCCGAGCCCGGCGAGCGGCGCCTCCAGACGTCCCCGCGCATCGGCGACGGCGTCATCCGGCACGCCATCACCTTCACCGTCCGGCCGGGCACCGAGGAGAAGGTCGCGAAGATCCTCTCCGACTACGCCTCGCCCGAGCCGCACGTCGACGACCAGACGCGGCTGCTGCGCACCTCGCTGTTCATGCACGGCAACCGGGTGGTGCGCGCCATCGAGGTCCGCGGCGACCTCCTCGCGGCGCTGCGGCACGTCGCCCGCCAGCCCGAGGTGCGGGCGGTCGAGGAGGCCATCAACCCGTACCTGGAGCAGGACCGCGACCTCGACGACCCCGAGTCCGCCCGGGTGTTCTTCACCCGCGCCGCCCTGCCGGCCGTGCACCACGTCTCGGCGGGCGAGTCCGGCGCGGACGTCGTCCGGCACGCGCTGTACTACCCGGCCCGCGAGAACAAGGGGCTGCGGCTGGCGGAACTCCTCGCCCAGCAGGACGAGCGGGCGGCGGACGACCCGACGAGCCCGGTGCTGCGCAGCACGATCTTCCAGCGCGACGACATCGTGATGCGGCTGATCGACGTGCGCGGCGGCATCGCCATCGACCCCGGCACCGTCCTCGGTCTCACCGACCCGGCCCGCTCGGCGGAGCTGACGGGGCTGCTCGACGGGAACGCCTTCACCGCCGACCCGGACGCGCTGCGCGACGGCTCGGCGCCCCGGCTGCTCGACCTCGCCCGTATGGACCTCGTCACCGACCGCCGGGCGCCCGACGCCTGAGCCGTCCGCACCGCCCGATCCCCGGCAGGCGGGCGCGGGGCGCCCGGCCGCACCAGCACACGAAACGGAGCTACGTCGTGATCTCATCCCGTCCCAGAATCGTGGACCTCAGCGAGGTCGAGCCCAACACCCGGCGCGGCGGCGACCTGCGCGCCATGCTCACCCCGGCCACGGTCGGCTCGACCAGCGGCTTCATGGGCCTGGCCCTGATCGAGCCGGGCGACCGCATCGGCGAGCACTACCACCCGTACTCCGAGGAGTTCGTGTACGTGGTGTGCGGTCAGCTGGAGGTCGACCTCGACGGGGAGCCGTTCGCGCTCCAGCCGGAGCAGGGGCTGATGATCCCCAAGAACATGCGGCACCGGTTCCGCAACGTCGGCAAGGTCGAGGCGCGGATGGTGTTCCACCTCGGCCCGCTGGCGCCGACGCCGCCCCTCGGCCACGTCGACACGGAGGAGGACGCGATCCCGTTCGTGCCCGACGCCGTCCCGCAGGCGGTGGCGGCCGACGGCGCGCCCGCCGGGGCGCACGGCGGAGCGGTCCGGGCGGCCGGACGACGGCAGGCCGGCTCATGACCCGGCGGGTGGCGGTCACCGGCATAGGTGTGGTCGCCCCGGGCGGCATAGGGGTGCCGGCGTTCTGGGACCTGCTCTCCCACGGGCGGACCGCGACGCGGGGCATCACCTTCTTCGACCCGTCGGGTCTCAGGTCGCGGATCGCGGCCGAGTGCGACTTCGACCCGGCGGCGTACGGCCTGGACGCCGAGCAGACCGCCCGCAGCGACCGCTACATCCAGTTCGCGCTGGTCGCGGGCGCCGAGGCGGTCCAGGACTCCGGGCTCGACCTCGGCCGGGAGAACCCGTGGCGGGTCGGGGTGTCGCTGGGCACCGCCGTCGGCGGCACCACGCGGCTGGAGAACGACTACGTGCTCGTCAGCCACGGCGGCGAGCGCTGGGACGTCGACCCCACCCGGGCCCGGCCCGACCTGCACCGGGCGTTCACCCCGGCCACCCTCGCCGCGACGGTGGCGGAGCGGTTCGAGGCGCGCGGCCCGGTGCAGACGGTGTCGACGGGCTGCACCTCGGGCCTGGACGCGGTCGGGTACGCGTTGCACACCATCGAGGAGGGCCGCGCGGACGTCGTCCTCGCGGGCGCCTCGGACTCCCCCATCTCCCCCATCACGATGGCCTGCTTCGACGCGATCAAGGCCACGTCGTGCAACAACGACGACCCGGCGCACGCGTCGCGGCCGTTCGACGCCGACCGGGACGGGTTCGTGATGGGCGAGGGCGGCGCCGTCCTCGTGCTGGAGGAGCTGGAGCACGCGAAGGCGCGCGGCGCGCGGATCTACTGCGAGCTGGGCGGCTACTCCACCTTCGGCAACGCCTACCACATGACCGGGCTGACCAGTGAGGGCCTGGAGATGGCGCGGGCCATCGAGCACGCCCTCGACCACGCGCGCACCGACCCGACCGGGATCGACTACGTCAACGCGCACGGCTCGGGCACCAAGCAGAACGACCGGCACGAGACGGCCGCCGTGAAGCGGACGCTGGGCGAGCACGCCTACGCGACGCCGATGAGTTCCATCAAGTCGATGGTGGGCCACTCGCTGGGCGCGATCGGCGCGATCGAGGTCGTGGCCTGTGTGCTGGCCCTGGAGCACCAGGTGGTGCCGCCCACCGCGAACTACACCACCCCCGACCCCGAGTGCGATCTGGACTACGTGCCGCGCGAGGCGCGGGAACGGAAGCTGGACAGCGTGCTCTCCGTGGGCAGCGGGTTCGGCGGGTTCCAGTCGGCGGTGGTCCTCAACCGGCGGAGGGAGAACACACGATGACCAGGACCCGACCGGGGCGCGCCGTCGTCACCGGGATCGGTGTGGTCGCGCCCAACGGCGTCGGCACCGACGCTTTCTGGAAGGCGACCCAGGAGGGCCTCAGCGCCCTCGACCGGGTCACCCGCGAGGGCTGCGAGGACCTGCCGCTGCGGGTGGCGGGCGAGATCCGCGACTTCGAGCCGACGGCGTCGGTCGAGGAGCGGTACCTCGTGCAGACCGACCGCTTCACGCACTTCGCGCTCGCGGCGACCGACCACGCCCTGGCCGACGCCCGGCTCGGGCAGGCCGACACCGGCGACGAGCCGTACGGCGTGGGTGTGGTCACCGCGGCCGGGTCCGGCGGCGGCGAGTTCGGTCAGCGCGAGCTCCAGCAGCTGTGGGGCAAGGGCAGCCGGTTCGTCGGGCCGTACCAGTCGATCGCCTGGTTCTACGCGGCGAGCACCGGCCAGATCTCGATCCGGCGCGGCTTCAAGGGCCCCTGCTCGGTCGTCGCCTCCGACGAGGCGGGCGGCCTGGACGCCGTGGCGCACGCGGCACGGGCGGTACGCCGTGGGACCGACGTCATCGTGGCCGGGGCGACCGAGGCGCCGCTCGCGCCGTACTCGGTGGTGTGCCAGCTCGGGTACGCGGAGCTGAGCACCGAGGCCGACCCGGCCCGCGCCTACCGCCCGTTCACCGACGCGGCCTGCGGGTTCGTGCCCGCCGAGGGCGGCGCGATGTTCGTGGTGGAGGCCGAGGAGGCCGCCCGGCGACGCGGGGCGCGGGCGCGGGCGACGATCGCCGGGCACGCGGCCACGTTCACCGGCGCCTCCCGCTGGGACCTGTCCCGCGCGGGCCTCGCGGAGGCGATCCGGGCGGCGCTGGCGGAGGCGGAGTGCGCGCCGGAGGAGATCGACGTGGTCTTCGCGGACGCGCTCGGCGTGCCGGACGCGGACCGGGCCGAGGCGCTGGCCCTGGCCGACGCGCTCGGCGCGCACGGCCGCCGGGTGCCGGTGACGGCCCCCAAGTCCGGTTTCGGGCGCGGCTACTGCGCGGCGCCGGTGCTGGACACGGCGGCGGCGGTGCTGGCCATGGAACACGGGCTGGTCCCGCCCACCCCGCATGTCTTCGACACGCGGGACGACCTCGACCTCGACCTGGTCACCGGCCGGGCCCGGCCCGCGGAGCTGCGCACGGCGCTGGTCCTCAGCCGGGGCCTCATGGGGTCGAACGCGGCGCTGGTGCTGCGGCACGGCGCGTCCGGTCCCGCGTAGCGGACCGGGACGGCACAGAGAACAGAAGGAGAGAGACCGCATGAGCAACCGCATCACCGTCGAGGAACTGTCCGAGCTGATGAGGAAGTCGGTGGGCGTCACCGTCGCCCCGGCCGACCTGGAACGCGACCCCGGCGTCGCCTTCGAGACCCTGGGCGTCGACTCCCTGGGTCTGCTGGGCATCGTGGGCGAGCTGGAGAACCGCTACGACACGCCGATGCCGCCGGACGCGGAACGCAGCAGGTCGCCGCGGGAGTTCCTGGACCTGGTCAACAGCGCTCTCCTGGCGGGGGCGTGACATGAGCGGACACACCGAGAACGAGATCACCATCGCCGCGCCGCTGGACCTGGTCTGGGACCTGACCAACGACGTCGCGAACTGGCCGAACCTGTTCAGCGAGTACGCCTCCGCGGAGATCCTGGAGCAGGAGGGCGCCCGGACGAAGTTCCGGCTCACCATGCACCCGGACGACAACGGCAAGGTGTGGAGCTGGGTCTCCGAGCGGGAGGCCGACCGCAGGACGCTCAGCGTCGACGCCCGCCGCGTGGAGACCGGGCCCTTCGCCTACATGAACATCCGCTGGCGGTACGAGGAAGTGCCGGGCGGCGTGCGGATGGTGTGGACGCAGGACTTCTCGATGAAGCCCGAGGCGCCGGTCGACGACGACTGGATGACGGACAACATCAACCGGAACTCCAAGGTCCAGCTGGCGCTGATCCGGGACCGCATCGAGCAGGCCGCGCGGGAGCAGCAGCCCGTGCCGAGCCTCGCCGACTGACGCGGTCCGGCCGAGCGTGGTGACCGGCAGCGGGCCGAGGCAACGGGACAGGAGAGCAGGATGACGCACCAGGAACTGATCGTCGCGCGGATGGCGCCGGGGTCCGCCCCGGACATCGCGAAGCTGTTCGCGGAGTCGGACCGGGGGGAGCTGCCGCACCTCATCGGGGTGACCCGGCGCAGCCTCTTCCAGTTCGACGACATCTACATGCACCTGATCGAGTCGGAGCGCGATCCGGGCGAGGCGATCCAGAAGGCGGTCGGGCACCCGGAGTTCCGCGACATCAGCGAGAAGCTGACGGCGTACGTCCGGGCGTACGACCCGCAGACGTGGCGGTCGCCGAAGGACGCGATGGCGAACCGCTTCTACGTCTGGGAGCGCGACGCCCGCGGGTGAGGCGCCGCGCGCCACCGGTGGCCGGGTCCGCGAGAGCGTCGCGGACCCGGCCACCGGTGGTTCACGGGGTCGTGCGGGGGTGGCCGGGTCGTCGGCGGTGGGTCAGGCCGGGACGACGCAGTCGAAGGCGTGCAGGTAGGGGTTGACCGGCCGGACGTCGTTCACGACGAGACCGGCGGCGGTGAGGCGGCCGAGCATGCTCTCGGTGGTGTGCTTGGCGCCGCCCACGTTGAGCAGGAGCAGCAGGTCCATGGCGGTGCTGAACCGCATCGACGGCGAGTTGTCGACGAGGTTCTCGATGACGACGACGCGGGTGCCGGGGCCGCCCGCGTCGATGACGTTGCGCAGGCAGCGGGCGGTGCTCTCGTCGTCCCACTCCAGGATGTTCTTGATGACGTACACGTCGGCCCGGACGGGGATGTCGACGCGGCAGTCGCCGGGGACGACGGTGACCCGGTCGGCGAGCGCGCCGCCGGGACGCAGCCGGGGGTCGGCGTTCTCGACGACGCGGGGCAGGTCGAGGAGGGTGCCGCGGATCGCCGGGTACTTCTCCATCAGGCTGGCCACGACGTGTCCCTGGCCGCCGCCGATGTCGGCGACGGAGCCGGCGCCCGACAGGTCGAGGAAGTCGGCGACGTCGCGCGCGGACTGGGAGCTGGAGGTGGTCATGGCGCGGTTGAAGACGACGGCCGACTCGGGGGCGTCCTCGTTGAGCCAGGTGAAGAACTCCTTGCCGTAGAGGTCCTCGACGACGTTGTGGCCGGTGCGGACGGCCTCGTCCAGCTTCGGCCAGGCGTCCCAGGTCCACGGCTCGGTGCACCACAGGGTGATGGCGCGCAGGCTGTGCGGGTCGTCCTCGCGCAGCAGGCGGGACATGTCGGTGTGGGCGAAGGTGCCGTCGGGCAGCTCGGTGAAGACGCCGTAGCAGGTGAGGGCGCGCAACAGGCGGCGCAGCGGCTTGGGTTCGGTCTTCACGGCGGCGGCGAGGTCCTCGACGGCGACGGGCCGCTCGCCGAGGGCGTCGGCGACGCCGAGGCGGGCGGCGGCGCGCAGGGCGGCGGCGCAGGCCGCGCCGAACACCAGCTCGCGCAGGCGCATCGAGGGCATGGGGGCGGACCCGGCGGGGGCGGGGGCCGCGGCGGCGGGGGCGGTTTCTGCGGTCGTCATACGTCCGCCTTCCTGGGTCGGTGACGTCGTGTGTGTGCGGGGGTGTGTCGGTGTACGGCTCGTCAGCACAGGCCCGCGGGCCGGGACAGGGCGCAGGTGTTGCCCTGGAAGGTGTTGTCCTTGCCGGGGCTCTGGTCGACGAGGTCGGCGGGGACGTTGCCGCTGAGGCGGTTGTCGCTGACGCGGTTGCGGTCGCTGGTGGCGCCGACGAAGCTCTTGAGCAGCACGATGCCGCCGGAGAGGGGGGAGTTCCCGGCGTTGTCGTGGATCTCGTTGTCCGTCAGGAGGGCGTCCTCGGTGCCGGTGAGGACGATGCCGGAGCCCTGGAGGGCGTCCAGGCGGGCGGTCTTGGGACACGACTTGTTGTTGGCGACGATGGTGTTCGCGGCGACGGTGACCGCGCCCGCCTTGGGCTTGTTCTCGTCGCCGACGAGGAAGACGCCCGCGCAGTTGCCGGTGACGCGGTTGTCCTCGACGGTGAGGTTGCGCAGCCGCCGGACGGTGACGCCGATGCGGTTGCCCTCGAGGCGGTTGCGTTCGACGCGGGTGCCGAGGGTGTCGGTGGCGCCCTCCTCCTCGGTCACGGTGTTGGCCAGGAAGAGGCCCGCGTCGCCGTTGTCGCGGGCGGTGTTGCCGCGGAACACGCCGCGGGTGGAGGCCTCCTGGGCGATGCCCCACACGCCGTTCTTCACGGCGGTCACGTTGCGGACGTTCAGGCCGTCGGTGGCGTACGCGTGCACGCCGGACTTGGTGAACCCGGTGACGGTGAGGGAGGAGAGGGTGACGCCCTCGACGGGGTTCGCCTTCGTGCCGACCACGCAGACGCCGTTGCCGCTCGAAGCGCAGTCGGCGGCGACCCTTGCGGCGCCGGTCGCGGGGGTGGCGGCGGTCGCGGTCGTCGCGGGGGTCGCGCCCGGTTCGATCACCACGCCGGGGCCCAGGCCGCGCAGGGTGAGCCGGGGCGTCGTGACGGTGACGCTCTCCCGGTAGGTGCCGCGGGTGACGAGGACGGTGTCGCCGGGTGCGGCGGCGTCCACGGCCTGCTGGATCGACTGCCCCGGCCGGACCACGTGGGTGTGGTGGCCCGCGGCGGAGGAGGGTGCCGCGCCGAGACCGGCTCCGACGACGGCGGCGGTGCACGCGAGGTACGCGATATGGTATTTCGTCATAAAGCGGACCATAGGCTCAACGGGTCGGCGGGCCTCGGGTATGCGCCGTCCGGTGGCGTGTTGCCCGGCGGGCCGCCGGGCGTGTCACGGTGCGTCGCCCGACAGGCCGTGGCCGTCTCCCCGCGTTACGGTGCGGGCGTCCGGTCCCCGTCCCGTTCCCGGAGGTGGTCATGGCCTCGCGCCTCAACCCGTATCTCAGCTTCGGCGGCGACGCCCGCGCGGCCCTGGAGTTCTACCAGGACGTCTTCGGCGGCGAGCTGCTGGTGCACACCTACGGCGACTTCGGGCAGCCGGACGCGCCGGAGGCCGGGCAGGTGATGCACGGGATGCTGGAGACCCCGGCCGGTTTCACCCTGATGGGCGCCGACGTCCCGCCCGGCACGGAGCACGTGCCCGGCAACGCCTTCTCGGTCAGCCTGAGCGGGGACGACGCGGCCGGGCTGCGCGGCTACTGGGAGCGGCTGTCCGCCGACGGCGAGGTGTCGGTGCCGCTGGAGCGGCAGATGTGGGGCGACGTCTTCGGCATGTGCACGGACCGGTTCGGCATCCCGTGGATGGTCAACATCAGCGAGCCGCCGACGGCGTGAGCCGCGGCGCGGTTCACGCCAGGAAGTCGCGGATCAGCCCGGCCGGGTTGGCGGCCGCGGTGGCCTCCTCCTCCCAGCCGGGACAGTCCATGTCGAACACGACCACGGGCAGGGGGCGGCCGAAGGCCCGCTCGACGGCGCAGCTCGCGTGGAGGTCGCGGGCGAGGGTGACGACGGCGTCCTGGAAGTGGCCGTGCAGCCGGGCGGACCGCTCACGGAGCACGTCGTCCCCGAGCACGCGGCCGAGGTCGGACGCGCCGTCGTACCAGAGGCCGAGGGCGCGGGCCTCCGCCTCGAAGAGCGGGCCGCCGAGCGGGTCCTCGGGGACACCGCCGAGCCGTTCGAAGCCCTCCAGGAGCCAGTAGGCGTAGTTCCAGCGGGCCTCCTGGGGATCGGTCTCCGCGCAGGCCCGCGCGTACCGGCTCTCGGTGTTGTGGCCGATGTCCACGTACGGGCGGCGGTGGTCGGCGTCGACGCGCCAGACGTTGAACGCCAGGACGTAGATCTCGGGTCGCAGCCGCTCGGGGACGCGCTCCAGGATGCCGGTGGCGGCCTGGTGCAGGTGGGCCCGGAGGGTGTTCGGTTCCGTCACGTGCGCCAGCGTGCCACTCCCCCGCGCGGCCCCGCCGGGCACCCCCGTCACCCTGCACCCCCGTCGCCCCCGTCGCCCGGTGGGCGTGCCCTGCGCACCGGCCGGGCGCGCGGCCGTCCCGTGGCGCGCGCCCGGCCCCGGAGGCTCAGGCGACCAGCGCCGGGGCGGCGGCCCGCGGCGCGGGCTCGGTGGCGGCGGGCCGCTCCGCGTCGTCGAGCAGGGCCAGCAGGGCGGTGCGGGCGCGGGCGACGCGGGAGCGGACCGTGCCGATGGGGCAGTCGCTGACCTCGGCGGCCTCCGCGTAGGGCAGGCCGAGGAGCTGGGTGAGGACGAAGGCCTCGCGGCGTTCCTCGGGCAGGCAGGCCAGCAGGTCGAGGAGGGCGACGCCGTCGTCGAAGCCCGGCAGGCCGCGCGGCTGGGCGAGTTCGACGGCGAGCTGCCAGTCCGCGGTGTCGGACAGCCGGGGCCGGGCCGCCGCGTACCGGTAGCTGTCGATCACCGCGCGGCGGGCGATGGACAGCAGCCAGGCGCGGGCGGAGGAGCGGCCCTCGAACCGGTGCAGGCTGCCGAGCGCGCGCAGGAACGTGTCCTGGGCGAGGTCGTCGACGGCCTGCGGGTCGGCGCAGAGGTGGGCCACGTAGCGGTGCACGTCGCGGTGGAGCGCGCGGACGAACCGCTCGACCGCCACCGCGTCACCGGTCCGGGCGGCGAGCGCCCACGCGGTTATCGACTCGTCGGCCGAGACCGCCGTACCGCCTTTTCCGCAGGCGTCCGGGGAGACGAGCGGGGCAGAAGTGATCACCTGGTGTCCTTCTCGGGTCATCCGGAGCCGCGGTGGCGCGCGCGGGGACGCCGGTATGCGCGGGCGGGCGCGCGCGGCACGGGCGGGTCCGGTGAGGGGAGAGGCCGTGCGCGTCGGGGACGCGGGGACGGCCGTGACCCGGGGCGCGCGGGGGCGGCCCCGGTGGTACCGGCTGCCGTCAGGCGGCAGCGGTCCCGTGGGGCGGGCCCCGAGAGGTGATCGCGTGGACGAGGAGGAGCCGCGGCGCCCGGTCGGCGCGGTGGCGGCGGGCGCGGACGCGCGGGCGGTCCGGCGGGACCGGCAGGGCGAGCAGCAGCCGCAGCGGGGCGGCGAGCCGCGCGGCGACGGCGCGCAGGATGCGGAACGTGGCCTGCTCGCCGTACGCGAGCCAGAGTCCGCACAGCAGGGCGGCGAGGAGGTGGGCGGCGAGCATGCCGAAGGACGATCCGGGCCCGCCGTCCGCGCCGCCGAGGTGACTCATGTGGCCCATGTGCCCCATCGGCATCGGCATCGGCTCGGACGTGGCGTCCGGCAGGGAGGGCACGGACATGGCGCGCAGGGGGTTCAGCGCGGTCCCCGCGGCGTCGGGGGCCGGGGCGGGGGTGCCGTCGCCGGTCGCCGACTGGGCGTAGGAGAACGCCGTGTGCAGCGCGGTCTGGGCGGCGACGACGACCGTCACGACGAGGACGGGTCCGCGCTCGCGTGCGGCGAGGGCCCAGCCGACGGCCGCGGTGACGGCCAGTGCGGCAGCCAACGCCGCCGCGGGCACCTGGCGTTCGGACATCAGGGCGTGGCCGAGGGCGGCGAGCAGCACGCAGACGGCCGCGAACATCGCGGCCCGCAGTGTGCGCGTTCCCCACCCGGCAGTCATGGCGCCTCATCTTCGCATCCGGGCCCCGGCCGCCGCCGGGGTCTTCGGCAGATCGGTCCGCCGTCCGCGGCGCCGGAGGGGGCCGCGGCGCGTCCGGCGGACCGGGTCGCCACCGCGCGGCCCGTCACGGGGCCGCCGGACGGGACGGCGAGGAAGGTCGGGGGGCGTGCGTCACCGGGTCTCCACCTCTCGTCGCGCGGGACGGCCGGCCGGCGGGGTACCGGACGGCCGCGGGAAGTGCCGCCCCAGACGTCGGACGGAGCCCGCGCCGAGTTCCCGCACCGTGGAGTGGCGTGCGTCACAGGGGTATGGCGGCGGAACGATCCGGTCCGTCACCGGCTCTCGGACCCTGTACGCCGTATGTGCGATACTCGGCGCCGCTCATAGCAAGATCTGACCGGGGGGTCCCACGTGCATGCCGCTGTCCGTCGGCGCCCGCGCCCACCGGTCGGTCCCCGGGGACGCCGTTCCCGGGCGGCACGGACACCGGGCGGGACGCCCCGCACGGCGGCACACGTCGCGCTCCCCCGCACCCTGCGCGTCCCGGCGCGGACCGCGGGGGCGCGCCCCCGGCTGGAGGCCCGATGAAGAGCGCCCGAGTGGAGCGCGCCCCGCTGACGAACACCCGGCCGACGCCCGCCGGGCCGGCGCATGTCCGGTTGCTGCGCGGGGCGTTGGCGGCGGCGCTGGCCGTGTTCCTGCTCGCCGCCTGCTCCTCCGGCGGGGGCGGTGGCGGCAACGCGGTGCCGCGCGGCTGGATCGGCAAGGAGTACCGCAAGGACGGCGGGATCGGCAGCTACTGGCTCGCCCCGGCCACGGCTCCCGCCCGGGTCGCGGACGCCATCCACGGTCACCGCCGCGCCCTGGACCGGACGAGCGGCGGCACCTCGCAGTTCCTGCGGTACCGCGACGACATGGTCACCGTGACGCCGTACGGCGGCGGCAGCCGGATCGAGATCGAGGACTACCGCAACGGCTACCGGCGCCACAGCAGTTACCTGACGAACTGGCCCGACCCGGACGGCGACAGCTTCCGCGGCGGCGGGCCCGGCTCGGGCAAGTGACGCCCCGCCGGGCCCCGTTCCGCTTCCGCGGACCGCTGTTCTCCCCCCGACCCTGACGACGACGCCGTCCAGAAAGGCAACGCAGTGACCGAGATCTTCGAGTCGACCGGCCAGGCCCTGCTCTACGGAGTGGTGGGCCTCGTGGTGATGGCCGCCGGCTTCCTCGCCCTCGACCTCGTCACGCCGGGGAAGCTCTTCCACGTGGTGTGGGCCGACCGCAACCGGGGCGCGGCCGTCCTGCTGGGCAGTCAGTCCCTCGCGGTCGGCCTGGTCGTCATGGAGGCGATCCGCGCCAGCGAGTCCGAACAGGGCCTCGGCCACGGCCTGGTGAGCACCCTGCTGTACGGCCTGGCGGGCGTCCTCGTGATGACCGTGGTCGGCATCGTGATCGGGGTCCTCACGCCGGGCCGGATGGGCGCGACCGTGTTCGACGACGAGGACGGCCGTCCGCACCCCGCCGCCTGGGTCCAGGCGGGCATGTACCTGGGGACCGCCGCCATGGTCGGCGCGGCCCTCTCCTAGGCTCCTCGCGTCATGACCACCGGCACCACTCCCCTGCCCGGCACGGCCGACGGCCCCGCCACCGCCGCCCCGGTCGGCCCGGCCGAACCGCCCGGCCGTTCCGGGCTTCCCGTGGCGGACGGGTTCGGCCGGGGCGCGCGCTTCCTGCTGCTGCTCTCCGTCTTCCTCTGCGCGGCCTGCGGGCTGGTGTACGAGCTGGCGCTCACCGCGCTGGGCAGCTATCTCATCGGCAACTCGGTGCTCCAGACGTCGGTGGTCATCTCGGTGATGGTCTTCGCGATGGGCATCGGATCGCTCGCCGCGAAGCCTCTGCGGCACCGCCCGGTCGGCGCGTTCGCCCTGGTCGAGGGGGCGCTCGCGCTGGTCGGCGGGCTGTCCGTGCTAGTGCTGTACGCGGCCTTCGCCTGGCTGCGGGTCTACACCCCCGCGATGATCGTGGTCGCGCTGCTGGTCGGGCTGCTCATCGGGGCGGAGATCCCGCTGCTGATGACGCTGTTGCAGCGCATCCGGCGGCAGGAGGCGGGCAGCGCCGTCGCCGACATGTTCGCCGTCGACTACATCGGGGCGCTGGTCGGTGGGCTCTGCTTCCCGCTGCTCCTGCTGCCCACGTTCGGCCAGTTGAAGGGCGCGCTGGTGGTGGGCGCGGTCAACGCGGTGGCGGGCGTGCTGGTCGTGCTGGTGATCTTCCGGCGGCGGACGAGGCGGCGGACGCGGTACGGGCTGCTGGCGTTCGCGGCGGTGGTGCTCGGGGTGCTCGGCACGGCGTACGCGCTGGCGGACGACCTGGAGGTGACGGCCCGTCAGCAGATGTACCGGGACCCGATCGTGCACGCGGAGACGACGCCGTACCAGGAGATCGTCGTCACCCGGTCGACCGCCTTCACCGGGAAGCCGGACCTGCGGCTCTTCCTCAACGGCGACCTCCAGTTCAGCTCGGTCGACGAGTACCGCTACCACGAGTCGCTGGTGCACCCGGTGCTCGCGGGCGCCCGCGGTGACGTCCTCATCATGGGCGGCGGCGACGGGCTGGCGCTGCGCGAGGTGCTGCGCTACGACGACGTGCGGCGGGTGACGCTGGTCGAGCTGGACCCCGCGATGACCACGCTGGCACGGGAGTTCGGGCCGCTGCGCGATCTCAACGACCGGTCGCTGGAGGACCCGCGGGTGACGGTGGTCAACGAGGACGCCTTCAACTGGCTGCGGGACGCGCGCGGCCGGTACGACGCCGTGATCGTCGACTTCCCCGACCCGGACACGGCGGCCCTCGCCAAGCTGTACTCCGTCGAGTTCTACGGGCTGTTGAACCAGGTCCTCACCCCGCGGAGCCGGGTGATGGTGCAGAGCGGGTCGCCGTTCTTCGCGCCGAAGACGTTCTGGTCGATCGCCCGCACCGTCGAGGAGGCGGGGTACGCGACGACCGCCTTCCAGGTCGACGTGCCGAGCTTCGGCAACTGGGGCTACGTCCTGGCCGCGCCCGGCACCCGCACACCGCCTGCGCTGCGGCTGGCCCCGGACGCGCCGCCGCTGCGCTACCTGGACGACGCGGTGCTGAAGGCGGCAACGGTGTTCCCGGTGGACCGCAGACGGCAGGACGTCCGGCCCAGCACGCTGATGGACCCGGCCGTGCTGGAGTACGTGCTGGACGAGTGGCGCGACTACTGACCGGGGCGGACCGGCGCCGGTCCGGCCACGGGGGCGCAACACCCGTTCACACACGTCGCGTCGACGACACACCGCCGACAGGTGACTGTCACACGGAACCCGGAATGGGCGCCCCGGCACCGCTCGTTCGCCTGGACATGACTCTCGGCGTAGCGCTCCACGCGATCGACACCGACAACCAGATCGACGCCTCCGTACGGCTCGCCCGGGAGGCGGCGGAGGCCGGGCTGCGGTCGGCCTGGTTCGGGCAGACCTTCGGCGCGGACTCGCCGCTGCTGGCGGCGATCGTGGGCCGCGAGGTGCCCGCGCTCCAGGTCGGCACCTCGGCGATCCCGGTGTTCGGCCGGCATCCGCTGACGGTGGCGAGCGCGGCCCGCACCGCGCAGGCGGCCACTCACGGGCGCTACCACCTCGGGCTGGCCCTCGGCACCAAGTTCCTCACCGAGGGCGGCTTCGGCCTCCCCTTCGAGCGGCCCGTCGCCCGGCTGCGTGAATTCCTCACCGCGCTGCGGCAGTTGACCGAGACCGGCACCGCCGACTTCCACGGCGAACTGATCACCGCGACCACCCCCGTGCCCGCGCAGGTACCGGGCGCGGAGGGCGGGGTGCCGCTGCTGGTGGCGGCCATGGGACCTCAGGCGCTACGCGCAAGCGGCGAGTTGGCGGACGGCATCCTGCCCTACCTGGCCGGGCCGCGCGCGCTGGCCGAGCACATCGTCCCGGCGCTGACCAGGGCCGCGGAGGCGGCCGGACGGCCCGCGCCGCGGATCGTCGCGCTGGTGCACGGCGTCGTCACCGACGACGTCGACGCCGTCCGCGCGAAGGCCACCGAACAGCTCGCCTTCTACGAGCAGATCCCGTCCTACGCGCGCGTGGTCGACCTGTCCGGCGCGCGGCGGGCCGGTGAGGTCGCGGTGATCGGCGACGAGCGGACCGTCACCGAGGAGATCCGGCGCTACCGGGACGCCGGGGCCACGGAGGTGGTGTTCTCCGGCACCGACCTCGCCGGGGACGCGGACCGCCGCCGCACCTGGGCCCTGCTCGGCGACCTCGCGGGCTGACGTCGGCCCGGCGGCTCCCCCGGACAGTCAGGACATCAGCTTGTGCCCCTCGGTGAGGACGGAGGGCGCTCCGTCGGCGTCGACGCGGCGGAGCTTGGCGACACCGTCGTACTTGCGGGCCAGGAGGAGGAAGGTCAGGCCGAGGACGGGTGCGAAGAAGCCGCTGAGCCCGGTGTACGGCATCCAGGACGCGGTGTCGGTGTCGTAGTCGAGGTCCTCCGGGCCGTCCGGCTGGATGCCGACGGCGAAGGTCAGCCAGAGCAGGAACGCGGCGAGCGCGAGGAAGAGGAGACCGAGGAGCAGGTAGGTGACGCGCCGCCGGACCGTGGCGGCGCTGCTGTGCAGCGTCACCCGGAAGCGTTTCCCGCAGGTGGCGCAGACGAAGCCGGTGCCGGCGCTGCCCCGCGCGGGCCGCGCCGGAAGCTGCTGGACGCGGTGGGTGACGGTCACCACCGCGACCCCCTTCGCGCCGAGCACGTGCGCGAACATCGTGCTGGGCACATCCCGAATGACCGTGGACAGCATGGTGGTTCCCCCCGGAAGCGGTCGCCGTGCGGCAGGGAGCCATCATGCCCGGGGGAACCGCTGTCGAACCACGGGGAGATGCAAGACTTCACCCCAATTCCCTTGCATCATCGTTTAATTGACGCTTCATCAGTTCATGGGACCGTCTCCGGGGCGGGCGCCTCGCTCAGGTGCCGGGCGAGGAACGCGACGCTTCGCGCGACCAGCGGCGCGACGTCGGCGTTGAGGAAGATGTGCTCGGCGCCGGGGACCGGGACGAGGTCCGCCTCGTTGCCCTCGGCGCGCAGCAGGGCCGCGAGGCGCGCGCTGTGCGCGTAGGGGACGAGGGTGTCGTCGGTGCCGTGCATGAGGAGGAACGGCGGCGCCGCCCCGCGCACGTACGCGACGGGCCCGGCCGCGACCGCCCGCCGGGCCAAGGCGCCGGGGTCGGCCGGGTCGGCGCCGCCCAGCAGGGTGGCGTAGGGGTCCAGGGGGCCGGGGTCGTCCGGCAGCAGGTCGGCGACGTCGGTGATGCCGTACCAGTCCACGACGGCCGCCACCGCGGAGTCGCCCTCGGTGACGCCTTCCGTGCCCTCCAGCCACGGGTCGGCCGTGCCGGTCAGTCCGGCGAGCGCGGCGAGATGGCCGCCCGCCGACTCCCCCCACACGCCGATCCGCCGGCCGTCGACGCCGAGCCGGTCGGCGTGGTGGCGGAGGTAGCGGACGGCGGCCTTCACGTCGTGCAGCTGGGCGGGGAAGGGGGCTTCGCGGGCGTGCCGGTAGTCGAGGGTCGCCACGGCGAGACCGGCGCGCAGCACGGACCCGAAGAGGAGGTCGGCGCTGACGGTGGGCGGCGGGTGGCGCCGGTCGCCCTCCATCCAGGCGCCGCCGTGGACCCAGAGCACGACGGCCGGGGGCCGGGCGGCCGGGGGGACGGCGAGGTCCAGCAGGCGGGCGCGGTAGCCGGAGGTGGTGGCGTAGCTCAGTCCGTCGTGACGGCGGACGCCGTCGGGGCCGGTGACGGGCGGGGTCGGGGGCAGGTGCGCGGGCGGTACGGCGAGTTCGGGCGGGGGCCAGGTGACGCGGCCGGGGGCCGGGCGCGCGGGTTCGGGCGGCAAGGGCGTCTCACCTCGGGGAGGTCGGCGGCGGCTGGGACACGGCCTAGGGTTCAGGGCTGGACGAGGACGACGTCGAGGCGGCGGGGGCCGTGCACGCCCTCGACGCGTTCGAGTTCGATGTCGCTGGTGGCGGACGGGCCGGAGATCCAGGTCAGCGGCCGGTGCGGGACGAGCCGCGCCAGCGCGGCGGGGACGGAGGCGACGACCTGCTCGGGGGCGCGTACGACGCACACGTGGTGGTCCGGGACCAGGGTGAGCACGCGGCGGCCCTGGCCGGGGCCGCCGTCCAGGACGAGGGTCCCGGTCTCGGCGACGGCCAGCGCGCATCCGGTGACGACGGCGTCGGCGCGGTCGCAGGCGGCCGGACCGAGCGGCGGGTCGTCGGTGAGCAGGGTGGCCGTCGTCGCGGTGAGCCAGTGCGGCGGCAGGCCCTCGGGGACGATCACCGTGCGGGACCGCTGCCGGTCCAGGACGGCGGCGACGGTCGCCGCCAGCTCGGCGGGCGTGCACCGGTGCACGTGCGCCCGGTACTCGGTGAGCCGGTCGTCGAGGAGGTCCGCCAACCCGTCCGGCAGTGCGTCAGCCGGCCCGTCCGGCGGCAGACCGGGGGCGGGGGCGGTCCGGTAGTCGCGGGGGACGGTCACGTCCTCGGGGCGTTCGGTGTCCGGTACGTCGGCCAGGGCGGCGCGGACGCGGGCGAGCACGGTGTCACGGCTGGTCACGGGCGCTCCTCGGTCGGGGGCTCGGCGGTCGGGTGCGCACCGTCAGGGGGCTCGGCGTGCGGGTGTTCCCCGGTCGGGTGCTCCCCGGTGGGGCGGTTGGCGCGCCACCAGGTGCGGAACGGTTCGGCGGCCACGCGGGGCAGGTCCCGTTCCGCGCTCCAGGCGCCCGCGCCGGGGCCGGGCAGCCGCCGGGGGTGCAGGCGCCGGGTGGCGGCGGCGGTCCGCTGGGCGGCCTCGTACAGCGCGGGCCGGTCCAGGACCGCGCCCGCCGCCCGGACCACCGCGTGCTCCAGCCGGTGACCGGGGCCGCCCTGGTCGGCGACGCGTTCGCGGAGGTGGACGAGGATGTCGGGGATGTCGATGGCGACGGGGCAGACGTCGTAGCAGGCGCCGCAGAGGGTGGAGGCGTAGGGGAGGGAGGCGTCGA